>DAORUH010000067.1:0-15448 GCA_035433065.1 Devosia sp. | reverse complement strand
AATTTCTACACGCCCGAGGAACTGGTGCTGATCGTCGAGCGAGGCGCGCGGCTGCTTGGCATCGGCATGTCGCCCGATGGCGCGATGGAGATTGCCCGGCGCTCGCGCGGCACGCCGCGCATCGCCGGCAGGCTGCTCCGCCGCGTTACCGATTTCGCGCTGGTCGACAAGGCCAAGGAAATCACCCGGGCCGTCGCCGACAAGGCGCTGCTGCGCCTCGATGTCGATGCGCGCGGCCTTGACATGCTCGATCGGCGCTACCTTACCGTCATCGCGCAGCACTATGGCGGCGGACCGGTGGGCATCGAGACCATCGCCGCGGCGCTGAGCGAACCTCGCGACGCGCTCGAGGAGATCGTCGAGCCCTACCTGATCCAGCAGGGTTTTATCCAGCGCACGCCGCGCGGCCGCATGCTCACGGGCCAGGCCTTCCAGCATCTCGGCATGAGCGTGCCGCAGGGGTTTGTGGGGATGCAGCAAAGCCTGTTCGAAGCGCCGGAGGAGGGGGATGTCTGAACAGCACCGCTTTTCCGTCCGCGTCTACTATGAGGACACCGATTTTTCCGGCGTCGTCTATCACGCCGCATACCTGCATTTTTTCGAGCGGGCGCGGACGGAGTTCCTGCGCTCCATCGGGGTGCACCACTCCGAACTGATCGGGGAGGGCATTGCCTTTGCGGTCCGCTCGATGACCATCGAGTTCGATGCGGCAGCGCGGATCGATGACCTGCTGGAGGTCGAAACCCGGGTGGAGAGCCTGTCCCCGGCGCGCCTCCATCTCGATCAGGCAATCGTGAGGAACGGCGCTGTCATGACGCGGGCGAAAGTGCTCGTGGTTGCGATAAACACCTCGGGCCGGCCGGCGCGGATGCCGCGGCTGGTGCTCGCGGCGCTGGGCCGCGGCTGACCGCCGGCAACACCTGCTGCTGCGCCGGAATCGTTTGTTAACCTATTCTTGACCATATGGTCCGGTGGTGCCCGCGGGTGCTGCCCGAAAGGTCCGGAAATCCGGACATTTCTCTTAAAATTGCCAAATTTGAACCGCATCGACCCGCATCTGACCGGTCGATCGGGGGCCGGACCGAAAGGACCCAATTTCATGAATCCAGTGGACGCGATCGGCGCTGCTTCTGGCGCTGCCGCACACGCGCCGGATCTATCGATCTGGGCGCTGTTCTGGCAGGCCGATCTGGTCGTCAAGACGGTGATGCTCGGCCTGCTTGCAGCATCGGTCTGGTGCTGGGCGATCATCGTCGACAAGTCGATGCTGTTCGGCCGCGCGCAGCGTGAAATGAACCGTTTCGAACGCACCTTCTGGTCGGGCCAGTCGCTCGAAGAACTTTACCAGGAAATGAGCGAGCGCAAGACGACGGGCCTCGGCGCCGTCTTCGTTGCCGCCATGAAGGAGTGGAAGCGCAGCCACGAGCAGAACGCGGCCTCGTTCATCGGCATGCAGGCACGCCTCGAAAAGGTGCTCGACGTGGCCATCAGCCGCGAGAGCGAGACGCTGGAAAAGCGCCTCGGCTTCCTTGCCACCGTCGGCTCGGCATCGCCCTTCATTGGCCTTTTTGGCACGGTATGGGGCATCATGAACGCATTTACCGCGATCTCGGCGTCGTCGAGCACCAACCTGGCCGTCGTTGCCGGCCCGATCGCGGAAGCGCTGTTTGCCACTGCGCTCGGGCTGCTCGCAGCCATTCCGGCGGTTATCGCCTACAACAAGCTTTCGGGGGACGCGAACAAGATGATCGGCCGGCTCGAAGGGTTTGCCGATGAGTTCTCGACCATCCTCAGCCGTCAGCTCGAAGCGCGGGGGACCCGCTAGATGGGCATGGCCACTGCTGGTGGCGGCCGCGCCGGTGGCCGTCGCGGACGGCGCCGCGGCGGCGGCAGCGGCCCGATGGCCGACATCAACGTCACCCCGATGGTCGACGTCATGCTGGTGCTGCTGATCGTGTTCATGGTTGCCGCGCCGATGATGACGGTGGGCGTGCCGATCGACCTGCCGGAAACGCAGGCGCAGCAAATGAACACGGAATCGCAGCCGATCACCGTCTCGGTCACCACCGACGGCCAGATCTTCCTCGGCGACACGCCGGTGAGCGAAGCCGATCTCGTCACGCAGGTCGCCGCCGTCGCGGTCAACGGCACTGAAGACCGCATTTATGTGCGCGGCGACGGTGCGGCGAGCTACGGCGCGGTCATGAAGGTAATGGGCACATTGTCCGCGGCAGGTTATTCCAAGATTGGCCTGATCACGGATCAGGAACAGAGGTAGCGCCGGGATGCGCTCCGGGTTTGTCGTATCGGCAGTCGGTCATGCCAGTCTCATCGCTCTCGCGATTGTAGGCATCGGCATGACGCGCCCGTTCGAGGCCCAGCCGGTGGAGTCGATCGCCGTTGATCTGATCTCGATCGAAGAGTTCTCGAACATCCGCAAGGGCACGCTCGACTCGACCGTCGTCGAGACCGAGGCGCCCTCGATCGTCGATACCGAAACGCCGGCCGTGGTGGCGCAGCCGACCGGCAACACCGAAGAGAACCAGGCGAAGCCGCAGGAAACCGAAACGGTAACCCCGGCGCCGACCGAACAGACGGCGCCCGCACCGGTTCCCGAGCCGACGCCCGAGCCGGTGGTCGAGCCCAAGCCGACCCCGCCACCCCCCGCGCCTGAACCTGCACCCGAGCCGGCTCCCGCGCCCGAACCTGCGCCGGCCCCCGAACCGGCTCCCGCGCCGGAACCTGCGCCGGTGCCTGAGCCTGTCGCCCCCGCGGCCGAGGTGGCGACGCCGACCCTGACGGAAGATCCTAACAGCATCGCACCGCAGCCGGTGGCGCGCACCGCCGCGCTCGAGGAAAAGCGCGCCGACTTCAAGAAGAAGCGCGAAGCCGCGGACAAGAAAAAGAAGGAAGACGCGGCGGCTGCTGAGCAGAAGAAGAAGGACGACGCCGCCGCGGCCGACAAAAAGAAGAAGGAAGACGAGGCCAAGAAGCAGGAAGAGGCCCGTATCCGCGAGGCGAAGCGGAAGGAAGACGCGGCCGCGCGTCCGGCCGACGACGTCGCCAACATCATCAATACCGAGGAATCGCGCGGCGCGACGACCGGCGCAGGCGGCCAGGCCAGCCTTGGCAAGGAAACCGGCACCGCGGCGCGGCTCAGCCAGTCCGAGATCGACGCGCTGGTCGGCCAGATCCGCGGCTGCCTCAGCGTGCCGCTCGGCGCGGCCGAGGCGCGCATGACCGCGACGCTCCAGTTCAGCATCCAGCCCAACGGCATGGTGACGGTGATGCCCACGATCGTGGACGCACCGGGAGACCAGCTCGGCCGGGCGCTTGCCTCTGCCGCCCAGCGCGCCGTGATGCGCTGCGGACCCTACTCTGTTGCGGCCGGACAAGAGGTTCGCGCCATGTTCGACCCATCGCAATTCTAGCCACAAAGCCGTCCTGACCGGCACCGACTACGGAGACGATTATGACCCTTCTGACCCGGCGTAACGCCCTCAAGCTCGGCCTTGCCGGTACGGCCCTCGCTGCTGCGGGTACACCCGCTTCCGCGCTTGTCGAGATCGTGGTGACGGGCGGCAATTTTACGCCGCTGCCGATCGCCATTCCCGATTTTGCGTCGTCCGACCCCAATTTCGGGCGCGAGATTGCCGACATCGTGCGCAGCAACCTGAAGCGCTCCGGCCTGTTCGCGGTGGCCGATCCGGGTAGCCTGCCGCAAAAGGTGGGCGACGTCGTCAACCAGCCCGACTTTGCCGCCTGGCGCGGCACCGGCAATGACGCGCTGGTGATGGGGCAGGTCGAACGCGGCGGGCAGGTCGAGTCGTCCGTCCGCGTCTGGGATACGGCTGCTGCGGCGCAGATCGTCGGCAAGTCCTATGCGACCGACGCCAACAGCTACCGCCGGATCGCCCACATCGTGTCCGACGCGATCTACGAATCGCTGGCCGGCGCGCCGGGCTATTTCGATACCCGCGTCGTCTATGTCGCCGAAAGCGGCCCGAAGGCCAACCGTGTCAAGCGGCTCGCCATCATGGATCAGGACGGCGCCAACGTTCAGTACATCACCTCGGGCAAGACGCTGGCGCTGACGCCGCGCTTTTCGCCCAGCCAGCAGCAGCTGACCTACCTCAATTTCGAGGACGGCAATCCGCAGGTCTACCTGCTTGATCTCAACACCGGCAACCAGCAGCGGCTGGGCAGCTTTGGCCAGATGACGTTCTCGCCGCGCTTTTCGCCCGACGGCGGCACGGTCGCCTTCTCGGTCGAGCAGAGCGGGACGACCAATATCTACGCCCTGCGCATTGGCAGCGGTCAGCCGACGCAGCTCACCAGCGGCGCGGCCATCGACACCGGTCCGTGCTATTCGCCCGACGGTCAGCGCATTGTCTTCGAGAGCGATCGCGGCGGCTCGCCCCAGCTTTACATCATGGGGGCCGGGGGCGGCGGTGCACAGCGCATTTCCCACGGCGAAGGCACGTACTCGACGCCGGTCTGGTCGCCGCTTGGCGACATCATCGCCTTCACCCGCCAGTCGGGCGGCCAGTTCCACATCGGCATCATGAACCCCGATGGGTCGGGCGAGCGCCTGCTGGCGTCGAGCTTCCACGCGGAGGGGCCGACCTTCTGCCCCAACGGGCGGGTCATCATGTACTTCTCCGATCCGGGCGGGGACGCGGGTCCGGCGCTCTACTCGGTCGATATCTGGGGCCGCAATCAGCAGAAGATTCCGACTGACAGCTTCGCGTCCGATCCGGCCTGGTCGCCGATCCGGAGCTAACCGTTGCAATTGTGCAACGAGGCCGAAACCCTTGGATTTCGGCCTCATTGCGACCATCATCGGGAAGAATTAACCAGTCTCGGACACCCCGCCTTAAGATAACGCGCGGTAAAAACCGTCACTCGAATTCATAGTTTAGGAGACACCGCGCGATGCGTTCGGTCACGCCCATCATGGGAATTTTGAAGGGCGTCGCGCTTGTCGTCCTCGTGGTCGCTCTGGCGGCCTGTTCGCGGAACGGTAGCAGCGTCACTGGCGTGGGCAATCTGGGCCCCGGCGGCGGCGCCCCCGGTAGCCAGCAGGAGTTCCTGGTTTCCGTTGGCGATCGCGTCTTTTTCGAGACCGATTCCTCAAGCCTTACGCCCACTGCCACCGCCACCTTGGACAAGCAGGCCGCTTGGCTCAACCGCTATTCCAACTACCGCATCATGATGGAAGGCCACGCCGACGAGCGCGGCACGCGCGAGTACAATATCGCGCTCGGCGCCCGCCGTGCCTCGGTGGTCGTCAACTACCTCGTTAGCCGCGGTGTGAACCCGGGCCGCATCACGTCGAAGTCGTTCGGCAAGGAGCGTCCTGTGGCAATCTGCAACGATATTTCGTGCTGGTCACAAAACCGCCGTGCTGTGACTGTCGTACAGTAGGCGCGGCCCGGGGTTTCCGGGGTCGCTGGAGGCATAGGCGCCGGGTTTCCGCAAAACGGAAACCCGGCGTTTCCTCTTTTAAATCCCCGCAAAATCCAGCAACGCCGGGGCTTGCTGCTTTTTTTTGACCCAATTGTCGGCTATTCGGATTGGACTGTTCCCCCCGGTATCGGCCGGTCACTGACGGAGATCAGATTGCACTTTTCCAGACTTTGGGGACGCGTGGCTTTCGCGCTCGTCCTGCTCGTGGGCACCGCTGTTCCCGCGCTCGCGCAGAGCCGCGAGGAAGCTCAGCTTGCCGTGCGCATCCAGCAGCTCGAAGACCAGATCAGGCTGCTGACCGGCCAGGTCGAGGGCCTGCAGTTCCAGCTCACGCAGATGCAGACGATGCTGGAGAAGCAGGTCGAGGACAACGAGTTCCGCTTCCAGCAGCTTGAAGGCGGCGGGACCCCCGCAGCGGCGCCGCAGAAGCAGGGCGCCGTCGAGCCCGACCGGCTGCCGGCCGACCCGACGACCACCGCTGCGCTGCCGGCGGTAACGCCGTTGGCGCTGCCGGCCGATCAGCAGCCGCTGGGCCAGTCTGCCGATCCCCTGGTTGGGACCAACGGCAGCGTCGGGGCCATCGGCGAGCTGAAGCTGCCGCCGCAGACGGCAAATGTCGGCAAATTCGACAGCACCGCGCTCTCCACCGGCGATGCCGACGCGCAGTATGCGGCGGGCTACGAGGCGATCATGCGCGGCGACTACGAGTTCGCCGAGGACCAGTTCCAGCAGTTCGTCGGGCTCTTCCCCGACGATCCCAACGCGGCGGACGCCACCAACTGGCTGGGCGAAGCGCTGATGCACCGCGGCGCCTATGACGATGCCGCGCTCGTGCTCGCCGAAGGCTACCAGAAATACGAATCATCGCCCCGCGCGCCCGACCTGATGCTCAAGCTCGGCATGGCGCTCGCAGGGGCAGGCGAGGCGGAGGTCGCCTGCCGCACCTACGCCACTCTTGAGCAGCGCTATACGATTCTCGCGCCGGCCTTCGTCCAGCGCTTGCAGGACGAAAAGGGTAAGGCCAAGTGTCCGGCCTGAGCCGGCGCCCAGGTCTCGACCCCAAGGCGCTGTTTGCGCCGCTTGACGATTTCCACTGTCTCGCGCTCGCCGTTTCCGGCGGCCCTGACAGTCTCGCGCTTCTCCTCCTCGCTGCCGAATATGCCCGCGCGACCGGAACGCAGGAGCGTTTCGTCGTCTATTCCGTCGATCACGGGCTGCGTCCCGAGGCGGCCGCCGAAGTTGCCTTTGTCCTCCGCGAAGCCGAGCGGCTCGGCATTTTTGCCCGCGGGCTGAGGTGGGAGGGCGAAAAGCCCGCCACCGGCATCTCCGAGGCGGCACGTCATGCCCGCTACCGGCTGATGGCCGAGGCGATGCAGGCCGATGGCGCTACGGCGCTGGTAACGGCACACCATCTGGGCGATCAGGCCGAAACCGTTCTGATGCGCCTCGCGCATGGCAGCGGGATCGAGGGCCTGCGCGGCATGGACATGTTCAGCCAGGTGGGCGACCTCACCATCATCCGGCCGCTATTGGCGGTCGATCCGGCCGATCTGGCCGCAGTCGTTTCGCGCGCCGGCATCACCCCGGTCACCGATCCCTCCAATGCCGATCTCGACTACGAGCGCGTGCGCTGGCGCCAGATGTTGCCGCAGCTTGCTACCCTCGGGCTCGATGCCCGCCGGCTCGGCCGGTTTGCCGAGCGCATGGGTGAGGCCGAAACGGCGCTGGTCAGCATGACGGCCGAGGCGATGTCGCTGGTCACCATCGCTCCCGGCGTCGAGGAAGCGAGTATCGATCGGCAAGTGCTGCGCGCCATTCCGTTTGCCGTCGCCGTCCGCGTTGTCGCCAAAATGCTCGATCTCGTCGGGAGGGGCCAGAAACCGCACGGTCTCGGTGCCGTTGAAGCCCTGACCGCAAGGCTGGTGCGCGAGCCGGTGCGCTCGACCCTGCACGGGTGTCTCGTACGCACCTCGCGGGGGACGATCCGGGTGCTGCGTGAGCCCGGGCGGGAAGCTGCGCGCAAACGCCGCGCCCGGCAGGCCCCCGCGTGACGCCGCGTTAACCGCCAAAGCGCAACCGGGCTGGACATTTCCGGCCGCCGCAGGCACCCGGTGCCCTTGTATGGCCTCACTGGCGGGCTTATCTTCCGCCCAGAGATTGCCGGCCTTCCCAAAGCCGGCCACCCCGGGACACAAATGAACGTCAACTTTCGGAACTTCGCCATCTGGCTGGTGATCCTGTTCATGCTGATGGGCCTGTTTCAGGTCTTCCAGCAGTCGACGCGCTCCGGCCTGATCAGCGACAAGAGCTATTCGCAGTTCGTTGTCGACGTTGATGCCGGCACCGTGACTTCGGTCACCATCACCGACAACATCGTCACCGGTACGCTGAAGGACGGCACGCGTTTCGAGACCGTGCTGCCGCAGGGCGCCGACATCATCAACCGCCTCCAGGACAAGGGCGTCCAGATCACCGCCAAGGTGCCCGAAGGCAATTCCTTCTGGGCCATCCTGCTGTCGAGCTGGCTGCCGTTCATCGTCATCATCGGCGTGTGGTTCTTCTTCATCCGCCAGATGCAGGGCGGTGGCCGCGGCGGCGCCATGGGTTTTGGCAAGTCGCGCGCGAAGCTCCTCACCGAGACGCAGGGCAAGGTGACGTTCGAGGACGTCGCCGGCGTGGACGAAGCCAAGCAGGATCTTGAGGAGATCGTCGAGTTCCTGCGCGATCCGGGCAAGTTCCAGCGCCTTGGCGGCCGTATTCCGCGCGGCGTGCTGCTCGTCGGCCCGCCGGGTACCGGTAAGACGCTCATTGCGCGCGCCGTTGCCGGCGAAGCAAATGTGCCGTTCTTCACCATCTCGGGCTCCGACTTCGTCGAAATGTTCGTGGGCGTCGGCGCGAGCCGCGTGCGCGACATGTTCGAGCAGGCCAAGAAGAACGCCCCGTGCATCATCTTCATCGACGAAATCGACGCTGTCGGCCGGCACCGTGGTGCAGGCCTCGGCGGCGGTAACGACGAGCGCGAACAGACCCTCAACCAGCTGCTGGTCGAGATGGACGGCTTTGAGGCGAACGAGGGCATCATCCTCATCGCCGCGACCAACCGTCCGGACGTGCTCGACCCGGCGCTGCTGCGTCCCGGCCGCTTCGACCGCCAGGTCGTGGTGCCGAATCCGGACGTCATCGGCCGCGAGCGCATCCTCAAGGTGCATATCCGCAAGGTGCCGCTGGCTCCCGACGTCGACCTCAAGATCCTTGCCCGTGGCACGCCCGGCTTCTCCGGTGCGGACCTGATGAACCTCGTCAACGAGGCTGCCCTGCTGGCCGCGCGCCGCAACAAGCGCTTCGTCACGATGGCCGAGTTCGAGGACGCCAAGGACAAGATCATGATGGGCGCCGAGCGCCGTACGCTCTCGCTCACCGAAGAGGACAAGCGCCTCACCGCCTATCACGAGGCCGGCCACGCCCTCCTCGCGATCAAGATGGACGCCTCCGATCCGATCCATAAGGCCACCATCATCCCGCGCGGCCGTGCGCTGGGCATGGTGATGCGCCTGCCGGAGCGCGATCAGGTCTCGCTCACGCGCCGCAAGGCCTATGCCGACCTCGCTGTCGCCATGGGTGGCCGCGTCGCCGAAGAGGAAATCTTCGGGCACGACAAGGTGACCTCGGGCGCTTCGGCCGACATCAAGATGGCAACGGGCCTCGCCCGCGCCATGGCGACCGAATGGGGCATGTCCGACAAGCTCGGCCCGCTGCTCTACGGCGACGCCCAGGACGAGGTGTTCCTCGGCCGCTCGATGATGCAGCGCAACACGCACATGTCGAACGACACGCAGAAGCTGATCGACGAGGAAGTGAAGCGTTTCGTCGAGGACGGCTACCAGACGGCCCAGAAGGTGATCCGCGAGAATATCGACGATCTGCACACCATCGCCAAGGCGCTCATCGAGTATGAGACGCTCACCGGCGACGAGATCCGCGGTCTCATGGACGGCCAGACGCCGATCCGCGAGACCGATGCCGATGTTGCTCCCAAGTCGACGGGCGTGCCCACGGCCGGCAAATCCGGCAAGAAGCGCCCCGGCCCCGATGCTGCCCCGGAAGCCGGCACCCCGCAGCCGACCAGCTGACGGCAGGCAATAAGTTCAAGGGCCGCCCCACCGGGCGGCCCTTTTGTATTCGGGGTGCCAAGCCCCGTGGTTCGGCAGGCCCGGGCGCCGCACCATAGCATCTGAGGCCTCACGGTGAGGAACCTCCTGAGGCTTCATGGTGAGCCTGTCGAACCACCAAGCCGGCCACACCGGTGCCATTCGCGGCCCCAAAATCCCGCCTACATCCCGCCCTCATCCTCCCTTAACCACCTGATCCATAGAATCGAGGGACGCCGGGGCTGGCGCGGTATAATCTGCGCCCCTCGGGAATCAGGGCAGGTTCACATGCGGAAATACTTCGGTACCGACGGCATTCGCGGGCTCGCCAATGGCGGCAAGCTGACGCCGGAGCTCGCCATGAAGGTCGGCATGGCCGCCGGGCTTCACTTCGTCAACGGCGAGGAGCGCAATCGCGTCGTCATCGGCAAGGATACCCGCCGCTCCGGCTACATGATCGAGAGCGCGCTCACCGCCGGCTTCACCGCCGTCGGCATGGACGTCTACCTGCTCGGCCCGATGCCGACACCTGCTGTCGCCATGCTGACCCGCTCGCTGCGCGCCGATCTCGGGGTGATGATCTCCGCCTCGCACAACCCGTTCGACGACAACGGCATCAAGATGTTCCGCTCCGACGGCTTCAAGCTGTCGGATGCGATCGAATCCGAGATCGAGGAACTGATCGACAGCGACCTGCTCGACAAGCTGTCGAAGGGCCGCGATATCGGCCGCGCGCATCGCGACGAAGCCGCACAGACGCGCTACATCGAATTCGCCAAGCGCACGCTGCCCAAGGGCGTCGATCTCAGCGGCCTGCGCGTGGTGCTCGATTGCGCCCACGGCGCCGCCTACAAGGTCGCCCCCACGGCGTTGTGGGAACTGGGCGCCGAAGTGTTCAAGATCGGCGTGCAGCCCGATGGCTTCAACATCAACGACAAGGTCGGCTCGACCGCCCCCGACGCGCTGATCGCCAAGGTCAAGGAAGTGCGCGCCGATATCGGCATCGCGCTCGATGGCGACGCCGACCGCGTCATCATCGTCGATGAAAAGGGCGAGATCGTCGATGGCGACCAGTTCATGGCGGTGATCGCCGAGTACTGGCATGCCCGCGGCGAGTTGCGCGGCGGCGGGCTCGTTGCCACCATCATGTCCAACCTCGGGCTCGAGCGCTACCTCCAGTCCCTCGGCCTTACCCTCGAGCGCACCCAGGTCGGCGACCGCTATGTGCTCGAAGCCATGCGCGCCAAGAATTTCAATGTCGGCGGCGAGCAGTCCGGCCACATCATCCTGTCCGATTTCACGACGACGGGCGATGGGCTGGTGGCGGCGCTGCAGCTGCTCGCGGTGCTGAAGCAGCACGGCGGTACAGTCAGCGAAATCTGCCAGCGCTTCACCAAGGTGCCGCAACTGCTGCAAAGCGTGCGCTACAAGCAGGGCAAGCCGCTCGACCACAAGCTGGTGGTGCAGGCGATCGCGGAGAGCCGCGCGCGCCTTGGCACCAGCGGACGCCTGGTGATCCGCGAATCCGGCACCGAACCAGTGATCCGCGTCATGGCCGAAAGCGATGACGAAGGTCTCGTTTCGGCCGTCGTCGGCGAGATCACCAAGACCATCCGCGACGTCGCGTAGCCGCAGTTCTCCGGTCGAATGAATCGATACGGCCCCCGCGTGGGCCGTTGCCGTTTCAGGCGCCCAGCTGGAACTGCTCGAAGCGGTGGAGCGCCGCCTCGATGGCCGCCTTGTGCGTTCTGGCCTTGCCCTTGCCGATCCAGTGCCACGCCTTGATCAGCATTTTTCGCCCGGCCCGGTCAGTCTTGAGATCGAGCCCCGCAACGATCTCGTCGCCATGCAGCACCGGCAGCGTGAAGTAGCCGAACTGGCGCTTCGCCGGCGGCACATAGGCCTCGAACAGATGCTCGTAGCCGAAAAACAGCCCCGTGCGCCGGCGCTGGATGATGAGCGGATCGAACGGCGAGAGGAGGTGCACCGTCTCGCCGAGCGGCGCATCCATACCCTCGATCGCTTCCGGCGTCGCCCAGTGCGCCACCGAGCCGTCGCCGATGATCACCGGCAGAAGCCGGCGGCGGCGCGTCATCGTCTCAAACCGCTCCTTGATCGCCCCGCGGATATTGGTCGTGCCATAGACGGTGGAATCGATCGACACGATCCCCTGAGAGCGCAGCGCGCGCTCGATAAGGTAGTCGAGGATCTGCCCCTCGCTCGCCGCGCGCGGTTTTGGCGGCCAGCCGAAATGCCGGTCGATCAGCTCATAGGTCTTCAGCATGCCGCGACGTTCGCTGATCGTCAGGTCGCCGTCGTAGAAGCCGCGCTCCAGCACGCGCTTGGTGGGCTTTCGCGAAGCCCACAGGTGGTTCTTCTCGACCGGCTCGTCATCGACGTCGCGGATCGAAATCGCGCCGTCGCGGCGAATGCGCTTCAGCACCCTTTTCAGCTCATCGGCGTCACCGTCGGCGAACCAGCGGCTGGGTTTGGTCGCGTGCTCCCGCATCGCGGGCAGGAAAAACCGGATGTCATCGCTGTGGATGTAGCTGAGCGCGTGCGTCCAGTACTCGAACACCGATTTGTCGCGCGACTGGGCCGCCTGCAGGTCACTGCGCGCATAACCGGGAATGCGGTTGTAGAGGATGTGGTGGTGGCAGCGCTCGATCACGTTGATCGTGTCGATCTGCACATAGCCGAGGTGCTTCACCGCGGCTGCAACCGCCTCCGGTCCCGCGCCAAATGGAGCCTCGACATCGAGCTTCTGCGCCGCGAGCCAGATGCGCCGCGCCTGCTTCGAGGTGATTGTCAGTGCCTTCATTCTGCGATCCGGGTGGGAGCCATGACGGGCACCATAACGGCCCCATCTGGCAGGTTTCGTCAGGCTTTCTGCGTGGTGGCAAAACAAGCCTGCCCATGCGGCCAGCTTTCCGCATCGGGGGGCGAGGCACAATCTCGAAGTGACCAGGCAAGGAGGCAAGAATGCCGACCGAACTTCAGTCCCTTTCCGATGCCATCGCGTCGGTTGTTGCTGCCGCCAGCCCGCGGCTCGTCGCTATCTCCGGTGCCGACGGCAGCGTTGCGAGCGGCCTCATCTGGCGGACCGGCCTTGTCGTCAGCGCGCATGAAGCGCTTGGCGGCGAAGAGGAGTTCACCGTCACCTTCGCCGGCGGCGAAACCGCGAAAGCCGAGGCCGCCGGCCGCGACCCGTCGACCGATGTTGCGCTGTTGAGGGTCTCAACCGCCCAGTTCGCCGACTGGCCGCAGGCGCCAACTCCCGCGGTGGGCTCGCTCGCAGTCATCGCCGGGCGCGGGGAGTATTCGGCGACAGCCGGGATCGCCACCGTCTCCGAAATCGGCCCGGCCTGGCGCAGCATGCGCGGCGGGCTGATCGACGCCCGCATCAAACTCGGCACCATACTCTCCACCCGCACGGAAGGCGGCGCCGTATTGTCGCCGGACGGCGGGCTTATCGGTATGGCGGTGACCGGCCCGCGCCACCGGGCGCTCGCCATTCCGGCGAGTACGGTGGCCCGCGCGGTCGACACGCTGGCGGCAAAGGGCTATGTGCCGCGCGGCTACCTCGGGGCGACGCTGCATCCGGTTGCCGGCAATGGCGGGGCGCTCATCGTTGGCCTCGAGCCCGATGGCCCCGCTCAGCGCGCGGGGCTTCTTTTGGGCGACATCATCACCACATGGGGTGGTGATGCCGTCGAAACGGTATCTGCCGTCTCGCACCGCCTGAGCGCGGAATCGGTGGGGACGACTATCAAACTGGGAGTGCTTCGCGGTGGATCGCCTGTCTCTATCGACGTCACTGTCGGCGAACGGCCTCGGGCCTGAATTCGAGCTGCAGGCGCAGGCCTATGCGCCCCGGCGCATCGGCCTCGTGCTTGATGACGCCGCGCTGGCGAGCGCGCTCCGCCGCGCCATGCTGACGCGCGCCGATCTCACCGAGGTCGACGAGTCCGTCGCCGCCGTCATCATCGCTGACCATCCCCTGGGAGAGCTCGGCATTCCGCTGCGCGCCCCGGTGCTGATCGTGGGCGCCGACCGGCGTCCCAATCCGGGCGAGAGCGTCATCCGCAGCCTCGATCCCGCGCTGATCCTCGCCGCCGCGACGCTGGTCGCCAACGGCCACCGGATCGAACCCGACGCACGCCTCGACCCCGAACTGGGCTTCACCCAGCTCAGCGCCCGCGAAAAGCAGGTGGCCTCGCTCCTCGTCGAGGGCGCCTCCAACAAGCTGATCGCCCGCAACCTCGGCATCTCGGTGCACACGGCAAAATTCCACGTCGCCGCGGTGCTCGAAAAGCTCGGCGCCCGCAACCGCGCCGACGCCGTGTCGATCGTGCTGCGCGAGGGGCTGGTCACAGTCTAGCCGCGACATCCATCGTTCGGTGGACGCTGTTCGCTGGCACCTCGGCTAGCCTTCTCGTGGGGCATGACTGCAACCCTGCGGGGAATGCAAATGCTGAGACTCCTTCTGAGCCTGATGACCGTCGCCTTCGTGCTTGGCACCAGCGTATCTGTTCAGGCCGAGGGCGGTTTTACCGATTTCAAAGGCAACAAGGCGGCCGTACAGGGCGCGTGCCCGGCCGGCCAGTTCAACGAAAACCCCACCGGCTACTCGTGCGAAAAACCCAACTGCAACGGCAAGGGCGGCGTCTGCGGTGTCTACTGCGACAACAAGGACAACTGCGTCGGCTTCACCCCGGGCCGCATCGTCTTTCCGGGCCGCCAGATAAAGGTCGTCGACCTCGTGGGCCTTTTCCTCAACTATCAGGATAAGGAGCCCGCGCCGCGCGGGCAGGGCGCAACGGGCGGCTCGCTGTCCGGTGGCAGCAGCGGCGAGGCCGGACCGAAGGGCCCCATCTTCTACTAGCTTCCGTAAGCCGGTTGCATCCGGCGCATGAGCCGTCAGTATGGGGGGACTTGGAGGCCCCCCATGCTGCGTTTTCTTGCCCACTTCACCCTTGCCGCCGCTCTCGCCACCCCGGTTGCTGCGCAGGCACCGTTCAGGCTCGAAACCGTGGCCAGCGGGCTCGACAGCCCGGTCTTCGTGACCGCGCCCGCCGGCGATCCGCGCCTGTTCATTGTCGAGCAGACCGGGCGCATTCGCGTCTTCGCCGATGGCGCGCTGGCGGACGCGCCGTTCCTCGATGTGACGGCGCAGATTTCCAGCGGCGGCGAACAGGGCCTGCTCGGCCTCGCCTTCCATCCGAACTACGCCAGCAACGGCCGCTTCTTCGTCAATTTCACCGATCCCTCCGGCGACACCCGCGTCGTTGCCTACACCGTCTCCGCCGATCCCGCCGTGGCCGATCCGGCGTCTGCGCAGGAGCTGCTGGCCATCAAGCAGCCCTACAGCAACCACAACGGCGGCTGGATCGGTTTCGGTCCCGATGGCCTGCTCTATGCCGGCATGGGCGATGGCGGCAGCGGCGGCGATCCGCAGGGGAACGGGCAGAATCCGGACTCGCTGCTCGGCAAGATCCTGACCTTCGATGTCGATTCCGGCGGCCCGCCAAAAATCTTCGCCAGCGGTGTCCGCAACCCCTGGCGCAATGCCTTCGATGGCGCTGACTTCTACATTGCCGATGTCGGGCAGAACCGCTGGGAGGAGATCAACGTCATCTCCGCCGGCCAGCCCGGGCCGAACCTCGGCTGGAACACCATGGAGGGCCCCGACTGCTTCGAGGCCGCGACCTGCGACACGTCCGGCTTCGTCCTGCCGGTCCACAGCTACAACCACGACGAAGGCTGCTCGATCACCGGTGGCTACGTCTATCGCGGCGCGGGTATCCCTGCGATTTCCGGCCTCTACTTCT
>DAORUH010000066.1:0-15567 GCA_035433065.1 Devosia sp. | reverse complement strand
GCCCACTGATGATCCCCGACGTATTCACCGCAGAGTCGTCGCAGACCGACATGTATGCCGAGGCCGGCCTCGACCGCGCCGGCATCGTCGCCGCCGCGCTGGCGGCGCTCGGCATCACCAACACGCCGGCCGCGCTGCAGAAGTAGCGTTACGGCCGGTTGGTTTTCCAGGACACCACGGCCAGCGCGATTCCAAAGACCAGGAACAGCGCGGTGATTCCGGCGACAACGATAACTGCATCGGCAGGCATAGGATTTCTCCCCGGTTGAACTGGGGAGAGATCAACATGGCGCGCGCCGGTGGCGCCTTGATGTAGATCAACCGGCGCCCTACCCCTTCAGCGCGCCCGCCGTGAGGCCCGCGACCACGTGCTTCTGCAGCGCGAAGAACACGACCACCGTCGGCATGATGGTGAGCGTGATGAAGGCAAGGATCAGGTGCCACTCGGTGCCGAACTCGCCGCGATAGACCATCATTCCCAGCGGCCAGGGATAGAGCTCCTCGGAGTTGAGGAAGATCAGCGGCAACAGGTAGGCGTTCCAGCTCTGCACGAACGAGATGATTCCCACCGTCGCGATGATCGGGCGGGCAAGCGGCAGGGTGATGTGCCAGAAGAACCGGACGTAGCCGCAGCCATCGACGAATGCCGCGTCGAACAGTTCCCCCGGCATGTTCCGGAAGTAGTTGCGGAACAGGAGGATGCTGGCGCCGAGGTGAAACGCAACCTGTGGAAGCACGACGCCCCAATATGTGTCGAGCAGCCCCAGGTCGCGGATGCGCAGAAACAGCGGCAGGATCGCCGTGGCCAGCGGGAACATCAGCCCGATCAGGAAATAGTTGAGCAGGAAGTTCGAGCCGAAGAAGTGCACATGCGCGAAGGCGAAGGCGCACATCGAGGCGACGACAACGATCAGCACCACCGTCAGCACCGCGATCAGCAGCGAGTTGCCGAGCAGTTGCCAGTAACGGAACGACAGGAAGATATCGAGGTAGTTCGACCAGATCCAATCCCGCGGCAGGCCGAACGGGTTGGTGCGCAACTCGCCCAGTGTCTTGAACCCACCGAGCGCGGTGGTGACGAGCGGGATCAAAACGATCGCCGCAACGATGAACAGCGCTGAGTAGATGTAGACCTGCACGACAAAACCCGGGCGAGGCCCGCCGGGCGCGGTCGTTGCCTCTTCGATGCGTCCGGCCGTGGTGTCAGTCATTTCGCATGAAGATCCGCTTGTAGCCGAAGGCGAGGACGACGCAGATGACGAACAGCACCACGCCGACGGCGCTGCCGAACCCCACCTGCATGCGCATGACGCCGTTGGTGAACAGGAAGGTCACCATGGTCTGCGTCATGTTGGACGGGCCACCGCCAGTGAGCGGCATGATCATGTCGAACAGTTGCAGCGAGCCGATCACCGCGAAGAACACCGAGAGCCGCACGGTCGAGGCGAGCATCGGCAGCGTCACGTAGATGAACTTCTGCCAGCGCGAAGCGCCGTCGATCTCGGCCGCTTCGAGCAGATGCTTGTCGATCGCCTGCAGGCCCGCGATGAACAGCATCATGTGGAAGCCAAAATACTTCCAGACGATCACCACCAGCACCGCCCCCATCGCCGTATCGCGGTCGGCGAGGAGGAAGAGTTCGGGATGCCCGAAGAACCTGCCGATGGCGCCGACGAGGCCGTAGTCCCCGTCATAGACGAAGCGCCAGATCAGGCCCGCCGCCACATCGGCAAGCACGTAGGGCAGAAAGAAAAGCAGCCGGAAGGTGACCGCGCCGCGAATGGGGTTCGACAGCAGCGTCGCGAGCCACAGTGCCAGCGGTATCTGCACCAATAGCGAAACGAGGATGATCAGCGCGTTGTTGGTAAGTGCGCGCAGGAACGCCGCGTTCCGGAACAGCACCTCGAAATTGCGCAGACCGACGAACTGATCGGGCCGCCCATAGCCGTTCCAGTTGAACAGGCTGTACCACGCCGCCTCCCCCATCGGCAGGATGACGAAGATGGTGAACAGCAGCAGCGCCGGCGGAATGAAGATGAGCAGCACCGGCAACCGCTCGCGCCAGCTCTCCACGCGCCCGCCATGCAGGGCGGCCCGGCGGCGGCCCCGCGATGTCGCTGCAATTGTCGTGTCGGCTGCCATCGCCACGTCCTCGTTGCAGGAGGGCCGCCACGCTTTGCGCGCGGCGGCCCGATGCATCACATAGCGAGGGCGAGCTCGTCCCGGATCGCCGCCGCGCCATCGGCCGGCGACACGTTGCCCGAGAAGATCTCGACCGACTGCTCGTTGATCACCCGGCCGACGGCCGGCCCGAGATCCTGGTCGAGGAAGTTCTGATGCCAGGTGGAGGCCGCGACCTGCTCGGCCGAGGCCTTCATCAGCGGGTCCTGCACGGCATCACCGGTTCCCACCGCGACGGGGATGATCAGCCCGGCTTCGGCAAGCTTGCGCTGGTTGTCGGCGTTGGTGAAGAACTTGATGAACTCGACGGCTTCCGGCTTGGCGCCCGCGGTCACGGCCCAGCCATTGAGGCGACCGAGCGTATCGGTGACGGCACCGGCGCCGCCCGCAACCGCCGGGAAGGCGAAGCGGCCAATATTGTCATAGGCGAGGCCGTTGCCATCCGCGGCATTGGTCTTCTGGTTGGCGTAGGTCGCCTCGAAGCCGAGGATCATTGCGGCCTTGCCATCGGCGAATGACGCGAGCGACTCCGGCCAGGTAGCACCGAGATAACCGGCCTGGCAGGGTTCGAGTTTGCCAAGTGCCACAAGGTCCTCGCCCGCCTTGACGAACGGCGCGCCGGCAAAGCCATCGCCCTCGCCGGCCTTCGCCGCCTCGAACGCGGCATGGCCGCCTTCGCGCATCACCAGATAGCTCCAGTAGAAGTGCAGCGGCCACTTGTCGCCGCCACCGCAGGCGAGCGGGGTGAGCCCGGCATCCTTGAGCTTCTGCGTCGCGGCGAGGAAATCGTCCCAAGTGGCGATCGCCGCCCCATCGACGCCGGCCTTGTTGAACTGCTCCTTGTTGTAAAAGAACGAGATCGTGCCAGTCTTGTAGGGCACGCCCCAGACCTTGCCATCGAAGGTGAGACCGGCGAACGGGCCGGGGTTGTACGCGTTGCGCCACGCGCCGCCGTCAGCGTCCATCAGCGCCGTCAGGTCCATCAGCGCGCCAGTGGTAGACTGTTCCTTCAGCACGCCCCCGCCCCAGCTGTAGAAGATGTCGGGCTTGTCGTTGGACTGTAGCAGCGTCGGCAGCTTGGCCTTGAAGGCCTCGTTCTCGAGGTACTGGATCTGCACATCGACGCCCGCATGCTGGGCTTCGAAATCGGCAGCAATGGCTTCCCAGGCCTTGATGGTGGGCTCGCCCTGCTCGACGTGCAGCAATGTGACGACCGTCTGGGCCATCGCCGTGCCGCCCAGAAGGGCGAAGAATACCGGCGCAAGCACCGGGATCGCTTTGGATCTCAGAGTCATGTGGTCCTCCCGTTTGGCGCGATGGTTCGCGCGCCGGCTCTCCCGTGCCGGCCCGTCCGATCTCGGACACTACCATACTAAGCGCACTGACGTACGTACATCAATGCCCGGCGATGAAAATCCCCCGCCATCATCTGATGGCGGGGGCAAAGGTAGGAATCGCATGGAACCGGAGACGAAGGAGCGGCTACTCTTCGTCTTCGGTCGGGCCGGCCTGCATGCCGAGGGCGGCGAGGTAGAGGTCGAGAATCGCCTCCTGCTCAAGCCGCTCGGAACGGTCCTGCTTGCGGATGCGGATGACCTGGCGCAGCACCTTGGTATCGAAGCCGTTGCCTTTGGCCTCGGCGTAGATTTCCTTGATGTCGTCGGCGATCGCCTTCTTTTCTTCTTCCATCCGCTCGATGCGCTCGACGAACGCGCGGAGCTGATCCTGGGCAACGCTTTCAGTGGCCATTGTGGTCGTGAACCTCATTCTCTTGAGCCCCCGTTCAATCCGGTCACGCCGTTCGGATCAAGCCAAAACCACCGTTTCCACACCCAGGAATTTCAGCCTGTTCGCATTTCCGCCAAATCCCTCCGATAGCGGTTGACACTACCCGAGGGGGTGCGCACAACGGGCGCGCTTCTCTTTTCGATGTCATCCGGTTCCGGTCATTTGCGCTATCTCCTGGCCATCGGCGGTCTGTTGCTCGGAGCGCTGGCGGTGGTTGGCCTCTGGCTCGTCCTGCCGCGCAGCGAGGTCTCCCCGACCTCCACCACCGCAGTAGCGGCACAGCAGCCTGCCGCGCCGATTCAGGCCGAAGGCGACGGCGAAGGCAGCCTCAGGGTCTGCAATCAGACGGCGAACCCGGTCTCGATCGCCCTGGGCTACCGTGCCGAACGCGGCTGGCAGTCCGAAGGCTGGTGGGTCGCCCCGCCCAACGACTGCAAGACGGTCTATACCGGCGATCTCGAGGCGCGCCGCTACTACTATCTCTACGCCGCGGACGACATCGGCGGCGGAACCTGGGACGGCGGCGTGTTCATGTGCACGCGCGATGAGTCCTTCACCATCTTCGGTGTTGAGGATTGTCTCGCCCGGGGCTACGAACGCACTGGTTTCTTTGAAATCGACACACACAACCGGAGCAACTGGATGCTCCAGTTGACCGACAATCAGGTCGTGGGGGCAGAACCTGAGGCCGGCACCGATGACATCCCGCTCGATGGCGAGGTGATGGACGGCGCCGGCGCGGATCTCCCCCAGGATGCCATAGGCCCCGACGGGGAAGGTCCGAAGCCATGAAACGCATGAGACGCGTGAAGATCCTCGCAACCCTCGGGCCCGCATCGCACGACGAGGCGACGATCGAGGCGCTGGCGCGCGCCGGTGCGGATGTGTTCCGCATCAACATGAGCCACGCCAGCCATGACGTGCTGTTCCAGACCGTCAAGCGCATCCGCAGCGTCGAGGAACGCGTCAAGCATCCCATCGGCATCCTCGTCGACCTGCAGGGCCCGAAGCTGCGTATCGGCAAGTTCGAGGGCGGCGCCATCCAGCTCAACGCCGGCGACGCGTTCACGCTCGACAATTCGACGGCGCTCGGCGACAGCCGGCGCGTGCAGCTGCCGCACCCGGAGATCCTCGAAGCGGTGAAGGTCGGTGACCGGCTGCTGCTCGACGACGGCAAGATGGAGCTGCGCGCCACCCGCGTCGGCGGCGGCGTCATCGAAACCACCGCCATTCACTCCGGCAAGCTCTCCGACAAGAAGGGCGTCAGCCTGCCCGACACCCTGCTCGGCGTCGGCGCGCTGACCGAGAAGGACCATGCCGACCTGCTCAAGGGCCTCGAGGCCGGAGCGGACTGGATTGCACTGAGCTTCGTGCAGCGCCCCGAGGACATCATCGAGGTCCGCAAGATCGTGCAGGGCCGCGCCGGCGTCATGGCCAAGATCGAAAAGCCGCAGGCGGTCGAGAGGCTCGAAGAGATCATCAAGCTGTGCGACGCCTTCATGATCGCGCGCGGCGACCTTGGCGTCGAAATGCCGCTCGAAACCGTGCCGGGCCTGCAAAAGCGCATGATCCGTATCGCCCGCCGCTTCGGCAAGCCGGTGGTCGTCGCCACCCAGATGCTTGAGTCGATGATCACCTCACCGGTGCCGACCCGCGCCGAAGTCTCCGACGTGTCGATCGCCGTGTTCGAGGGCGCCGATGCCGTCATGCTGTCGGCCGAAAGCGCCTCGGGCCAGTACCCGGTCGAAGCCGTAGCGATGATGAACAAGGTCGCCATCGCGGTCGAGGGCGACGTCAACTACCGCTCGATCATCCGCGCCCAGGCCGCCGAGCCCGAGGCCACCGCCGCCGACGCGATTTCCGCCGCGACCCGCCAGGTCGCCGAGACGCTCGACCTTGCGGCCATCGTCACCTACACCTCGTCGGGCTCGACCGCCATCCGCGCCGCCCGCGAACGGCCGAGCAAGCCGATCCTTGCGCTCACGCCGAACCTGCGCACCGCCCGCCGCCTTTCCGTGGTGTGGGGCGTGCACTGCGTCGAATCCGCCGACGCGCAGAACCTTGAAGACATGGTCGACCGCGCCTGCGTCATCGCCTACCAGGAAGGCCTCGCCCGCCCCGGCGACCGCGTGGCCATTACCGCCGGCATTCCGCTCGGAACCCCCGGCGCCACCAACATGCTCCGCATCGCCTTCGTCCGCCAGGACGGCGCCGGATCGTCCTAACGCCGAAGGTCACCATGCCGAACCAAGCCCAGCTCGACGCCGCTCTCGCTTACGCTGACGCCCACATCGAGGAGAGCCTCGACCGGCTGCGCGACCTCGTCGCCATCAAGTCGATCTCGACCGATCCGGCCTATAACGGTGAAATGCTGCGCGCCGCCGACTGGCTGGTCAGCGACCTGACCTCCGAGGGCTTTGCTGCATCCGCTCGCAAGACGCCGGGCCATCCGGTGGTCATCGCGCACGACACGACCGGTGCAGGCCCGCATGTGGTATTCTATGCGCACTATGACGTGCAGCCGGTCGATCCGATCGAATTGTGGAACACCGACCCGTTCACCGTAACCGCCAAGCCGCAGCCCGATGGCGAAACGCACCTCGTCGGCCGCGGTACGTCCGACGACAAGGGCCAGTTGCTGACCTTCGTCGAAGCCTGCCGAGCCTGGCGCGCCACGACCGGCAAGCTGCCGATCCGCGTCACCATCGTGTCGGAAGGCGAAGAGGAGAGCGGCGGCAAGAACCTGCCCGGCGCGCTCGAAGCCGCCAAAGCCGAGCTCGGCGCCGACATCGCGCTGATCTGCGACACCGGCCTGTGGACCGCCGACACCCCGGCCATCGTCACCATGCTGCGCGGGCTCGTGGGCGAAGAGCTCACCATCACCTGCGCCAGCCATGACCTGCATTCGGGCATGTATGGCAACGCGGCGCGCAACCCCATTCAGGTGCTGGCCGACATCATCGCGAGCCTGCGCAACCCCGATGGCAGCGTCGCCGTCGAAGGCTTCTACGACGATGTCGCCGAACTGCCCGAGGAAATCGCCGCGCTCTGGAAGCGCCTGCCCTACGACGAAAAGGCCTTCCTCGGCGGCGCCGGGCTGACCACGCCGGCCGGCGAAAAGGGCCGCTCGGTGCTCGAACAGACCCGCGCCCGCCCCACCTGCGAGATCAACGGCATCACCGGCGGCTACACCGGCGACGGCTTCAAGACCGTGATCCCCGCCAAGGCGAGCGCCAAGATTTCCTTCCGCCTCGTTTCGGGCATGGACCCGGTGAAGATCCGCGCCGCCTTCCGCAAGCACGTGACCGACCGGCTGCCGCCGGACGCCACCGCCAGCTTCGCGGAACATGGCGGCAGCCCCGCCGTCACCGTGCCGCATGACGGCCCGCTGCTGCGCAAGGCCGCGGCGGCGCTGACCGCGGAATGGGGCAACGAAACCGCCATCATCGGCTCGGGTGGTTCGATCCCCGTCGCCGGCGATTTCAAGCGCATCCTCGGGCTCGACACCCTGCTGATCGGCTTTGCACGCGACGACGACCGCATCCATTCGCCCAACGAGAAGTACAATCTCTCCAGCTACCACAAGGGCATCCGCTCCTGGATCCGCATCCTCGCGGCGCTGGCCGGCTAGCGCGATTCCAGCAGCGATTTCAGCGTCAGCAGGTCGGCCTCGATCCATGACACCTGCGAGCGGAAGGCCTCATCGGTGACACCGGGGCGTTGGAACGCCGTGTAGACGAGTTCCGCGCCCTCCTCGCCATTGGCCGCGACACGCACCGGCATGATGACCGGCTCCGTCCCTTCGCGCGCCACCCCGAAATCGAGCACGCCCAGCTCGTTGCGCGGCGCGAAGCGGAACACGTACGGCCCGTCCGCGGTGTCGCTGCGCCAGTCATTGCCCTGCACATGCACGATGCCGCCCATGCCGCTGGTCCAGGTGGGCAGGTTCAGCGGCTCGGCGAGGAACTCGTAGACCTGCCGCCACGGCCGGCGAATGGGCACGGAAATGGTGTAGGAACGATGCACGATTCGCCCCCCGGGATGCTGGGTGCGCAATCAAGACCCTGCCGGGCCGCTGGGCAAGCGGAAAACCTGCACAAATGCGAAAGGCCCGCCAGAAGCGGGCCTTTCAGATGGAACGGCGTGCCGGGCTGATCAGCCCTGGCGGGCCTTGTAGCGCTTGTCGACGCTATTGATGATGTAGAGACGCCCACGACGGCGGACGAGCTTGTTTGCCCGGTGGCGCTTCATCAGGGCCTTGAGCGAATTGGCGACTTTCATATCGGGCTTCCCAGAAACAAAACCGGGCGCCTCGCGCCCAACTGAATTTGACGGTTAGATAGGGGGAAACCCCTCCCCTGTCAACGCTTGCCGCACGCCTTGCCGGATTCGATCCACAGGCTGCCAGACGCCCGGAAATCCGGGCGATCAGGCGTCGGCCAGCGCCAGTTCCAGCTCTTTCCAGCGGTGGCAGGCGACTCGCCGTCCTGTGCCGGCCTCCTCGAGCAGCGGCCGCTCCTTGGCGCAGAGCCCAATAGCAAAGCGGCAGCGCGTGCGAAAAGTGCAGCCCGACGGCGGATTGATCGGCGAAGGAATCTCGCCCACCAGCGCATCAATGTTGCGTTGCCGCGCCCGCTTCGGATCGGCGATCGGCACCGCGGTCAGCAGCGCCCGCGTATAGGGGTGCCTGGGGTCGCGGTAAAGGTCGTCGCCCGAGGCGATCTCGGCGATCCGGCCCAGATAGAGCACGAGGATGCGGTCCGAAACGTGCCGCACCACCGACAGGTTGTGGCTGATGAAGATCAGCGTCAGCCCGAACTGCTCCTTGAGATCGGCGAGAAGATTGAGAATCTGCGCCTGGATCGACACATCAAGCGCCGACACCGGCTCGTCGCAGACGATGAGCTTGGGCTCGGTGATGAGCGCCCTGGCAATGCCGATACGCTGCGCCTGCCCGCCCGAGAACTCGTGCGGATAGCGGTTGATCATCTCCGGCAGGAGGCCGACCGCCTCCATGATCTTGATGACCCGCGCCCGGCGTTCCGCGGCCTTGAGTTCGGGCCGCAGCGTGCGCAGCGGATCGGCGATGATCTCGCCCACCGTGAGCCGCGGATTGAGCGAGGCCAGCGGGTCCTGGAAGATGATCTGCAGGTCCTGCCGGCGGCGGCGCATCGCTTCGCCCGGCAGCTTGGTGAGGTCTTCGCCCATCCACACCACCCGCCCCTCATCGGGGTTGAGCAGTTGCAGGATGCAGCGCCCGAGGGTGGACTTGCCGCAGCCGCTTTCGCCCACGATCCCCAGCGTCTCGCCCTTCTTGACCGAGAACGAGATGTCCTCGAGCGCGGTCAGGTGGATGCGCGGCGAGAACAGCCCCGCCGCAATGGAGAAGCGCTTGGTGAGGTTCTCGATGGTGAGAATGTCGCTCATGCCACGTCCTCGTATTTGAGCGGGCCTTCGTACCAGCAGGCCTTGGCCCGGCGGTCGCCGATCTCGGCCAGCGGCGGCCGCTCCGAAAAACACTGCTCGAAGCGGAAGGCGCAGCGCGGATGGAAGGCGCAGCCCGAGGGCAGATGTTCGAGGCTCGGCGGCAGGCCCTGGATCGGATCAAGCCGCTGCGCCCGCTTTTCGACATGCGGCGTCGAATGCAGCAGTCCCAGCGTGTAGGGGTGGCGCGGGTCGTAGAACAGGTCGTCGGTCGTGCCCTTCTCGACCGAGCGGCCGCCATACATCACCATCATCCGGTCGGCGACGCCCGCCACCACGCCGAGATCGTGGGTGATCAGCACCAGCGCCGTCCCGAATTCGGTGGTGAGATTGCGGAACAGATCGAGCATCTGCGCCTGGACCGTGACGTCGAGGGCGGTCGTGGGTTCGTCGGCGATGAGGATCTTCGGCCGGCACAGGAGCGCCATGGCGATCATGACGCGCTGGCGCATGCCGCCCGACAGCTCGTGCGGATAGGCATTGGCCCGCCGCGCCGGTTCAGGGATGCCGACGCGCTCCAGCATCTCGATTGCCGCGCGCACGGCCTTCTGCTGATCGAAATGCTGGTGCCGCACCAGCACCTCGGCCAACTGCGTGCGGACCTTGAGGCTCGGATTGAGCGAGGTCATCGGGTCCTGGAAGATCATTGCGATATCGCGCCCGCGATACTCGTCGAGCTGCCGGTGCGGCATGCCGAGCAGGTTGACGTCCCCCAGCATGGCCCGGCCGGTCGCCCGCCCATTCTTGGCGAGCAGCCCCATGATGGCGAGGAAGGCCTGGCTCTTGCCCGACCCTGACTCGCCCACCACCGCCAGCGTCTCGCCCGCCTTCAGTCCGAAATTGAGATCGGACACCGCCCGCACCTCGGACTGGTGCAGTTCGAACGTCACGTCGAGATTTTCGACCCTGAGAACGTCTTCCATGGTCAGCGATCCTTGGGGTCGAGCGCGTCGCGCAACCCGTCGCCCAGATAGGTGAGGCACAGCAGCATGGTGACGAGCACGGCGGCGGGCGCGAACAGCATCCACGGCAGCGTCTCGACCACCGGCGCGCCGGCGGAGATCAGCGTACCGAGCGAAGTCTGCGGCTCCTGCACGCCGAGCCCGAGATAGCTGAGGAAGCTCTCGGTGATGATGATCTCGGGAATGGTGAGCGTCGCATAGATCACCACCGGCCCGGTGAGATTGGGCACGATGTGGCGGAAAATGATGGTCAGCGGCCCCGCGCCCCCTGCCCGCGCCGCTTCAACGAATTCGCGTTCCTTGAGGCTGAGCGTCTGTCCGCGCACGATGCGCGCCATGGTCAGCCATTCGAGGCAGCCAATGCCCACGAACAGCAGCACCGGGGAGCGCCCGAAGATCACGACGAGGATGATGACGAACAGGATGTAGGGCAGCGCGTACATGATATCGACGAAGCGCATCATGATGGCGTCAACCCGCCCGCCGAAGTAACCGGCGATCGCGCCATAGGCGATGCCGATGGTCACCGAGACGAGCGTCGCAACCGACGCCACGATGATCGACATCTGCGTGCCGAGCATCGTGCGGGCCAGCATGTCGCGGCCGTTGCCGTCGGTGCCGAGATAGTGCCCCTTTTCGAAATTAGGCGCCTTGCGGATGCTGCCCCAGTCGATCTTGTCATACTGCCAGGGCAGGAAGTACGGCCCGATGAAGGCGATGAGCACGATCGCGATCAACACGAAGATCGAGACCACCGCCGCCTTGTTCCGCTTCAGCCGCCTTATGGCGTCCTGCGTCAGCGAGCGGCCCTTCGGCGCCTCGAGCGCCAGCGCGTCGGCGTAGTTGGTGAGGACGGCGTCCTTGCCCGTAATCCCGGCCATCAGCGGAACCTCACCTTCGGGTCGAGCCAGGCATAGAGAATATCGACCACGAGATTCAGCGCGAGGATCACGAACAGGTAGAGAATGGTGGTGCCGAGCACGAGACCGTAGTCACGGTTGAGCGCGGCGGTGATGAAGTATTTGCCGATCCCCGGCAGCGCAAAAATCTGCTCCACCACCAGCGATCCGGTGAGCAGGTACGACAGCCCCGGCCCGAGATAGGAGACGACCGGGATCAGCGCCGGCTTCAGCGCATGCCGCGCCAGGATCAGCCGGGCGCCCAGCCCCTTCGAGCGCGCCGTGCGCACGTAGTTGGTGCCCAGCACCTCGATCATCGAGCCGCGCATCAGCCGCGCGATGCGGCCCGCATGCGGCAGCGACAGCACGGTGATCGGCAGCACCAGTTGGTACCACTGCCCGTTGAACCCGCCCGCCGGCAACCATCTCAGGTACACGCCGAAGATCAGTTGCAGGAACGAGCCCATGAGGAAGTTGGGAATGACCAGCCCGACCATCACCATGGCAACGAGCACGTAGTCGGGCCAGCGGTTCTGGTTCACCGCCGCCAGCGCGCCTGCGATGAGGCCGACAGTGGTCGCGACGACGAAGGCGGTGAAGCCGAGCGTCATGGTGAACGGCAGCCCGATCCGCAAAATCTCGCTGACCGTGAAATCGTTGTAGACCATCGAGGGTCCGAGATCGCCCTGCAGCAGACGCCCCACATAGAGGAAGTACTGCGTCCACAGCGGCTGGTCGAGATTGTAGTGCGCACGCAGGTTGGCGAGCGTGATCGGCGGCAGCGCACGGTCGCCGTCGAACGGGCCGCCCGGCGCAAGCCGCAGGATGAAGAAGCAGGCAGTAATGGCGATCAGTGCAATGGGGAGCGCCGAAAGCACGCGCCGAAAGGCATAACCGAGCATGAGCCCATCTTCCTGTCCGCCGGACGCGGCGACCGTGAGCCGGCCGCCGCGTTCGAGCGTCCTGCCGCGCGGCCCAAACGGCCGGCGGCAGGATCAGCGGATCATTCCTTGGTGAGCCAACGGGTGCGGTGGATGTCCTTCGCATTGTCTTCGAAGCCCTTGATGTTCGGCTTCACGACGTTGGCTGCGAGGTAGTAGGCAAGCGGGAAGGCCGCGAAATTATCCATCGCGATCTTTTCGGCCTCGCCGAGCTCCTTGGCGCGGACCGCCAGGTCTTCCTCGGCGGCGGCCTTGTTGACGAGGTCGTCGAACTCGGCGTTCGAGAACCGGCCGTAGTTGTTGCCCCAGTTCATCTTGCCGTCCTGCATCGTGCCGGTCTTCAACAGGTCGAGGACGTTGCTGGGGTCGGAGTAGTCGAGCAGCCAGCCGGCGCGGCCGATATCGAAGTCACCGGCACGCAGGGCGTCGTAGTGCACCGGGGTTTCGGCGTTGAACAGCTCGGCCTTGACGTTGATCTGCTCCCACATGGCAGCGATCGCCACCGCGAGACGCTGGTGGTTGTCGTTGGTGTTGTAGCGGATCTGCAGCGTCAGCGGCTTGTCGGCGGTGTAGCCGAGGCCTTCCATGATCGCCTTGGCTTCGGCGACGCGTTCCTCGTAGGACTTCGAGGCCCATTCCGGCATGTAGGGCGTCACGCCTTCATAGTTGGCGGTGCCCGGCGGAACCCATGCGTATGCCGGGGGCTCTCCCGAACCCCAGATGTCCGGCCCGATGATTTCGCGGTTGATCGAAGTGGACAGCGCCTTGCGCACGTTCACGTCGTCAAAGGGCTTACGCTCCTGGTTGATGACGTAATAGTGGATGCCCGAGAACGGCGCGAAACGGCCCTCGCCCGGCATCGTGTCACGCACCAGTTGCTGCTGGTCGAACGGCAGGTCGGTCAGGATGTCGTATTCACCGGCGCGGTAGCGGTTGAACGCGGCCGCGAGGTCATCCTGCACATAGTAGTAGACTTCATCGATCTTGATGTCGTCCTTGCCGTAGTACGTGTCCGACTTCACCGACTTGATGAAGTTGCCGGGCACCCACTCGACGATCTTGAACGGGCCGTTGGACACGACGTTCTCGACCTTGGTCCAGTCGTCGCCCTTGGCTTCGATCAGGTGCTTGGGCACCGGGTAGCCGGTGTAATGGGTCAGCGCCTGGATGAAGTACGGCGTCGGGCCTTCGAGCGTGATCTCGAGCGTCTTGTCGTCGATCGACTTCACGCCGAAATCGGCGCTGTCGACGGCCATCGAGCCGTCGGCGATCTCGGAGCCGCCCTTGATCGGGTACTGCAGGTACGCGTACTCGGACGCGGTGGCCGGGTTGAACAGACGCCGGAAGGCAAATTCGAAATCGCCCGCCGTCACCGGCGTACCGTCGCTCCACTGGATACCGTCGCGCAGGTGGAAGGTGTAGACGAGGCCATCGGGCGACACGTCCCAGGATTCAGCCTGGCCCGGAATGGCTTCGGCATGCGCGTCTTCGGCAACGAGACCCTCGATGTAGTCACCGATGATGCGGTTTTCCCAGTCGCCGGAGGCCTTGTGGGGGTCGATCGAGCCGGGCTCAGAGCCGTTCATGGTATTGAGGGTCACGGCGCTCGCCGTCCCTCCCATGAGCAGCGCAAGCACGCCGGCGGTCGCGACCGCTTTCAGGGATTGCGCGATTTTCATTGTTCTTCCCATCTCCTTGTTGATTTTGCCTGCTAGTCCCGGATTTTGGAACGTCCGGGTTGTTCTGGTGCCGTTGGCGCAAATCTGTGCCTACGACGGAAGTCTAATTCGTAGACTGCGCCTGCTCACGTGACAAGCGAAAGGATGACGTAAGCGTCACCGTCCCGCCGCGTGGGGGCAGCGGGGTCGAAACATATCGTGAAATCAGATGCTTAGCTGGCGCGCTCGATAAGCGCGGCGACGCCCTGACCGCCTGCGGTGCACACCGAAATCAGGGCCCGCTGCTTGTCCGTGGTCTGCAGCAGTTTTGCAGTCAGCCCCAATATTCTTGCCCCGGTCGCAGCGAAAGGATGGCCATAGGCAAGACTCGATCCCTTCGTATTCAGCTTGGCCGGATCAATGGCGCCGAGGGGCGTTTCCCGCCCGAGAACCGTGCGGTTGTATTCGGGGTCTTCCCAGGCCTTCAGCGTGCACAGGACCTGTGCCGCAAACGCCTCGTGCAGTTCGAACAGGTCGATGTCGGCGAAGGTCAGGTTGGAGCGGCGCAGCATGTCGCTGACCGCGATGGTCGGGGCCATCAGCAGCCCATCGCCATGCGCGAAGTCGTTGGCGGCGACCTGCCCCAGCGTCAGGTAGGCGAGCACCGGCAGCCCCCGCGCCCGCGCCCAATCCTCCGACGCCAGCAGCACCGCAGCCGCGCCGTCGGTCAGCGGGGTCGAGTTGGCGGCCGTGAGCGTGCCCTTGCCCGAGGTCTTGTCGAAGGCGGGCTTCATCGTGGCCATCTTTTCGAGGCTGGTGTCGGCGCGGACATTGTTGTCCTTCAGCACGCCAGCGAAAGGCACGACGAGATCGTCGTGAAAACCCTCGTCATAGGCACGCGCGGCGTTCTGGTGACTGCGCAGCGCCAGCTCGTCCTGCGCCTCGCGCGAAATGTCCCACGCGCGCGCCATCAGCTCGCAGTGCTGGCCCATGGAGAGGCCGGTGCGCGGCTCCTCGGTCGAGGGCGCGACCGGCGTCAGCTCGCCAAAGCTGAAGCCCTTCATCGCCTTGAACTTCTCACCCGTGGTCTTCGAGCGGTTGAGGTTGATGAGGCGGTGCTGGAACTTGTTGCCGAAAACGATCGGGGAGTCCGACACATTGTCGGCGCCACCCGCGATGCCGCTGTCGATCTCGCCCGTGGCAATCTTGGCGCCGAGCGCCAGCGCTGCCTGGAGGCTGGTGCCGCACGCGATCTGGATATTGGTGCCGGGGGTGCGCGGGGAAAAGCCCGCATCGAGCGTCGCTTCCCGCGCGAGGTTGAAATCGCGGCTATGGCCGATGACGGCGCCGGCCATCACCTCGTCGATCTTCTCGCCGCGAAGAATGTACTTGTCCGCGATGCCGCCGAGCGCCGCCGACAGCATCGAGAGATTGCCCTCGTTGGCATAGCCGGTATAGCCGCGCGTAAACGGGATGCGCGCCGAGCCGACGATGGCGATTTTTCTCAGTTCAGCCATCGGTCAGGCCTTTCCGTCCGTTCGTGCCTGCATCGGTCCGCCAAGGAATGGCGCAAATCCGGTGCCGAGGATGACGCCGATATCGGCAAGCTCGGGGCTCGCGACGACGCCTTCGTTGACAGTGATCACCGTGGTGT
>DAORUH010000065.1:0-15631 GCA_035433065.1 Devosia sp. | reverse complement strand
CGCCCGCTCTACGACGCCCTCTACGACATGATGCGTCCCGAGCATGTCGAGCGCTGCATCACCTCCGGCGTCATTGAAGTCGCGCCACTCGCATTCATGCGTGGCCGCACCCTGGCCAATGCCGTCGTAATCCTCGATGAGGCACAGAACACCACTTCGATGCAGATGAAGATGTTCCTCACCCGCCTGGGCGAGAATTCCAAGATGATCGTGACGGGCGACCCCACACAGGTCGATCTGCCGCGTGGCGAGCGCTCCGGCCTCGTCGAAGCGCTTGGGCTGCTCGATGGGATCGAGGGCGTACACATTTCGCGGTTTACGGACCGCGACGTGGTGCGTCACGCGCTGGTCGGCCGGATCGTCCGCGCCTACGAAGGCGCGACCGCCAAAGAGGACAAGGCAAGCTGACTCCCCGCCGCCCCCCGCTCGAAATTGCCACCATCGTTGAAACCGAGGGCTGGCCCGAACGACTCGATTCTGTCGCCGAAACCGCCATTTTCGAGGCGCTGAAGCAATCCGGCGCCAAGGTGAGCGGGGTCAGCGAGGTGACGCTTGTGCTCACCGATAACGCCAGCCAGCAGGTTCTGAACCGCGACTGGCGGCAGGTCGACAAGCCCACCAATGTGCTCAGTTTCCCGCAGATCGAGCCGTTTTCCCCGCTCGCCGGGCTGATCGGCGACATCACCCTCGCCCGCGAGACGCTGGAGCGCGAAGCTGCCGATCTGGGGGTCGGTTTTACCGATCATTTCACCCACCTCGTGGTCCACGGTTTCCTGCATTTGCTGGGCTACGACCACATCGAAGACGACGAGGCCCTTCAAATGGAGAGCCTTGAGACCCAGATACTGGCGACACTGGGCATTGCCGATCCCTACGCGGACGAGTAATTTCCCTGCCTCACATCACAAGGACTGCCGCCCGAAAAGGGGCGGCGTGCACGAATGAACGATAGCGACACTGGCGCCTCACCCCGCGCCCCCGCCGCCCGATCCGCCGAACCCCCATCTAGTCCCGCCCCTGCCGAAAGGCGGGGGCCAGGAGTCTGGCAGCGCCTGAAGGGCCTTCTGGCGCTGCGCACGGTATCCCTGCGAGATGACCTTGAAGTTGCGCTCGAAAACGAGGCGAACGGCGAAACCGCCGATTTCACCGCCTCCGAGCGCACAATCCTCCAGAACGTCCTGACCCTCGGCGAGAAGCGCGTCGACGACGTCATGGTGCCGCGCGCCGATATCCAGGCAATGAGCGCGGAAACGTCGCTCGGCGCGACCATCGCGCAGTTCCGGCAGGTCAATCACTCCCGCATTCCGGTCTATGTGGATTCGATCGACAACATCACCGGGTTCCTCCACGTCAAGGATGCACTGCGCCGGATCACCGCGCCGGTGCACGATCCGGAAAAGGAAATTCCGGTCGAGCTCGTCTCTACCGCCCTCAAGCAGCCGATCGGCAACCTCGACATCATCCGCACGGTCCTGTTCGTTCCGCCGCTGATGCCGGTGGGCGACCTGTTGCAGGAGATGCAGCGCAAGCGCGTCCACATGGCCATCGTCATCGACGAATACGGCGGCACCGACGGTCTCGTCACCATCGAGGACCTTCTCGAAGCCGTGGTGGGCGAGATCGACGACGAGCACGACGAGGCCGAGGTGGCGCTCGTTCGCAAGGTCAATTCCAACATCTTCATCGCCTCGGCGCGTGCCGAACTCGATGAGGTGAGGGAAGTGATTGGCCCCGATTTCGATCCGGGCGAGCATGGCGACGACATCGATACGCTGGGCGGCCTCGTCTTCGACCTGGCGGGCCACGTTCCGGCCAAGGGCGAAACGGTAGGCGGCATCAAGGGCTTTGAGTTCGAGGTGCTGCAGGCCGACAGCCGGCAGGTGAAGCGGTTGAAGATCAAACGCGTCAAGCAGCGCCAGCCCCGCACCGGCCCGCTGTCGCTGCCCAGGAAAGGCGACGGCTCGCCAACCGATGGCCCGTCGAGCCAGGCCGCCGCCGAATAGCGAACTGAGGCGCTGGGCTCTGCCCGGCGCCTCCGACCCACACTGCGCGAGGCTTGACCCTCCGGTACCGCGAGGGCCACGTTGGCGCATGCCCGCTGATTCCCAGGATTTGCCCGCGTGACCTGGCTCGCCGAGACCGTGACGCTGAGCTTTGGCTGGCGGCGCCTCCTCATTCTCGTCGCCGCCGGAGCGGTGTCGGCGCTGAGCGTGCCGCCGCTGTTCCTTCTGCCGGCGCTCTTCATTGGCCTGCCAGTCCTCGTCTGGTGCCTCGATGGGTCGGATCGGCTCACGGGCTGGCGGCGCTTCTTCGGCCCGGCATTTTTCGCCGGTTTCAGCTTTGGCCTCGGCTATTTCACCGTCGCACTGAACTGGCTCGGCGCCGCGTTCCTCCATGAGAGTGGCGTCTTCATAGCGCTGATGCCTTTCGCGGTCGTCGGGCTGGCAGCGATCCTGTCCCTGTTCTGGGCGGTCGGCACTTCCGCCGCGCACCTGCTCTGGACGCGGGGGGCACTGCGTCTCGTGACGCTCGCGACGTTCCTTGCGGCGGCCGAATACCTGCGCGGCCACATCCTGTCGGGTTTCCCCTTCGATCTCATCGGCTATTCGCTTACCGCCAGCGACGAGATGATGCAGGCCGCATCACTGATCGGCGTCTACGGGCTGACCTTCCTCGCCATTCTCATCGGCTCGACCGGCGCACTGCTTTGGCCCGCCGATGGCCGCGGCATCGCGGCGCGTCTCCTGCCGTTCCTCTTCGGTGTTGCGGCGGTCGTGGCGCTGGTGGCTTTCGGCAGTTGGCGCATCGCCAATACCGAAGTGACCCTGCGCACCGACATGAAGGCGCGGCTGGTCCAGCCCGCGATCCTCGAACACACCGACTGGTCCTATGTTGACCCGGCCCACATCATGGACCGGCTGGTCTCGCTCAGCGAGACGCGGCTCACGCCGTCCGATCCGGGGCTCGCCGGCGTGACGCACGTCATCTGGCCGGAGTCGGTGTTTCCGTTCTTTCTCACCACCTATCCTGAAACGCTGGAGCGCATCGCCCGGATGCTGCCCCCGGGGGTGACGCTGCTCACCGGCGCGCCCCGCGAGGCACTCGACGCCCAGGGTGCGCCCATCCCCGACAATCCGGGCTACAATTCGATCCTCGCCATCGACAGCGACGGCGAGATCGTCGCCAGCTACGACAAGTCTCACCTCGTGCCGTTCGGCGAGTATCTGCCGTTTGAGGAGTTCTGGAAGCTGTTCGGCATCCGCCAGATGGTGCCGGGGACCAACGGCTGGGCGGCTGGCGATGGGCAGCGGTTGCAGATGCCGCCTGGCACCCCGCCGTTCCTTGCGCTCATCTGTTACGAAGCGGTGTTTCCGAACGATATCGGCGATACTGCCGGCGCCCAGTTCATTCTCAACGTCACCAACGACGCCTGGTTTGACGGCTCGATCGGCCCGGCCCAGCACGCCCATCATGCGCGCCTGCGCACCGTGGAGACCGGGTTGCCCATGCTGCGCGTTGCCAATACCGGCGCGACCCTCGTCATCGACCCGCTCGGCCGGATCACCGCCCGGCTGGCCGAACAGGAGGTAGGGGTGATCGACGTGGTGCCGCACAATCGCCTCAGCGAGCCGACGCTCTATGGCCGCCTCGGCGACCTGCTCTTCTTTGCCGCGCTCGCCATTGGCCTGCTGCTGTCGGGCTTTGCCGTCTGGCGCGAGCGCCGCAGAGGATAGCTTTTCTCCGATGCGATGACGCAGAGACATAAAGCTTTCCTTATATCTGCTTGACCGGGACCGGGTACTGGTGCAGAAACCGGCTCAACTGCTCATTTTTGAGCATATCGGGGCACTTTTTCGGGGTTTCGCCGTGGCGCGCTCAAACTACCTGTTCACCTCTGAGTCGGTTTCCGAGGGTCATCCGGACAAGGTCTGCGACCGGATTTCGGATGAGATCGTCGACCTCGTCTTCCGCGAGGCCAAGAAAGCCGGCATGGATCCGAGCAGGGTCCGCATCGCCTGCGAGACACTGGCAACGACCAACCGCGTGGTGATCGCGGGCGAGGTGCGTGTTCCCGAGACGCTGCTCAAGAAGGGCAAGGACGGCAAGGTTCTCACCGACGCCGCCGGCGCCCCGGTGGTCAATCCCGCAAAATTCAAGTCGACCGCCCGCAAGGCGATCAAGGCCATCGGCTACGAGCAGTCGGGCTTCCACTGGAAGAAGGCACGGATCGATGTCCTGCTGCACGGCCAGTCGGCCGATATCGCGCAGGGTGTCGACGAGGCCGGCAACAAGGACGTCGGCGCGGGCGACCAGGGCATCATGTTCGGCTATGCCAGCCGCGAGACCCCCGAACTTCTGCCCGCTCCGATCTACTACGCGCACAAGATTCTCGAGATCCTGACTCACGCCCGCAAGAACGGCGACGGCGCGGCCAGGAAGCTCGGTCCCGACGCCAAGAGCCAGGTAACGGTGCGGTACGAGGACGGCAAGCCGGTCGGCGTCACGCAGATTGTTGTCTCGACCCAGCACATCGATGAGAGCCTCAGCTCCGAGGATGTTCGCAGGATCATCGAGCCCTACGTCCGCGAAGCGCTACCCGAGGGCTGGATCAGCCGGGACACCGTCTGGCACGTCAACCCGACGGGCAAGTTCGTCGTCGGCGGCCCCGATGGCGACGCCGGCCTTACCGGCCGCAAGATCATCGTCGATACCTATGGCGGCGCGGCTCCGCATGGCGGCGGCGCCTTCTCGGGCAAGGACCCGACCAAGGTCGACCGCTCGGCGGCCTATGCGGCGCGCTATCTTGCGAAGAACGTGGTCGCCGCCGGTCTCGCCGATCGAGCCACGATCCAACTGAGTTACGCCATCGGCGTCGCCAAGCCCCTCTCGATCTATGTCGACCTGCACGGCACCGGCAAGGTCGATGAGAGCAAGCTCGAAAAGATTCTGGGCGAGGTGTTCGACCTCTCCCCGCGCGGTATCCGCACGCATCTCGATCTCAACAAGCCGATCTATGCCAAGACGTCGGCCTACGGCCATTTCGGCCGCAAGCCTGGCCGCGATGGCTCGTTCAGCTGGGAAAAGATCGACCTCGTGCCGTCCCTCAAGGCGGCAGTGAAGGCCGCCTGATTGCGCACCGCCGCAACTGAGATTCCCGCTTTCGCGGGACTCTCAGTGTGGTAGTGGGGGCGCCGATGACCGACAAACCCCACCACCCCCTCAACGCTGCCGGTGAACCGCGCGCCTTCTTCGGCCGCCGCTCCGGCAAGCGCCTGCACTCCGGGCAGAACGTGCTCTATCGCGAGCTCCTGCCGACGCTCGAGATCAAGCTCGATGCGGCGTTCGATGCCGACGCGATCTTCGGCGGCAGGTCCCGCCGCATCCTCGAAATCGGCTATGGCGGTGGCGAGCATCTGGCCCGGCTCGCGGGCGAGCAGCCGGATACCGGTTTCGTTGGCTGCGAAGTGTTTTCGGGCGGCATCGCCAAGATCGTGCAGGCAATTGATGAGCGTGGCCTTGCCAATGTCCGGCTGTTCACCGACGACGCGCTGAAGCTGCTGGTGAAGCTCCCGGCGGCCTCGCTCGACGGCGCCTACCTGCTCTATCCCGATCCGTGGCCGAAGACCCGCCATCACAAGCGCCGCTTTGTGTCGGCGACGACGCTGGGCGAACTGGGGCGGGTGCTGAAACCGGGTTCGCTGTTCCGATTCGCGACCGATATTGAGGACTATGCGAACTGGACGCTGGCGCATGTCCTGCGATCGCCCGATCTGCTATTCGAGCCGACCCATCCGGGGAGCTGGCATGAGCCGTATCCGGGCTGGGAGCCGACGCGCTACGAGGAAAAAGCCCGGGCTGAGGGGCGTGACGTGAGCTTTTATTTCAGCTTCCGCCGTCGCTGATCCGTGATGTGCCACGGCTAAAGCTTTCCGCTACATTGCATTTCAGCAATGCACAGATGCCACACTGGTAATCCGGTACCAGCGCGCCTAGATGCGTCTGATACTTTTAGCGACCACGGAGTTTTGCCGTGAGCCTAGTCTCGCAAACCATTCCCATCGAACAAATGCTGCGCCCGAGGACGAGCAAATGGGCGACGGTCATCGTCCTGCAGCTGCGCCAGCACACATTTCGTTTCAACGAATTGCGCCGCGAAATCGGGGTATCGCAGAAGGTGCTGACCACCACGCTCAGATCGCTGGAGCGAGACGGTCTTGTGTCGCGAACGTCCTACGCGACCATTCCGCCGCGTGTCGACTATGCGCTGACCAATCTCGGCCACGAGGCGCTGCGCGTCTTCGAGGCCTGGGAGCAGTTCGCCGCCAACCACTGGGCGGATGTCGTCAATTCCCGCCACCGGTTCGATGTGGCGGAGGCGACCCCGGCTATTCCCGAAATCATACACCGCACACCGACCGAGTAGGCTAGGAGAGCCGGGCCTGAGCCCGGCTCTTCGCTTGTTACTCAACCCGCGGGTTGGTCAGGCTGCCGAGGTCAACGGCGCGCTCGTCGCGATGCACATTGCCGCCACCGATGCTACCGGTGGCGAGGTTGTCGCCGACCGGGCTGAACGTATCGGCATCGAAGAACTGGAACGAGTTCGAACCGTCGGACTGAGCGACCGTGACGCGGATCCTGCCGTTCCACACCTGCGGATCAGATGCATTGACGCCCTGCGCCTGCAGCTTCGAGATCAGGTTGGCGCCGTTATAGGGGACCATCGGATCGTCGTCGGCCATGATCGGGGCAGCAAAGCCGACAGCTGCAACGAGCGCGGCGGCGACGAGGGTGAGAGAGGTCTTCTTCATTTTCTTGGTTCCTTTCAAAAGCGAACAACTGGGAGATGCGCCTCGGACTCCGAGTCTCCAAGATGGTTTTTCTGCATTTTTGGGGGTTGAAATTGGGTTTTTTGTACTGACGCATTCGCTTGGGAAAGTGCAGCACTTTCAAGCCACTAGGTCGCGTAAGGGTGCCCTGGTATCGCTTGGGAAACCGGGTTGGGACAGGTTTGGTCCGGAACCGGACCGGGCCGGGGCGCGTCTCATATGACGAGGTCAAACGGGAGCCCGAAATGAGCCACAGCGTCGCCATTCTTGATATCGCGGACGTCACCCACAACGTGCGCCGCTATACCCTTGAGCGGCCCGAGGGCTATGTGTTCAAGCCCGGCCAGGCGACCGAGGTCTCGCTCGACGAGGAGGGCTGGCGCGACAGGAAGCACCCGTTCACGTTCACCGGCTATGGCGATGCGCCGACGCTCGAGTTCACCATCAAGAGCTACTTCAACACGGGCGAGGACGGCATGACGGAGCGGCTGTACGGCTACGAGCCCGGCCAGCGCCTGATCATCCGGGATGTGTGGGGCACGATCACGTATCAGGGGGGGCCCGGCACGTTCGTGGCGGGAGGCGCGGGGGTTACCCCGTTCATCGCCATCCTGCGCGACCTGAACCGGCGCGGAGACATGGCGGGCAACACGCTGGTCGATTCCAACCGAACGGTGTCGGACATCATCCTGCGCAACGAATTCGACGCAATGAAGGGCCTGAGGACGATCTGGACCGTCACCGACGACCCGGACGCCGAAGGCGTCGAGCACGCGCGGATCGACGAGGCGTTCCTGAAGCGCCATGTCCACGACATCAGCCAGAACTTCTACCTGTGCGGGCCCGACCCGATGGTGAAGGACCTGCGCGCAGCCCTTGGCGGCCTCGGTGCACGGACCGAGGCGCTCACCTGGGAGAAGTAGCGGGCGTTCAGCCGCCGAAGCGCCCCGGCAGCTCGGGGGCGTTGCCGAGAATCGCCTCGATCCTTTCGGCAAGCTCGGGGGTGAACTTTGACTTGTGCTCAAGCGCGGCGAGATTGTCGCGCAGCTGTTCCTCGCGGCTGGCGCCGAGGATCACCGTCGACACATGCGGCGTGCGCAGGCACCACAGCAGCGCCATGTGCGTCATCGACAGGCCGGCTTCCGCCGCGAGCTGGCTGAGCTGCCTCACCTTGTCGACCTTCGCCCGGCCCTCCGGGCTTTCGAACTTTGCCTTCAGCCATTCGTAGCCCGGCACGTTGGCCCGGCTGTCCGCCGGGACGCCGTCATTGTACTTGCCCGTGAGCAGGCCCGAGGCGAGCGGCGACCAGATTGTCGTGCCCAGCCCGAACAGCCGATAGAGCGGGAGGAAATCGACCTCCACCTTCTGGCGGTTGAACATGTTGTATTCGGGCTGCTCCATCGACGGCGGCGTCAGGTTGTGCCGCTCGGCGGCCGCGTAAGCCTCGGTGAGCTGCTGGGCCGTCCATTCCGACGTGCCCCAGTACATGACCTTGCCCTGGGTGATGAGGTTGTGCATCGCCCATACGGTCTCGACGATCGGGGTGTCGGTGTCGGGGCGGTGGCAGAAGTAAAGGTCTAGATAGTCGACCTGCAGGCGCTTGAGGCCGGCGTGGCAGGCGTCGGTGATGTGCTTGCGGTTGAGGCCGACATTCATCGGGCCGTCGCCGCCCCAGTACACTTTGGTCGAGACAGCATAGGTGTCGCGCCGGCGGTTGAGTTGCCTGAGGGCGGCACCCATCACCTCCTCGGCGCGCCCGGCCTCGTAGCCTTCGGCATTGTCGAGGAAGTTGACGCCGGCATCGAGCGCGATGCCGATGAGCCGGGCCGCAGCGTCGGTGTCGAGCTGCTTGGCGAAGGTGACCCACGCCCCAAACGAGAATTCGCTGACCTTGAGGCCAGCCGTACCAAGACGGCGGTATTCCATTGGCAATGTCCGTGGGGTTTGGTCGGGGGGAGGCGGCACGATAGCACCGCGCCCGCATTCGGCAAACCCGGTGGGCTAGATGAACTCGACCGTCAGCCTGTCGGCCTGCCGGCCGACGATGCGTCCCTTCAGTTCGAAGCCATCCGCGGGGATGGCGAGCGACAGCTCGTCCGGCAGCCCCGCCGTGGTCGAGACATCGAGCGCCGCGCCGGTGTCCCACAGTTGCCGTACGGTGCAACTGATGGACGATCCGCTATCATCGAAGGTCAGCGTACCGGCCTTGAGCACGCGCTGTCGCAGACCCGGCAGGGGTATTCCTGCTCCCGGCTCAGGGCGGGCAAAGGTACGGTTCCGGCCGGCCTTTTTCGCGTCGTAAAGGGCTTCGTCGGCCCGTTCGAGCAGGCCTTCGATATCGTCGAAGCCGGGGCGGAACGCGGCGACGCCGAAACTCGCAGACAGGGCAATCGGCGGCGTGCTGCCAGGGAAAGCCAGCGTGCTGAACGCCACGCGAAGCTTTTCGGCCACCGCCAGGGCGGCGTCCTTGTCCGCATCGGGCAGGAGGAGCGCGAACTCTTCGCCGCCCAGCCGTCCGAACAGATCGCCGAAGCGCAGTTGTTCCTGCGTCGCTTTCACCGCCGCGACGAGAACCCGGTCGCCGGCGGCATGGCCGTGGGTGTCGTTGATGATCTTGAAATGATCGAGGTCGAAGGTAATGGCACTGACGCACGCGCCGGCGCGCTCCGCGCGAGCGAGGCAGCGGCGGGCATCTTCCTTGAAGGCGCGGCGTGTCTGGGTGCCGGTCAATCCGTCGGTGGCCGCGAGCCGTCGCAGTTCGAGCTCGTTGATGACCAGGCGGCCAAGCCCCTCAAGCACTTCGGTATCGCGCTGGGAAAAGTCCCGTGGCTGGCTGTCGATGGCGCACAAAGTGCCGATGCTGGCGCCGTCGGGAGTCCGCAGCGGCACCGAGGCATAGAAGCGGACGTGGGCGGTGCCGGTGACGTTGGGGTTGTCCTTGAACCGCTCGTCGGTGCTCGCGTCGGGCACGATCACGGCCATGTCGCTGTCGACCGTCAGGCGGCAGAAGCTCTCCTCGATGGGCACGGAGGCGTTGGGCGTGCCGCGCGCCGCCTTGTACCATTGCCGGTGGCCGTCGATCATCGAGATGATCGAGGTTTCGACCCCGAACACCAGCTGGATCAGCGCAGCAATGCGCTCGAACGGATCCTCCTTGGGAGTGTCGAGGACGTCGTAGCGTTCAAGCGCCGCAAGCCGCTTCATCTGGTTTTCTTCAATGGGAGTGTCGTTCAAATCGAATCGCTGAGAAGGCGGCACGGTGGTATGACCAGATCTTTGAAAATCGAGAAACGTGGAAAGTGACCACCCTGCGAGCATAAAGCACTTCGCCGGCACGGTGGTTCCCGTTCCGCTTCCGTGCCTCTCTTGCGCGGCTGGCGGCAGAGGTCTATATAGCAGCCAACATCACTGGCTCTCTTGTGAGAGTGGGTGCCGCCCGGCCCCCGCTCTTTTTGTTTACATATGCAGATCGCAAACGACTGCCAAGATACCAAGGCCCATGGCTTTCGACCTGACTGAAAAGCGCTACATCAAGGAATCCGGCATCGAGGCCCGCATTGCGCGCATCATCGAGCCGGTCGCCAATGATCTGGGGTTCAGCCTCGTCCGCGTCCGGGTTACGCAGGAAAACGGCTGCACGCTGCAGATCATGGCCGAAGACCAGGACGGTCGCTTCAACATCACCGACTGCGAGAAGCTTTCAAAAGAGATCTCGCCAGTTCTCGATGTCGAAGACCCGATCGACCGCGAGTATCATCTCGAAGTGTCGTCGCCGGGGATCGATCGTCCGCTGGTGCGGGCCCGCGATTTCGAGGCCTTCATCGGCCATGAGGCCAAGATCGAGCTCAGCGACATGCTCGAAGGGCGCCGGCGCTTCCGCGGCATCATCAAGGCCGCCGATGCCGACAGCGTGACCATCACGCTGCCCGATGCCCCCAAGGGCGAAGACCCGGACCACAAGCTGCCGCTGACCCTGCTCAGCGAAGCCAAGCTCGTGATGACGGATGCGCTGCTCAACATGGCCAGCGCCGACCAGGAAGAGAATCCGATCGACGACGATGAGGGCATCGAGACGATCGAACTGAACGACACTGATTCCGCTCCAGAGGAGACCGAATAAATGGCAGTCAGCGCAAACCGGCTTGAACTCCTGCAGATCGCCGATGCCGTTGCCCGCGAGAAATCCATCGACCGGATGATCGTCATCCAGTCGATGCAGGACGCCATCGAAAAGGCCGCCAAGACCCGCTATGGCGCCGAGACCGACGTGCGCGCCGAGATCAATCCGCGCACCGGCGAACTGCGCCTGTGGCGGCTGCTCGAAGTCATCGAGAATGTCGAGGAGCCGGCCCGCCAGATTTCGCTGAAGGACGCGCAGGCCAAGAGCAGTGCCGCCAAGTACGGCGACTATGTCACCGAGCCGCTGCCGCCGATCGAGTTCGGCCGCATCGCCGCCCAGTCGGCCAAGCAGGTTATCGTGCAGAAGGTGCGTGACGCCGAGCGCGACCGCATGTTCGAGGAATATCACGACCGCATCGGCGAGATCGTCAACGGCTCGGTCAAGCGTGTCGAATACGGCAACGTCATCGTCGATCTGGGGCGTGGCGAAGCCATCATCCGCCGCGACGAACTGATCCCGCGCGAAACGTACAAGTACGGCGATCGCGTCCGTGCCTACATCTACGACGTGCGCCGCGAACAGCGCGGTCCGCAGATTTTCCTGTCGCGAACGCATCCGCAGTTCATGGCCAAGCTGTTCATGCAGGAAGTGCCGGAAATCTACGACGGCATCATCACCATCCGCTCGATCGCCCGCGATCCGGGCAGCCGCGCCAAGATTGCCGTGACTTCGTCGGATAGCTCGATCGATCCGGTCGGCGCCTGCGTTGGTATGCGCGGTTCGCGCGTCCAGGCGGTGGTCGGCGAATTGCAGGGCGAAAAGATCGACATCATCCCGTGGACCGAGTCGATCCCCGATCTCGTGGTGTCGGCGCTGCAGCCGGCCGATGTCGCCAAGGTCGTGCTCGACGAGCAGGCCGAGCGCATCGAAGTCGTGGTGCCCGACGAGCAGCTCTCGCTCGCCATCGGCCGCCGCGGCCAGAACGTGCGCCTTGCTTCGCAGTTGATCGGCTGGGACATCGACATCCTCACCGAGGCCGAGGAGTCCGAGCGCCGCCAGAAGGAATTCACCGAGCGCTCGGCGCTGTTCATGGAAGCCCTCGACGTCGACGAGACGCTGGCCCAGCTCCTGGCCTCGGAAGGCTTCTCGACGGTCGAGGAACTCGCCTATATCGAGCTCTCCGAAATCGCCACCATCCATGGCTTTGACGAAGAGACCGCGGGCGAAATCCAGCAGCGCGCCGTCGACTATCTCGACGCCATCACCAAGGCGCAGGACGAAGAGCGCACCGCGCTCGGCGTGGCCGACGAGCTCTACGATATCCCGGGCCTCACCGCCGCAATGCTGGTGGCGCTGGGCAAGGAAGAAATCAAGACGGTCGAGGATTTTGCCGGCTGCGCTGCTGACGATCTCATCGGCTGGACCGAACGCCGCGATGGCGAGGTGAAACGCTTCGACGGCACGTTCAAGGATTTCCCGGTGTCACGCGAAGAGGCCGAGGAGATGATCCTGCAGGCCCGCCTCAAGGCCGGTTGGATCACCGAAGCCGATCTGGCCCAGCCCGAGGAAGAAGCCACGGAAGGAGCGCCCGCGTAATAGCGGGCGTTACACGGCCCGGTGCCCCGGCCCCAAGAACTGGAACGGCAATGCGCGCTCACCCGCGAGGTGAAGCCTGTTGCCGATCTCATCCGCTTCGCCGTCTCGCCTGACGACGTGCTGGTGCCCGATACCGACGCCATTGCCGAGGGCCGTGGGGTGTGGATTTCGCTTGGCGAAAAGCAGGTTGCCGAGGCGGTCAAGCGCAAGGCGTTCCAGAAAAGCCTCAAGTCCGAGGTGAAACTGCCGGACGATTTGCCGGGCCTCACTCGTAAACGGCTCACGGAGCGCTATATCTCTGCATTGCAGATGGCGCGCAAAGCCGGCCAGCTGCTTACCGGCAGCGGCAAGGTCAAGGATGCGATCGAAAAGGGCGAGGTGATCGCCCTGATCAGCGCAACGGACGCCGCCGAGGATGGGCGGAACAAGCTACGCGGTTCGCTCAAAGGCTACGAAAAATCCGCCGAGGAGGCCGGGATTCAACCCGCCTTGGCCCCACATCTCGAATTGCTCGATTCAGCCCAATTGGGTTTGGCACTCGGCAGTGAAAATGTGATACATGCTGCCCTCGTCAACGGGGCCGCAGCAGAATCTGCCCTGAAACGGGCCCTTCGACTGGCCCGTTTCATCGAAAACTGACACCTGAGTTTCGCAAGGAAGACGCGCTTTACATGGCTGACAACGACGACAAGCACGAAGACGGTTCGGGGCACAAGAAGACCCTGACCCTCAAGGGAGGGGCCGGCGTCGGGGCCCGCCCCGGCATGTCGCGCTCCTCGCGAACCGTGGTGGTCGAGAAGCGCACGCGCATCGTCCCGCCGCGCGCCGGCGAAGTTCGTGCGCCGGGCACCTCGCCACGTCCCCATCCGACCAGCGAAGGCGGCCAGGCCGCCCAGCGCCCGCCGATGCGGCAGCCGCCGACGGGAAGCCGTCCGCAGTCGTATTCGGGCCGCCCGCAGGCGCGTCCCAACAGCGGCCTGAGTGCAGCCGAAGCCGAGGCGCGTGATCGCGTCCTGCGCGGCGCCAATGCCCGCCAGGCCGAAGACCGCGCCCGTTTCGCGGCCGATGAAGCCCGCCGTATCGAAGACGAGAACCGCCGCCGCGAAGTGCGCGAACAGGCCGCTCGCGAGGAAGCAGAGCGGGCCCGTCAGCGCGAAGCCGACGCGGCCGTCGCCGAAGTCGCTGCCATCGCCACGCCGTCGCGCGAGTCGCGGCCCTCGCCGGCACGCCGTCCCGGCGCCGGTGCTGCGCCCGCCCGCCCCGGTGCTCCGGAACTGCCGCCCGCGCCGCCGTCGGAGGCCGATGGCCGCCGCACCCGTGCGACGCCCGCTGCCCGTCCCGGCCTCGTCAATGCCGCCGAGCTCGAGAACGCGCGCCGTTCGGCCCGCGCTGCGCCGGAACGTCCGGTCCGCCGCGTCGGTGACCAGAACGCCTTTGCCCGCGGCCGTCTCACGGTTTCGACGGCGACCACCGAATCCGATCGCGACAAGGGCCCGTCCCTCGCCGCCATGCGCCGCCGCCGCGACAAGAAGATGGGCCGCAACCAGCAGGTTGCGCCCAAGCTCAGCCGCGAGGTGACGATCCCCGAGGCGATCACCGTGCAGGAGCTCGCCAATCGCATGGCCGAGCGCGCCGTCGACGTCATCAAGATCCTGATGGCCCAGGGCCAGATGGTGAAGATCAACGACATCATCGACAGCGACACTGCCGAACTGATCGCCACCGAACTGGGCCACACGGTCAAGCGCGTCTCCGACGCCGACGTGGAAGAGGGCCTGTTTGACGTGCCGTCCGACGACAAGGCCGAGGACCTGACCAACCGCGCGCCGGTCGTGACCATCATGGGCCACGTCGACCACGGCAAGACCTCGCTGCTCGACGCGATCCGCGATGCCAACGTGGTTTCCGGAGAGGCGGGTGGCATCACCCAGCACATCGGTGCCTATCAGGTCGTCAAGAACGGCCAGAAGATCACCTTCCTCGACACCCCGGGCCACGAGGCGTTCACCGCCATGCGGGCTCGCGGCGCCCAGGCGACTGACGTCGCGGTGCTGGTCGTGGCGGCCGATGACGGCGTGATGCCGCAGACCATCGAATCCATCAAGCACGCCAAGGCGGCGGGTGTTCCGATCATCGTGGCCATCAACAAGATGGACAAGCAGTCGGCCAACCCCACGCGCGTTCGCACCGAGCTGATGCAGCACGAGGTGTTCGTCGAATCGATGGGCGGCGACGTGCTCGACGTGGAAGTCTCGGCGGTCAAGCAGACTGGTCTCGACAAGCTGCTCGAAACCATCCTGCTGCAGGCCGAAGTGCTCGAACTCAAGGTTCCGCGCGATGGCCGTGCGGAAGGTCTCGTCATCGAAGCCAAGCTCGATCGCGGCCGCGGTGCGGTAGCGACGGTGCTGGTGCAGCGTGGCACGCTCAAGGTCGGTGACATCGTCGTCGCGGGCACCGAGTTTGCCCGCGTTCGCGCGCTGATCGACGACAAGGGCGACCAGGCGAAGGAAGCCGGCCCGTCCATGCCCGTCGAGGTGCTGGGCTTTACCGGCGTGCCCTCGGCCGGCGACCGCTTCTCGGTCGTCGAGACCGAAGCGCGGGCCCGTGAGGTCACCGAATATCGCCAGCGTCAGATCCGCGAGAAGACGGAAGGCGGCGGCGCCACCAGCCTCGAGCAGATGATGAATCAGCTCAAGGCCTCGGGCATCGCCAAGTTCCCGCTGATCATCAAGGGCGACGTGCAGGGTTCGGTCGAGGCGATCAACGCCTCGCTCAACAAGCTCTCGACCGACGAAGTGTCGGCGCAGATCCTGATGAGCGGCGTGGGCGGCATTACCGAGTCCGACGTGACGCTGGCCTCGGCCAGCAAGGCGATCATCATCGGCTTCAACGTCCGCGCCAACAAGCAGGCGCAGGAACTGGCGCAGCGCGACGGCATCGAAATCCGCTACTACAACATCATCTACGACCTCGTGGATGACGTGAAGAGCGCGATGTCGGGCCTCCTGAAGCCGGAGCGCCGCGAGACCTTCATTGGCTACGCCGAGATCCTCGAAGTCTTCTCGATCACCAAGGTCGGCAAGGTCGC
>DAORUH010000064.1:9077-16403 GCA_035433065.1 Devosia sp. | reverse complement strand
ATTAAGGGGTTTTGGCGGGGTGATCTGGGCGCTCAAGGGCCTCAGCCTGACCGCGACCGCCCCCCATCCACGACGTCATCCCGGGCCTGACCCGGGTATCCATCCGATGTCGCGGCGCGACGGATGGATCGAGTGGATGGCCGGGTCACGCCCGGCCATGACGACTGAGAGATTGGCATGTGAGTGAGTGCCCTGACGGATGCAGGACCACTTCTCCCCAACCGCGTAGTGCGCCCCACCGCCCTACGGCTTGCGCAGTTCCACGCGGTCGATCATGTGGGTGCGGCTTTTGTGCAGGATCAGGTCGGCGCGGCTGCGGGTGGGGAGGATGTTGTCGCGCAGGTTCGGGAGGTTGATCGCGTCCCAGGCCCACTGGCCGAAATCGGTCGCGTCCTTTTCACCCATCTCGCTGAACTTGTGGAAGAACGAGCGCGGGTCGGCGAAGGCAGTTTTGCGCAGGCGCCGGAACCGCTCCATGTACCAGTCGCGCAGATCGTCTTCCTCGGCATCCATGTAGATGGCGAAATCGATGAAATCCGAGGCGAAGACGATCGGCTTGCCGGATTTCGGCAGCTCGCCCGGCTGCAGGATGTTGAGCCCCTCGACGATCAGGATGTCGGGCGCCTTCACCACCGCTTCCTCGCCCGGCATCACGTCATAGGCGAGGTGCGAATAGATCGGGACACTGACGCTCGGCCGGCCCGATTTCACATCGGACAGGAATTTTACGAAGCGCGGCCGGTCGTAACTTTCGGGAAAACCCTTGCGGTCCATCAGGCCGCGTTTTTCCAGCTCGGCATTGGGGAAGAGGAAGCCGTCGGTGGTGACGAGATCCACCTTGGGCGAGGTCGGCCAGCGGCTGAGCAGCGCCTGCAGGATGCGCGAGGTGGTGGACTTGCCCACCGCCACCGAACCGGCAACGCCGATGATGAAGGGGACCTTTTCTTCCTCGGTATTGAGGAAGCGGCTCGATACGCGGTGCACCGCCTGCGCCGCCTCGACATAGAACGAGATCAGCCGCGAGATCGGGAGATAGATGTCCTCGGCCTCATCGAGCGAGATCGGGTCGCTGAGCGAGCGCAGCCGCTTGATGTCGGCGGCGCTCAGCGTCATCTGCTCGTCGGCGCGCAGGCGCGACCATTCGGCTTTGGTGAAACTGTAGTAGGGCGCAAAGACCGGCTTCTTGGCGCCGCTCACGGAGCGTTGCCCTTGCGCGATGCCTTTTCTTCCAGCCCCGTCTGCGCGGTGCGCTTGTCCAGTTCGCCCATGACTTCCTCGAGGCCGACGCCGGAAGCCTTGATGAGGACCAGGAAGTGATAGAGCAGGTCCGCGGCTTCCGCTGCCGTCTCCTGCCGGTTGCCGCCGACGGCGGCAATCAGCAATTCGGCGGATTCCTCGCCGAACTTCTTGGCGCAGCGCGGCACCCCGGCCGCCAGCAGCCTGGCCGTATAGCTCTCATCGGGGGAAGCTGCGGCGCGCACCGCAATCCGCGCGTTGAGCGTATCGAGCGTCATGGTCATTTGCCGTCTCCCTCGAGCCCGTCCATGCGAACCGCGACGCCGTTGTCGCGCAGGTGCCGCTTCGCCTGGCCAATCGTGTAGGTGCCGAAATGGAAAATCGAGGCCGCGAGCACGGCGCTCGCATGGCCTTCTTTCACGCCATCGACCAGATCATCGAGCGAGCCGACGCCGCCCGAGGCGATCACCGGCACGTGCACCGCATCGGCGATGGCCCGCGTCAGTTTCAGGTCGAACCCGGATTTCGTGCCATCGCGATCCATCGAGGTGACGAGCAGTTCGCCCGCGCCAAGCCCGACCATGCGGGTAGCGAACTCCACCGCATCGAGCCCCGTCGGGTTGCGCCCGCCGTGGGTATAAATCTCCCACTCGTCGCGATTCTGCCCACCCGGGGCCTGCGTCTGCCTGCGGCGCGCATCGACGGAGACGACGATGCACTGGTCGCCGAACTTGTCGGCGGCGCGGGCAATGAAATCGGGATCGTTCACGGCCGCGCTGTTGATCGACACCTTGTCGGCGCCGGCCAGCAGGAGCTTCCTAATATCCTCGATCCGGCGGATGCCGCCGCCCACCGTCACCGGCATGAAGCAGTGCTCGGCGGTGCGCGCGACGACATCGAAGATGGTGTCGCGGCCCTCGTGGCTCGCGGTGATGTCGAGGAAGCAGAGTTCGTCTGCTCCCGCCGCGTCATAGGCGATGGCAGCTTCCACCGGATCGCCCGCGTCAACGAGGTCGACAAACTGCACGCCCTTGACGACGCGGCCGTCCTTGACGTCGAGGCAGGGGATGAGACGGGTCTTGAGCGTCACTGGCGGAGCTCCCGCTGAGATGGCTTGTGCAGCCGTGTCCAGATCGCAAAGACCAGCGACACGAGCCAGAAAACGAAGGCGAAGAGCGCGAGCGGGGCGACGAGCCCCGGCAGCGCGCCGCTGAACGAAAAATAGACCAGCGCCGCGATCGGCACGAGCGCCACCGGATACCACCAAAGGTTCACCCTGGTGATGAGGATGGGGCGCGCGGCGCGCGTCATGCCGCAGCGCCTTTCAGCACGGCAAGCGCCAGCTTTGGATCGATGCGGCCGTCGTAGAGGGCACGGCCGGAGATCGCGCCTTCGAGCACCTGCGCCTTGGGCGTCGCGAGCATGCGGATATCGTCCATCGAGGCGAGGCCGCCCGAGGCGATGACCGGGATCATGGTCGAGCGCGCCAGTGCGAGCGTCGAATCCCAGTTGATGCCGGCCAGCACGCCGTCGCGATCGATATCGGTGTAGATGATCGCCGCAACGCCCGCGCCCTCGAAGCGCTTGGCCATCTCTATGGTGGTGAGCTCGGAGGTCTCTGCCCAGCCTTCCACCGCTACCTTGCCGCCGCGCGCGTCGATGCCCACCGCGACCTTGCCGGGGAACTTCTTCGCCGCTTCCTTCACCAGCGCCGGATCGCGCACCGCGACGGTGCCGAGGATGACGCGGGAAATGCCGCGGCCGATCCAGTTCTCGACATGCTCGATGGTGCGAATGCCGCCGCCCAGCTGCACCGGAAACTTTACCGCCTTGAGGATGGAGTCGACCGCCGCGCCGTTGACGCTCTCGCCGGCAAAGGCGCCGTTGAGATCGACCACATGCAGGTACTCAAAACCCTGCTGCTCGAAGGTGCGGGCCTGCGCCGCCGGGTCATCGTTGAACACGGTGGCCTGCTGCATGTCGCCGAGCTTCAGGCGAACGCACTGCCCGTCCTTGAGATCGATGGCGGGAAAGAGGATCATGATACAGGCGTCCAATAACGAGAGAGGAGTCTCACGGCGTCCAGTTGAGGAAGTTGCCGATCAGGCCGAGGCCGAGCGTCTGGCTCTTTTCCGGATGGAACTGCGTGCCGATGAGATTGTCGCGGCCGACGATCGCCGTCACCTCCTGCCCATAGTCGGCAGTGGCAAAGAGCGTCGCGCGATTGTCGGTCGCGAGGTGATAGGAGTGGACGAAGTAGGCGTGGAGCCCGTCTTCGCCATCGGGGATGCCGGCAAACAGCGGGTGCTGGCTCGCAAAGCTGAGCGTGTTCCAGCCCATGTGCGGCACCTTGAGCTCGCCCTCGGGTTCGATGCGGACCACCGCGCCGGGGATCCAGCCGAGACCCTTGGTGATCGCCTTCTCGCGGCCTTCGGTGGCCATCAGCTGCATGCCGACGCAGATGCCGAGGAACGGCACGCCGCCCTTCGTCACGCGCTCCTCGAGCGCCTCGACCATGCCCGGCACGGCGTCGAGCCCGGCGCGGCAATCGGCGAAGGCGCCGACACCCGGCAGCACGATGCGATCGGCGCGGCGCACGTCCTCAGCGTCGGCGGTGACGAGGATGCGGGCATCCGCCCCCGTCTCGCGCGCGGCGCGCTCGAACGCCTTGGCCGCTGAGTGGAGGTTCCCCGAACCGTAGTCGATGATGGTAACAGTCTCACTCATCTGCCAGCCCGCCGCTTCATCCAGATGACCTGCGCCAGGTCCGGCGCGGCCGCAATCAGTTCGCTGCGATAGAGATAGCCGCGGCGCCTGAGCCCGAGCCGGCGCAGCGCCGGTGCCTCGAAGCCGATGAGGATGGCGAGGAGCACATAGACCCAGAACCCGAGTTCCGCCCCGAAAAACGTGCCGATCAGCCCGACCCCGATCATCAGCAGCACCCAGCCGATGAGCGCCAGCCACAGCCGGTGCAAGGCGGCGTAAACCGGCGGCAGCAGCGCGGCGAACCACGAAAACCGGTCGGGCACCACTTCGGGAGCCTCGTTCTGTCGGCGGTCGAAGACGGAGTAGAGGGTCATGCCGGGGGCTTTAACGCTTCGGGGCGGGTGGAAACAAGGAAAACCGGAAATCGGGCCCCGGCGGCACTAGTTCAGATCAAGGTCTTTCCCGACGATGATCTTTTCGATGTGCCGAAACCGGCGGTTTATTTGCCGCTTGATCCGCGCCATAGCCCCGCGAGGCCATAGGAGCCGATGTCGCCAATGAGGGTCGACGGCGTCGTACTCCTCCTGGCTCAGCCTGGTCCTGCGGGCCAAAGGCAGCTCTCTCGGTCGCACGATAGCCTCCTCGTACACCACGCTGCCCACCGAAGGGCTAGAGCGTGCCTTTGGTGCTCGGAATCACGCCCTTCTGCCGCGGATCGATTTCGACCGCGACGCGCAGGGCCTTGGCGAGAGCCTTGAAGGCCGACTCGGCGACGTGGTGGTTGTTGTCGCCATAGACATTCTCGACGTGCAGCGTAATCCCGGCGTTCATCGCGAAGGCCTGGAACCACTCGCGGAACAGTTCGGTATCCATTTCGCCCACCTTGTCGCGGGTGAACTCGACCTTCCAGACGAGGAACGGCCGGCCGGAGACATCGAGCGCCACGCGGGTCAGCGAGCCATCCATCGGCAGGTCGGCCGAAGCGTAGCGCCGGATGCCCTTCTTGTCGCCCAGCGCCTGCTTGATCGCCTCGCCGAGCGCAATCCCCACGTCTTCGGCGGTGTGGTGATAGTCGATGTGGAGGTCGCCCTTGGCCTTGACCGTGATGTCGATCAGCGAGTGCTTGGCCAGCTGGTCGAGCATGTGATCGAGAAAACCGATGCCGGTGACGATCTGGTGCTTGCCCGTGCCGTCGAGGTTCACCGACACGGTGATGTCGGTCTCGTTGGTTTTCCGGGCGATTTTGGCCTGACGCATCGGCAACTCCTGATCCTCTTCCCGCCAGCGGGCGGAAGACTCCGTTTAGGGCGCGGCCGCCGGAAAGAAAACAGGATTCCCGCGTTACCTCGAATACAGGCCCGCTCCTGCCCGATCGGATGGTATTGCAACGCCGCAACAGAACCCTAAATACGGTCAAATCCTTTTGGAGTGTTGAATGTCAAAGGACAATGACTTCCCCGGATGGCACGGCACGACCATTGTTTCCGTGCGCAAGGGGAACAAGGTGGTGATCGCCGGCGATGGCCAGGTTTCGGTCGGCCAGACGGTGATGAAGCACAAGGCCATCAAGGTCAGGCGGCTCGCGGGCGGCAAGGTGATCAGCGGTTTTGCCGGCGCCACGGCCGACGCGTTCACGCTGTTCGAGCGGCTGGAAGCGAAGCTTGAACAGTATCCCGACCAGCTGATGCGCGCCGCCGTCGAGCTCGCCAAGGACTGGCGCACCGACCGGTACCTGCGCCGGCTGGAAGCCATGATGATCGTTGCCGACCACAAGGACACGCTGGTCATCACCGGCACAGGCGACGTGCTGACCCCGGATCACGCGACCATCGCCATCGGCTCGGGCGGCAACTACGCCTATTCGGCCGCACAGGCGCTGGCAGAAAACACCGATCTCGACGCCGAGACCATTGCCCGCAAGGCGATGAAGATCGCCGCCGAAGTCTGCATCTACACCAATGAGAATGTCACGGTCGAAACGATCGAGACCGCCTGATCTTTTACGCGGGCTGGCTTGTGAACCGGCCGCGAACATGGGCGCGCTTCTGCTGGAGGCGCCCGGAAAGAGAACAAGATGCCTGATACAACCCACCTGTCGCCGCGCGCCATCGTCGCCGAACTCGACCGCAACATCGTCGGGCAGGCGGACGCGAAGCGCGCCGTCGCCGTGGCGCTGCGCAACCGCTGGCGCCGCCAGCAGCTCAGCGATGACCTGCGCCACGAAGTGACGCCCAAGAACATCCTGATGATCGGGCCGACGGGCGTCGGCAAGACTGAGATTTCGCGCCGGCTGGCCAAGCTCGCCGAAGCCCCGTTCATCAAGGTCGAGGCCACGAAATTCACCGAGGTCGGCTATGTCGGCCGCGACGTCGAGCAGATCATCCGCGACCTCGTTGAGTCTGGGATTGCGCTGCTGCGCGACAAGCGCCGCGCCGAAGTGCAGGGCCAGGCGCAGAAGAACGCCGAGGAACGCGTGATCGACGCGCTGGTCGGCACCTCGGCCACGCATTCGACCCGCGAAAGCTTCCGCAACAAGCTGCACAGCAACGAGCTCGACGACCGCGAGATCGAGATCGAACTGCAGGGCGGCCAGTCCTCCGGCTTCGAGGTTCCGGGCCAGCCCGGCATCGGTGTCATCAACATCCAGGACATGCTGGGCAAGGCGTTCGGCAAGCCGGGCGTGAAGCGCAAGATCAAGGTCAAGGACGCGCACGCGCCGCTCTTGGCCGAGGAAGCCGACAAGCTGCTCGACCAGGACCAGCTCAACCGCGACGCGGTGGACCTCGTCGAGAACAACGGCATCGCCTTCATCGACGAGATCGACAAGGTGGCGAACCGCGAAGGCTATGCCGGGTCCGGCCCGTCGCGCGAGGGCGTGCAGCGGGACCTCTTGCCGCTGATCGAAGGCACGACCGTCGCCACCAAGTACGGCCCGGTGAAGACCGACCATATCCTCTTCATCGCCTCGGGCGCGTTCCATGTGGCAAAGCCCTCGGACCTGCTGCCGGAGCTGCAGGGCCGCCTGCCGATCCGCGTCGAGCTTGGGGCGCTGGGCCGCGAGGACCTGATCCGCATCCTCAACGATACGGATGCGAGCCTCATCAAGCAGTACACCGCGCTGATGGCCACCGAAGGCCTGACGCTGGTGTTCACGCCCGACGCCGTCGAGGCGATCGCCGACGCGGCGGTGAAGGTCAACTCGACCGTCGTCAACATCGGCGCACGCCGGCTGCAGACCATCATGGAACGGCTGGTCGAAGACATCTCGTTCGACGCCCCCGACAAGAGCGGCGAGACGATCCGGATCGACGCCGCCTATGTCAACGACCGCATCGGCAAGATGGCGGCGGAGAGGTTTTGCATGCTGCTTTTGAAGCCCTCGAA
>DAORUH010000064.1:0-9067 GCA_035433065.1 Devosia sp. | reverse complement strand
AACGACCGCATCGGCAAGATGGCCGCCGACACGGACCTTTCGAGGTTCGTGCTGTAGTCCATTTTGGACGCGCGTCTCGTATCGGGATGCGCGTCTCTCATGCTGCTAAACCCGCCGCGAGCGCTTCAGCACTTCGGTGGTGAGGTAGCCGAGGTCTTCGCGGCTCAGCTTGCCGATGTCGGCGGCGAGGCGGTTGGCGAGTTCGGTCGCTTCCGGCGCAAGACCGCCGGTATCGATGGTGATCCTCGGGTCGGACAGTTCGGCGAGGCGCTGCAGGTCTTCGGCCTCGTCCCAGATGACGTTGAAATAGGCGATGATGCGCTGCAGCAGGCTCCAGGTCGGCTTGCCGCGCTTGCCGTGTTCGAGCGCGCTCAGATAGGCCGACGAGACGCGCAGGGCGCTCGCCATTTCCTTCAGCGTGATGCCGCGTTCCTCGCGCATGGCGCGCATGCGGGCCCCGAGCGGTGTCATCGTGCCATCCCCCGCCGCAGCCGAACATAGAAGGCGCCGTCGCCGCCGTGGCCCTGGGCCGCCGGCTCCCAGCCGGCGATCATCGGCGAGAGGGTTGGGTCGCTCAGCCAGATCGGCAGCATGGAGCGCAGCACCCCTGCTTCGATGATCACTGCGGCATCGCGATCGAGCTTCTTGAGCCCCTTGCCGGTGATGACCAGCACGGTGCGATCACCGCGCGACACGCGGGCGTTGATGAAGCGGCTCAGCGCCGCATGCGCCTCGGCCTGCCGCATGCCGTGCAGATCAATCTTGCCGTCGATCTCGATGTGGCCGCGCTGCAGCTTGCGCTTGAGGTTCGGCTCGATCCCGTGGCCCGGCGGACGGCCGGGCAGGCCGGACGGCGTGTAAGACGGCATCAGGCGGATCGGATTGAGTTTTTTCGGCCGCGGCGCTGGCGGCCCCGGCACCGGCAGGGGTTCGTCAGCAAGCCGCACGAGTGGCACAGGCCGCGCGCGCCTGAGCGGCGCGACGGTCTCCGCCACATCGTGCCAGAGGTGGAAATCGGGCAGAAGCGGGCGCCGCTTCGACATTTCCGAAGTCCCGCGTCGGGCTTATTCGAGCTGGCTCGTGGCGACGAGCTTCCAGTTCGGATCGCGCGATTTCGGATTGCGCGCAAAGGTCCATTCGTCGGCGATGGTCTTCACCTGGTCGGCATTGCCCTCGATGAGGGTGCCATCCTTGTCGCGCGTCGCCGACACGACCTCGGCATGGAAGCGCACCGTGACGCTTGCGGCGCGCTTGTCGAGTTCGGCTTCTGAAATGTCGATCTTGGGCAGGCCGACAAAGGTGAAATCGACCGTCTTGTTGGCGGCCTCGCGCTCGGCGATGGCCTGCTCGAAGCCGTCATACACGTCCTTGTCGAGAAGGTTCTTGAGCGTCTTGCGGTCGCCCTGGGCGAAGGCGGTGACGATCATCTCGTAAGCGCCCTTGGCGCCCTCGAGGAAGGATTTCGGCCCGAAGGTCGGATCGGCATCGACAATGGCGTTCAGCCCCGAGGCGAGTGCGGCATTACCGCCTGCATACTGCTCTATCTCGGCCGCGATCTTGCGCTGGGCGCGCTCGGAATTCTCGTCGGGCGCCGTGTCCACCGGACGAGGGCGCATCTGCACGACGTTCTCGTCGCCCTGCGCCTTGGCGGTGGCTTCGTTGCGCCGCTGCAGCGGTGTCCGCTCATTTCCCGTGCGCGTGCCCAGCACCGAGCGGAGCCGGAACAGGATCACGATCGCCAGTCCGATCACAATGAGCGTGGGCAGGTCGAAGAAGTCATCCATGGGTGCACCGGAAGGTCGAAGGGCAGTTGTGCGCCCTGTTGGGACGCCGCGGGTTGCCTATATATAGGGAAAGCCTCACCCACAAACCAGTTCACACTTGGGCGAGGCGATCCATCCAACGGCTCCGAGAGGCCGAATTTCGCATGGGACGTCTGGTGTTTGCGCTGTTCATGATCCTGCCGCTGGTCGAGATCGCGCTGTTCGTGGTCGTCGGCGGCGCCATCGGGTTGTGGCCGACGCTGCTCTGGGTGCTGCTCGCCGGTGTCGCCGGCACACTGGTGCTGCGCTATCAGGGTCGCTCCCTCGTCAGCGAGATGCGCGGCACGATGACCCAGGGCGTCCTGCCGGCGCAGGCGCTGGCTGACGGCATGATGATCGGGATGGCGGGCATGTTGTTGATCCTGCCCGGCTTTTTCTCCGATTTCGTAGCCATCCTGCTGCTGCTGCCGCCGGTGCGAAAGCTGATCTACAACTTCGCAAAGAGCCGCGTCACCGTCGTCAGCGCGGCATCCGCCACCTACACCGAGACCCGTCCGGCGGGTGCGCCGAAAACCATCGAGCTCGACGAAAGCGACTGGCGGCACCAGGATTAGCCCGGCGAACTTGTCGCGCCTGCCCAAAAAATGCTAGCCAGCCCGCAAACATCGGGAAGGAAACCTGACATGGCAGACGACAACGCGGCAGCTCCGGCGGGCGCATCCCCGGCGGCCGGCGCGGCGCCCAGCTTCAACCTCTTGGGCCAGTACATCCGCGATCTTTCGTTCGAGAACCCCGGCGCGCCGGGCTCGAACCTCGCGGGCGGGCCGAACCCCAGCTTCAACGTCTCGATCAATGTGTCGGTGAAGAAGCAGAACGAGGAGAACTACGCCGTCGAGCTGCTGCTCAACGCCAAGGCCCAGCGCGACGCGACCGTGCTGTTCAACGTCGAGCTCGCCTATGGCGGCGTGTTCCGGCTGAAGAACGTGCCGGAAGCCCAGCTGGCGCCGCTGCTGATGATCGAATGCCCGCGGCTGATCTTCCCGTTCGCGCGGCAGGTTCTGGCCAGCACGGTGCAGAACGGCGGCTTCCCGCCGCTGATGATGGAGCCCGTCGATTTCCAGGCGCTGTACGTGCAGAATCTGCGCAATCTCCAGGCCCAGCAGAAGCCGGCTGACGCGCCGTCCTCGCCGATCAGCGACCGGCTGAAGAACTAGGGTGTCGAACCCGCTGCTCGAGCCGAACACCGACCCGCTCGGCCTGCCGCCTTTTGCGCGGATCAGGCCCGAGCACTTCCGGCCGGCGTTCGATGCCGAAATGGCAGCACAGCTGAACGCGATCGAGGCGATCACCGCCTCGATCGAACCTGCGACCTTCGAAAACACCATCGTGCCGCTCGAAAAGAGCGGGATCGGGCTCGAACGGGTCGCGGCGGTTTTCTTTCATCTGGCGGGCGCCGATACCAATGCGGCGCTGCAGGCGGTGGAGCGCGAGATTTCGCCGCTCCTCGCCCGCCACAGCGACCAGATCTACCTCAATCCAAGACTCTATGAGCGCATAGCATCCGTGTGGGCGGCCCGTTCGAGCCTCGGCGCGGAAGAAGCACGCGTCACCGACCGCTACCACACGATCTTTTCGCGCGCGGGAGCCGGGCTTGATGAGGCCGGCAAGGCGCGGCTGAAGGCGATCAACGTGCAGCTCGCCGGGATCGGCACGGCGTTCAGTCAGAACGTTCTGGCCGACGAGTCGGGCTGGATGCTGGTGCTGGACGGGGCCGACGATCTCGCCGGCCTGCCGGAGTGGCTGCTCGCGGCAGCGGCCGAGGCGGCGAATGAGCGCAAACTCCCGGGAAAGCACGTCATAACGCTGTCGCGGTCGTCGATTGAGCCGTTTCTGACCTTTTCGACCCGGGCCGATTTGAGGGCGAAGGCGTTCGAGGCGTGGACGAAGCGCGGGGAGTTTGGCGGGGCGACGGATAACCGGGCGCTGATCGCGGAAACCGTGGCGCTCAGGGCCGAACGGGCCCGGCTGATGGGCTATAAGAGCTACGCCGAGTTCCGGCTGGCCGACCAGATGGCGAAGACGCCGGGGGCGGTGCGGGGGCTGCTGGAGGCGGTGTGGGCGCCGGCAAAGGCCCGGGCGGCAAGGGAACATGCGGCTCTGGAGGCCATGGCCGCCTCGGAGGGGAGCAACGCGCCGGTGGGCGCGGCGGACTGGCGGCACTATTCGGAAAAAGTGCGCAAGGCCGAGTTCGATTTCGACGAAGCCGAGCTGAAACCATATCTGGTTCTGGCGAATATGATTGCCGCAGCCTTCGACGTAGCCCAACGATTGTTCGGCCTGGAGTTCGAAGAGACCAAGGACGCTTCGCTGTATCATCCGGACGTGCGCGTCTGGCGGGTGACGCGGGCGGGCAAGCCCGTGGGCACCTTCCTTGCCGACTACTTTGCGCGGACAAGCAAGCGCAGCGGGGCGTGGATGAGCGCGCTGCGCGACCAGCAGCGGCTCACCGGCGAGGTGACGCCGGTCGTCGTCAATGTGATGAATTTTTCAAAAGCCCCGAAGGGCCAGCCGACGCTGCTCAGCTTTGACGACGCGCGGACCCTGTTCCACGAGTTCGGGCACGCGCTGCATGGGCTGCTGTCGGATGTGACGTATCCGCTGATCGCGGGTACGAGCGTCGCGCGCGATTTTGTCGAGCTGCCTAGCCAGCTCTATGAGCATTGGCTGGAACAGCCCGAAGTGCTGCGCAAGTTTGCGAGGCATGCGGTGACCGGCGAGCCGATGCCGGACGCGCTGCTCGCCAAGGTGCTGGCCGCCAGCAAGTTCGACCAGGGTTTTGCGACCGTCGAGTACACGTCCTCGGCGCTCGTCGATCTGGAACTGCACGAACTCGGCGATGCCGAAGGGCTCGACGTCACGGCGTTCGAGAAGGCCGCGCTCGAGCGGCTGGGCATGCCCGCCTACATGGTGATGCGCCACCGCACGCCGCACTTTTCGCACATCTTTTCGGGCGACGGGTATGCCTCGGGCTACTACTCGTACCTGTGGAGCGAAGTGCTCGACGCCGACGCCTTCGAGGCGTTCGAAGAGACCGGCAATGTGTTTGACCCGGACCTCGCCAAGCGCCTGCACGACAACGTTTATTCGGCGGGCTACCGGCGTGATGCGGGCGAGGCCTATACGGCGTTCCGCGGCAAGCTGCCGAGCGCCGATGCGCTGCTGCGCAAACGCGGGCTGGACGGGTAGGCGGTTGGCTGGCGGTGGATTCGCTGCATCACTGCGCTCCCTGTCACCACGGAGTCATTCCTGCGAAAGCAGGAATCTCTGTTTGGCGGGGTTTTCGCAGGCGTTGAGCACTGGGTTGACACCGTAAACGGAGATTCCTGCTTTCGCAGGAAGGACACGGTGGGTGGTCGGCAAGGAACTGCCGGCGGGTAAGGACGATCCGGCGCGTGGAGGACGGCGTCAGCCGAATGTTTCGTCGAACAGGTCGCGCCAGTCGGGGTTGTCGCGCTCGATCAGGTCGATCTTCCACTCGCGTTTCCAGGCTTTGATCTGCTTTTCGCGGGTGATCGCTGTGCGGGGGTCGGCGTGCTGTTCGAAATAGACGAGACGGTGGGTTTTGTAGCGCGAGGAGAACCCGGGGAGCAGGCCTTCGCGGTGGATGTAAACCCGGCGGCCGAGGTCACCCGTGACACCGGTGTAGAGGGTGCCGTATTTGCGGCTGGCGAGCAGGTAGACGCAGTACCGGCCATCCATTTGCCCCTCGTTCCCCCCAGCCACGGAGTCATTCCTGCGAAAGCAGGAATCTCTGTTAGGCGGTTCGTCCGCACGCGTTGTGCACGGGGTGCCATCGTGAACGGAGATTCCTGCTTTCGCAGGAATGACCCGGTGGTTGGATGTGCTAGTTCGCCAGCGGTTCGTCCGCGAGGTAGGCGGCCCAGATCGCATCTTTGCCCAGCGTTGCGACGAGGGCTTCGTGGGCGGTAATTTCGGCTTCGGTGATGCGGGCGGCCAAGGGAACCGGGCGGGGGCGGGCGGTCCAGGTGCGGGTGCCGGCTTCGCCGAGGAGGATGCTGCTTTCGGCGACCAGCGAGAGAGCGACCTGGCGGCCGCCGATCAGTTCCAGATAGACCTCGGCGAGGATCTGGCTGTCGAGCAGGGCGCCGTGCAGCGTGCGCCGTGAATTGTCGATGCCGTAGTGCTTGCATAGCGCATCGAGCGAGACGCGCGCGCCGGGGTGCTTTTCGCGGGCGACCAGCACGGTGTCGATGATTTCGTTGCCGAGCGGGGCCCGGTTGAGGCGCGCCAGCTCTTCCTTGAAGAAGCTGACATCGAACGCCGCGTTGTGGGCGATGAGGATGGCGTCGCCGCAGAATTCGAGGAATTCATCGACCTTGGCGGCAAACAGCGGCTGGCCCTTGAGGAAATCGTCGCTCAGCCCGTGGATGCGGAAGGCATCCTCGGCCATCGCCATTTCGGGATTGAGATAGGCGTGAAAGTGCCGGCCGGTCGGAATGTGGTTGATGAGCTCGACGCAGCCGATTTCGACGATGCGGTCGGTCTTCGGATCGAGGCCGGTGGTTTCCGTATCGAAGACGATTTCGCGAGTCATGGGGCAGATGGCGCTTTCAGCTGTTCGATGAGCGCTCTGACGTCGCCTTGGGTCTGTTCGATGGTGCCGCCGGTGTCGATGACATGGGTGGCCCGCCGCTTCTTTTCGGCCTGGGGCATCTGCCGGGCAAGAATGGCGTCGAGCTTTTCCACGGTCATGCCCGGCCGGGCGAGAGCGCGGCGGCGCTGTTCCGCTTCGTCAACCACTGTGACGATTATGGCGTCAAGCCCGTAGTCGAAGCCATTTTCGTAGAGGAGCGGCACATCGACCACTGCCAGCGGCGCGCCGCGTCCCTCCGCTTGCTTGAAGAAATCGGCGATCTCGCCGCGCACCAGCGGATGCACCACCCCTTCAAGCTCGCGCAACTTCTCGGGGTGTCCCAGAACCTTCTTTGACAGCCTTGTCCGGTCGACCCGACCGTCAGTGGTAACTCCGGGGAAAAGTCGCTCGATGGGCGCCACGGCGGCCCCTTCGTAAAGCCGGTGCACGGCCTCGTCGGAGGAAAACGTGGGGATGCCCGCGTCTTCAAAGACGGCGAGCACCGTCGATTTGCCAGTCGCGATCGAGCCGGTGAGACCGACCCGCAGCATCAGAGCGTCGCCTCGATGGCTTTGCGCAGCTCCGGGGTGACCTCGGGGCGGACGCCGAACCAGACTTCAAAACCCGGCACCGCCTGATGCAGCAGCATGCCGAGCCCGTCGGCCGTTTTGAGGCCCTGGGCCTTCGCGTCGGCCAGAAGCGGGGTTTCGAGCGGGGTGTAGACGATGTCGGTGACCAGCGCGGTCTTCGGCAGCAGCGACAGGTCGATCCCCTCGAACCGCGTGCCGTGCATGCCGATGGTCGTGGTGTTGACGACGAACTGCGCGTTGGGCGCGTGCATGGCCCAGGCATCGAGCCCGTGGGCAAAGATCGGCCCGGGGAGTTCGGCAGCAAGCTGTTCGGCCGTTGCGACGGTGCGATTGAGGATGACGATGCGCGGCACGCCGCGCGACACAAGCGCACTGACGACGCCGCGCGCCGCGCCGCCCGCGCCGAGCACGATGGCGGTCTTGATGCCGGTGTCCCAGCCGCGCACCTTGTCATCGAGGTTCGCGAGGAAGCCGTACTGATCGGTGTTGGTGCCGTGGATCACGATGCTGTCCGCTTCACCCGACGTGGTGAGCGTATTGAAAGCGCCGATATGGGCGGTATCGAGATCGCGCGTGTCGCAGAGGTCAAACGCGCCCTCCTTGTGCGGCACGGTCACGTTGCCGCCGACGAATTCGCCGGCCCGGATGCGCTCGAAGAACCCGCCCAGATCGACCGGGGCCACGTCGATGGCTTCATAGCTGCCGGCGATGCCGTATTTTTCGAGCCAGTAGCCGTGAATTTTGGGCGAGCGCGAATGCGAGATGGGGTGACCAATGACGAAGGCGCGTTTCACGTGAATCCTTTCAGCACATCCGGGACGTGCCGCCGCAGCGCCGCCAGCAACGGCAGCAGCGGGAGCCCCAGGATGGAGGCATAGTCGCCTTCCACCCGTTCAAACAAGCGAATGCCGCGCCCTTCGTAAAGATAGGCACCGACCGAGCCGAGCGCAGCATCGCCCTCGGCTAAAAGATAGGCATCGCGCTCAGCATCGGGGAAGGCCCGCATGGTGAGGCGTGAGGTTTCGACGCCACTCCAGACGAGCACTCCATCGACCGCGACGGCGATGCCGGAATGCAGCAGGTGCGTTCTACCGCGCAAAACATCGAGGCGGCGGCGGGCCGCTTCGGCGTCGTCGGGCTTGTGCAAAATTGTGCCGTCGAGTTCGAGCACCTGGTCGGCGCCGATGACGGCCGCGCCGCCGACCGCCAGCGCCTTGGCTTCGGCCAGCCGCTGCGCAATTTCGGCCGGGGAGGCGTTTTCCCGCGCCGCGGCCGCTTCGATGGCACGCTCGTTGACATCGGCGGACTTGGCTTCGAACCCGATTCCCGCCCCGGCGAGCAAGGCTTTGCGGATTGGACTGCGGCTGGCGAGGATCAGCATGGGAATGGCTTTTCCACACAGTTCCCGCTGGCTCAAGCTCCGGGGCGGTGGAAAGTGCCGGCGAGGGGCCGCTTGACGGGGTTGTCCCCAGGGGCCGCCAATTCATCCACACTCCAGCCTCGCAGGAGGTTAACGAAAGGTTAATGCGCAGAGCGGGGAAAACAGTCTCGTGGACGGGCCGGCCATCCACAGCTCCGTTAACACTTCATTCACCCCTGCGGCATGGTTAATCCTTCGTAAACGCCGCCGACTCCGGCAGGCAGTTCCGGCAGACGCAGGACCGTTGTTCACAGCGGGCCGCGACACCAGCCGCGCCGCTTTGCCGCTCGCCCTGCCGTTGTGGGCAAAATAGAATTCCTGCAAAACACCGCCATGATAATAAAGATGAAGAATCTAGAGTCTTCTTTCTGGACCCGACTGTGACCTCTGAGATTGTTGAAAAGCCGCTCCTTGAAGCGGTGAAGGGCCGGCGCCAGACGCGGCCGCCGATGTGGATCATGCGCCAGGCCGGCCGCTACCTTCCGGAGTACCGGGAAGTGCGGGCGACGGTCAGCTCGTTCCTCGAGCTCTGCTATTCGCCAAAGCTGGCTACGGAAGTGACGCTGCAGCCGCTGCGACGGTTCGATCTCGATGCGGCGATCCTGTTCTCCGACATTCTGGTCATCCCCGATGCGCTGGG
>DAORUH010000063.1:0-16426 GCA_035433065.1 Devosia sp. | reverse complement strand
CGACCGGCACATTGCCGCCCGAAAGCGTCGTGCCCTTGTCGTCGTCATTGCCCAGCCACACGCAGCCGACCATGCGGGCGGTGTAGCCGCAGAACCAGGCGTCGCGCGCCTTCTGCGTCGTGCCCGTCTTGCCCGCGATCGGCCAGCCGTTGAGGCTGGCGCGCTTGCCGGTGCCGATCTCGACGGCGGTGCGCATCATGTCGTTCATCTCACCCACGATCTCGGGCTGCATGACGATGCCGGGCGCGGCCGGGATGGCGTCGTAGAGCACCTTGCCGTCGGCGGTCGAGATGCGGGTGATGACGTTCGGGATGACGCCGTAGCCGCCATTGGCGAAGGGGGCATAGGCCCCGGTCAGCTCCAGCGGCGAGACTTCGGAGGTGCCGAGCGCGATCGAGGGGACGGCCAGCATCGGCGAGGAAATGCCGAGCCGCTGGGCCGCTTCCACCACCTTGTCCGGCCCGACATCGATGGTGAGCCGGCCCGAAATGGTGTTGAGCGAATAGGCGAGGCCTTCGCGCAGCGTCACCGGGCCGCGGTACTTGTCGCCCGAGTTCTTCGGTGCCCAGCCGTTGAAGTCGAACGGAGCGTCATCGGCGACGGTGTCGGGCGTGTAGCCCTTTTCCATTGCGGCGAGGTAGACGAACGGCTTGAAGGCCGAGCCGGGCTGGCGCCGGCCGGTGACGGCGCGGTTGAACTGGCTCTTCTGGTAATCGACGCCGCCGACCAGTGCGCGCACCGTGCCATCGACATCCATCGCCACCATGGCGCCCTGGGTAAAGCCCTTGCTCTTGCCCTCGTTGGCGACCGCTTCCTTGACGACGAACTCGGCTTCCTTCTGCAGGTCCCAGTCGATGGTCGTCTGCACGATCACGTCTTCGTTGCTGTCGCCGATATAGGCCTGCATGAGGCTTTCGACCCAGTCGGCGACATAGGATTCGGCGCCCGTGACCTTGGTGCGGACCGTCTCGGTCGCGTCGATCGTCGCGGCCTTGGCCTCGGCGTCCGAGATGTAGCCTTCCTTGGCCATGGCGTTGAGCACGAGCTGCTGGCGCGTCCGCACCGCTGCGGCGTCGCCGCGCGGGTTGAGGCGCGAGGGCGCCTGCACGGAACCGGCGAGGATGGCGGCCTCGCCCAGCGACAGGTTGCGTGCCGACTTGCCGAAATAGGTCTGCGCAGCGGCTTCGATGCCGGTCGAGTTGTGCCCGAAGAACACCCGGTTGAGGTAGAGTTCGAGGATGTCGTCCTTGGAATAATTCTGCTCGAGCCACAAGGCGAGCAGCGCTTCCTGCACCTTGCGCTGGATGGTCTGGTCCGGCGTCAGGAACAGGTTCTTGGCGAGCTGCTGGGTGAGGGTCGATGCGCCGCGCGTTACCTCGCCCGCCTGCACCGATTCCAGCGCCACCGAGGCAAGGCCGAGCACGTCGATGCCGAAATGGTCGCGGAAGCGCCGGTCTTCGATGGCGATGAAGGCCGCCGGCACATAGTAGGGCAGTTCGCGCAGCGACACCGCCTCGCCGCCGGTCTTGCCGCGGTTGGACATGAGCTGGCCGTTGGCCGCGAGAATGCGGATATTCGGCGGTCGGTCAGGGATCGCCCACGAATCCGCCGAGGGCATCTGCATGGCGAAATAGACCACGACGCCAGCCACCGCGATGGCGGCCCAGATGCCGAGCACGACAAACAGATATAGGATCTTGCCGAGGATCCGGCCGAAGGTCAGCGGCTTGCGTTCACGCCGGCCGCCGCGCGCTTTCGCCTTGGGCTGCTTCTTCTGGGCGCCACGGGCGGGTGCCTCATCAACATGGATATCGTCGTCATAGAGCCCGAATTCCGGCTCGACGCGCGCATTGCGAGCGGGCTTGCGCCCCTTTGCCGGCGCCGCAGGCTTGGGCGCCCGGCCACGGGACTTCTTCGGGTTGCCGCCACCGACACGGTCGTCTGGCGAGATCTGAAAGTCCATAAATAGGGCCCCGGCGTTCTTCTTGCGCATGGTCACGTCCGTCCGGTTTCCGTCAAGGGATTCCGGCCGACTGCAGGCGCAATCCGACCTTCACGTGAGGTTTGCCCCCAAGCCCTGGCTCACCTCGCGCAGTCCCTCCGGCTATCGAAGCTAAATGTGGCCGGTTTATGTGAGCTTAAGCAGGCAGACGGGCTGCTGTTGCCGCCTGGGCACAGGTTTCGCCGCAGCCAATTCGCGATGGAACAATGAACAAGGCCGCCCGTTCTGTCCGCGGGCGGCCTCCAAATGTCTCACGGCCTGTTTCGTCAGGACTTCGCGATGCAGACCTTGCCCACTCCGGCATCCCTGATGCCGAGCTTGGTGGCGGCTGCCTTGCTGAGATCGATGATACGGCCTTTGTGGAACGGTCCGCGATCGTTGATCTTCACAGTGACAGACTTTCCCGTTCGCTGGTCTACGACCTCGACGACAGTGCCGAAGGGGAGAGTCTTGTGGGCGGCGGTCATGGCGTTCTGGTTGTAACGTTCGCCTGAGGCCGCCGTCTTGCCGTGGAACCCCGGACCATACCAGGACGCTCCACCGCACTGCGCCATTGCCGAGCCCGTGAACAAAAGCCCGCTCACGAAGGCGGCAACAACAACGATGTTTCTATTCAATCGGTACACACTCACGAATGGTTTACGATGATCTACCGGCTATCGGGGGGCTTTGGTCGAAATGTGAACCCCAGATGAACGGCCGTCTGAACGCGCAAACTGTTGCTAGCGCGCCACAGCTCTACTGACGATACTTGTCTGGATTCGTGCTGCTGAATCAGTGCATTGGCAAAGACGCTGGCAGATCGACCGAACGAGTCGTTTTCTGACTCGGGGCAGCATTTTTTTGCTTCCGACCGCTTTCAGGCGCTCGATGAACGGGTTCGGCGCGGCCAATTGTGGCAGACTCGTGGAGATATCCCGGGCCTGATCCGCTGGATGAACGGGATTCCGCCGCCCTATCCGCCGATGGCCGTGCGCATGAACCTAGCTGGCGGCGCGACGGGCGGCGGCGATGGTGCGGCGCACCCTGTCGGGATCGGTCAGGGTCAACTGGTATTCGCGGTCGAGATCCGTGCCGCCCATGCCCACTTCGGCGTTGCGGAAGGACATGCCGCCGTCGATCGTGATGGGCGCAGAAAAGTGCAGTTCGTCCGCGCCGGACTGCGTGAGGACGGTGGCGATACTCGCCTCGTCGAGCGCCCCGCAGGCCATGACCTTGATGCGGCCCCGCGCCGCCCGAACGGTGCGTTTCAGGATTTCGAGGCCGAGAATGCCGGTGTCGCGCTGGCCCGAGGTCAGCACCCGTCCGACGCCGCAGCGCACCAGCGCTTCGATCGCCTCCTCGGGATCGCGCGTCATGTCGAAGGCGCGGTGGCAGGTGACGGCGAGCGGCCCCGCCGCCTCTACCAGTTCGCGCATCCGGCTTTCGTCGATGCGGCCCTCGGGGGTGAGGCAGCCGATGACGATACCGGCGACGCCGAGTTCGCGCAGCGCGCGGACATCGTCCAGCATCGAGCGGAACTCGAGTTCCGAATAGAGAAAATCCCCACCCCGGGGGCGGACGATGACGTGGAACGGGATCGTCGCCACGGCGAGGGCCTGCCGGACGGTGCCCATGCTCGGCGTCAAGCCGCCTTCGAGGAGGCTGGCGCAGAGCTCCACGCGGTCGGCGCCGCCCTCCTGCGCGGCAACGAGGCCATCAATTCCTTCGACGCAAAGTTCAATGAGCAGTTGGGTCATGGCGCAAATCTTTGCAGCGCCACCGGGCAGCGGCAAGCCCGATTCGAACGGTTGCACTGTTGCCCTGCACTAGTATGGTAGCTTCGCTCGCGATGGAGGCACGCGCATGGGACTGATCGACGACGACCGGCTGTTCGACGCCGAGCCCGGGGTGCGCGCCATCGCGCGATCGCTCTACAACGGCGTACGGAACCTGCCGCTCGTCTCGCCGCATGGCCATACCGACCCGCGCTGGTATGCCGAGAACGAGCCGTTTCCCGATCCGGCGCAGTTGCTGATCGTCCCCGATCACTACATCTTCCGCATGCTGTTCTCGCAGGGCGTGAAACTCGAGCACCTCGGCGTACCGGCGGCCGATGGGTCGGCGATCGAGACGGACGGGCGCAAGATCTGGCGGCTGTTCGCCCACTACTACTATCTGTTCCGCGGCACGCCGACGCGCATGTGGTTCGACCACACGATGGCGACGCTGTTCGATCTCGATGAGCGGCTCACGGTCGAGAACGCCGACGCGCAATACGACCAGATTGCCGAGCGGCTGCAGCGCGACGACTACCGGCCGCGCGCCCTGTTCGAGCGCTTCAATCTCGAGGTCATATCGACCACCGATGCGGCGATCGACGATCTCAAGTGGCATCGCATGATCAAGGACAGCGGCTGGAAGGGCCGCGTTGTTCCCGCCTATCGCCCGGACAATGTCGTCGACCCCGACTTCGCCGGGTTCGACCGGAACCTCGACAGGCTGGGCGATATCACCGGCTGCGATACGGGCACATGGGGCGGCTATCTCGATGCGCACCGGCAGCGCCGGGAGTTCTTCAAGTCGCTTGGCGCGACGTCGTCCGATCATGGCCACCCGACGGCCGAGACCGCCGACCTGAAGGCCAAGCAGGCGGGCAAGCTGTTCGACAAGGTGCGCAGCGGCAAGGCAGATGCGGAGGAGCGGGCGCTGTTCCGCGCGCAGATGCTGACCGAAATGGCCCGCATGTCGGCGGACGACGGACTGGTGCTGCAGATCCATCCCGGTTCGTGGCGCAACCATTCGCCCTCGATGCTGAAGACGTTCGGGCGCGACAAGGGTTTCGATATTCCGACGCGCACTGACTATGTGAAGGCGTTGAAGCCGCTGCTCGACGTCGTGGGGACCAACCCCAATGTCACTGTCGTGCTCTTCACCCTCGATGAATCGAGCTATGCGCGCGAACTCGCGCCGCTCGCCGGTGTCTATCCGGCGCTGAAGCTCGGGCCGCCGTGGTGGTTCCATGACAGCCCCGAGGGCATGCGCCGCTTCCGCGAGATGGCGACCGAGACGGCGGGCTTTTACAACACCGTCGGATTCAACGACGACACGCGCGCCTTTCCCTCGATCCCGGCGCGACACGATGTGGCGCGTCGCGTCGACTGCAACTTCCTCGCCCGCCTCGTGACCGAGCACCGGCTCGACGAGGAGGAGGCGCACGAGGTGGCGCACGATCTCGCCTATAATCTCGTCAAGCGCGCCTACCGGCTCTGAGGACAAAGATGGACGCAAAGCTTTTCGCGCAGCCATCGGATGGAACCTGGGTGGAGGTCGCGGGCGGCAGCCGGCGGCGGGTCGTGCTCAGTCTGCCCGAACTGATGCTGGTCGAGTTCGATTTCGTCGCGGGCGGCATCGGGGCGCTGCACAGCCATCCGCACGTGCAGACGAGCTATGTCGCAGAAGGCACGTTCGAGGTCACGATCGACGGCGTGACCGAGACCATTGCGGCCGGCGGTGGATACATCGTGCCCTCGGGCAAGGTGCATGGGGTAAAGGCGCTGACGGCGGGCCGGCTCATCGACACGTTCACGCCCCGCCGCGACGATTTTCTCTGAGGCTCAGGCCTGCGTTGTCGGCGCGGCAATGAAGCGCCTGAGGTGCGTGGCGTCGATGGGATGCTGCAGACGTTCTGCAGCAAGCCTGCGGGCCGTTGCCGAAAGCTCCGCGCGCCACGCGGGCTCGGCCGCAAGACGGCGCAGCGCGGCGGCTGCGGCATCGAGATCGGGCTCCGCCCAGTGCAGGTCGGGACGCGCATACCGGCTGGACGGGTCCGTCGCCGGCACGAGGCGATAGGGGATGGTCACCACGGCGCCTTCGGCGAATTCGGCGCTGCCAGACCACCCTGTCACCACCGCGGGAACGCCCAGCGTCATCGCCTCCGCAATCGGCAGGCCGAAGCCTTCCGAGCGGTGAAGCGAAATGAGCACATCGACGCTGGCGATGAGTTCGAGAACCTCGCTGTCGCTAAAATGCGCGGTAACAAACCGAATATTGGGCCAGCCCACGGCGGCGGCCCGCAGTTCGGCAAAGGCTTTTGGCTCGGCGCCGCTCTCGACGGCCTTCACGATGAGGACGGCATCGTCGGCGGGCGCGAAGGCGCGCTGGAATGCGGCGATGGCGCCCATCGGGTTCTTGCGCATCGCGGTCGAGCGGCTGTCGAACATGGCAAGGCAGGTGAACCTGCCGTCGATCCCGAAGCGCGCGCGGTCCGGCTTGATATGCTCGCGGGATGGCTGCGGATGCGGCACGACGCGGATCACCGGCACATCGTCGCCCGCGGCGTTGCGGATGGCGTCGGCAACGAACTGCGTTGGCGCCCAGATTTCGTTGAACAGGCGCACCGCGGGCAGCCATTCGGGCGGAATGCGCTCCAGCTCGTAGGCCCAGTAGCCGATGCGGTAGCGGTCGGCCCAGATACGGGCGGTTGGCCCGATCATGAACATCATCGCTTCGGGTGCGTTGCAGTGCGCAAGCCAGATGCCGCCGGACGGTCCGACCGTCACCTGCTTGCCCTTCGGATCGGTGCGGAGATCATGCGCGATCACCCGCGCGTCCCATTGGCGCACCGAATCGAGGGTCAACCGGCCAGCCCTTCCTATGCCGTTGACGTCGCTGAGAAACCCCGAGACGATCACCGGCCCGGATACAATGGCGTCCTGACGCACCGGGCGCTGCAGGTAGCGCAGACGGGGCGCCACGATGACCTTCAGCGTTCTGCCGATAAGCGGCCCGGCACGCATGCGGGTGCGCACCGGCAAGAGCCGCCATGCAGATCGTAGGATGTCGAGAAGCAAGACGCTGTTGCCCCCGGGAACCGAAGATGATGATACACATAGCACCGGGGCAACGGCCCGCAACCCAAACCCCGTAGACCGTGAATGTCCAGCGACGAAAAAGATTCCGCGATGACATCTCAGCCCGCCCTCACCGCGCTCCTCGCCGAGCAGCGCGCCGAGCTTGAGCGGCTGCAGGTCGAACTGATCCGGACCCGCGAACAGGCGCACGCGGCAAGCACGGACCGAACGCGCTTTCTTGCCGCCGCGAGTCATGACCTGCTCCAGCCGCTGAATGCGGCGCGGCTCTACACCTCAACGCTGATCGAGCGGACGGCCGGTTCGCCGTTCGAACACCTTGCCCATAGCATTGAGGCGTCGCTCAACACGGTCGAAGAGATCATGTCGGCGCTACTCGACATCTCACGTCTCGACAGCGGCGCGGTACATCCGGCGCCAACGATTTTCTCGGCCCGCGAGCTGCTCGACAAGGTGCTGGTCGAGTTCACCCCCGCGGCGCGCGAAAAGAACGTCACGCTGCGTATCGTGCCCACGTCCGTGCCGATTCTCTCGGACCGGGTGATGATCGGGCGCATCGTGCAGAACCTCGTGTCGAATGCCATCAAGTACACGCCCGCGGGTGGCGAGGTACTGGTGGGCGCGCGGCGGCGCGGTGGTTCGCTCCGGCTCGACGTCATCGACACCGGCATCGGCTTCGTGCCGGCGCAGCACGATCTGATCTTTACCGAATTCACGCGGCTCGAATCCGGCGCGCGGATTGCCCGCGGGCTCGGCCTCGGCCTGTCGATCGTCAAGCGCCTGGTCGCCACGCTCGGGCTTGGCCTCGACGTCGACAGCGTTCCGGGAAAGGGTTCTCGCTTCTCGGTGTTCCTGCCGGTGAGCACGCGCCCGGCTGTCTCACGCGCAGCGGGGAGCGGTCCGGCGGCTGTGCCCATCCGCCCGCTCGATCTCAAGGTGCTGTGCGTCGACAATGAGGAGATCATCCTCAACGCCATGGCCGCCCTGCTGGGCGGCTGGGGGTGCGATGTGCGGGTCGCGACGTCGCTGCGGGCCATTGCGCGGGAGAAGACGCTCGATCTGTGGCTGCCCGACCTCATCCTGATGGACTTCCATCTCGACCAGACCTCCGGGCTCGATGCCATTGAGTGGCTGCATCAGAATCTTGGCGGACACATCCCGGCGGCGCTGCTGACGGCGGACAGGAGCGAGACGGTGCGCAAGCTCGCCGCGGCGCGCAACATCCCGATCCTGCACAAGCCGATCAAGCCCGCGGCACTGCGGGCGCTGGTGACTTCAATGGGAAATGGCAACCAGCGCGATCAGCCCGAAGGAGTCGAGGCCAGCGTATCGAGCTGACCGGCTTCGAGCGACTTGGCGAGGATCACCGCCTGGGTGCGGCTGTCGACATCCAGCTTTTGCAGGATCGCCGAGACATGCGCCTTGACGGTCGCTTCCGAGATCGAGAGCTCGTGGGCGATCTGTTTGTTCATCAGGCCTTGCGACAGCATCATCAGCACGCGCACCTGCTGCGGGGTGAGCTTGGACAGTCGCTGCAGATCTTCGGCCTGGCCGTCGGGCTGGGCCGGGGCGCCATCCTCGGGCCAGGTGCCGCCGGCAATCACTTCTTCCACAGCCTGGCGGATTTCCGCGACCGGGGCGGACTTTCGCAGGTAGCCGGCAGCGCCGAGTTCCAGGCTGCGCCGCAGCGCGGTGTTGTCATCGACGGCGGTGACGACAAGCACCGGCACCTGCGGGAACTGCGCGCGGACGAGCAGCAGGCCAGAAAAGCCGTGCACGCCCGGCATGTGCAGGTCGAGCAGGACGAGATCGACGTCCGGCCCCGTTTCGAGCAGGGTCAGCAGTTCTTCGACATCGCCGGCCTCGGCGATGTCGGCGGTGTCGGACAGAACCTGTCCGAGCGCCGTTCGAAAGAGCGGATGATCGTCGACGACGATGAACCTGCGGTGCATTGGCAACTCGAATCCGGGCAGCGACGAAATAGCCATACGCGCACCGCCCCCCGGGCTCAACCTGCCAACGCTGGTCATTCCGCCGCTATCGAGGCCGCCTGTGGGGCCGGGCCCTCGTCCTTGAGGCCGAAACGCTTGATGTTTTCGGCGAAAAGGCCCCGGAGCCTCGCGGCAGCCGCGTCGTAGGCGGCGGCATCCGGCCAGGAACTGCGCGGGTCGAGCATGTTGGCATCGACGCCTTCGACCGCCACCGGGACGGTCAGGCCGAACACCGGATCAACCCGCGTCGGGGCATCCTTGAGTTCGCCCGAGAGCGCGGCATTGACGAGGCGGCGGGTCGCGGCGATCGGCATGCGGCGGCCAACGCCGTAGGCGCCGCCGGTCCAGCCGGTGTTGACCAGCCAGCAGTCGGCGCCGCTGGCGGCCAGCCGGTCTTTCAGCAGTTCGCCATAGACCATCGGGTGGCGCGACATGAAGGGGGCGCCGAAGCAGGTCGAGAAGGTCGCCTGCGGCTCGGTCACGCCGCGCTCGGTGCCGGCGAGCTTCGCGGTGTAGCCGGAGATGAAGTAGTACAGCGCCTGCTCAGGCGTCAGTTTGGCGATCGGCGGGAGGACGCCGAAGGCGTCGGCGGTGAGCAGGATGACGCTGCGCGGCGTGCCGCCGGCGCGCGCCGGCGCGGTGCCGGCAAGCGAGGTCAGCGGGTAGGCGGCGCGGCCGTTCTCGGTCAGCGAGATGTCGTCGAAGTCGGGCACGCCGGTCGCCGGATCGGTCTTGACGTTCTCGAGCACGGTGCCGAAGCGCTTGGTCACCGCGTGGATCTCGGGCTCCGACTTCGGATCGAGCTTGGCGGTCTTGGCGTAGCAGCCGCCTTCGAGGTTGAAGACGCCCTCGGCGTTCCAGCCGTGCTCGTCGTCGCCGATCAGGGCGCGGCGCGAGTCGGTCGAAAGCGTGGTCTTGCCCGTGCCCGAAAGGCCGAAGAACAGCGCCGTGCTGCCGTCGGCGCCGATGTTTGCCGAGCAGTGCATCGGCAGGATATCGAGGTCGGGCGCGTGGTAATTGAACAGTGAGAACACGGCCTTCTTGATTTCGCCGGCATAGGCGGTGCCGCCGATGAGAACGACATTGCGGCTCACGTCGAGCGCAATGACAGTCTGCGTCCGGGTACCGTGGCGCGCCGGATCGGCCTTGAAGCTGGGCAGATGCAGGATCGTCGCGTTGGCGGCGAAAGCCGGGCCCGCGGCGGGAACCAGAAGATGCCGAATGAACAGCGAGTGCCAGGCGGTCTCGGTGAACACCTCGACCGAGAACACCGGCGCGGCGTCGCTGCCGGCATTGAGCTGCTGCGAAAAGAGCTCGCGGCCCTTTGCATGGGCGAGAAAATCAGCCTCAAGCACGGCGAACTGTTCAGGCGTCAAGGCGCGGGTATTGTCCCACCAGACCTTGTCGACGGTGCTGTCGTTGCGGACGATGAACTTGTCGTTCGGCGAGCGGCCGGTATGCGGCGCAGTGATGCCGATGAACGCGCCGTCGGGCGTCAACCGGCCCTCGCTGCGGCGAAGGGCTTCCTCAATGAGCTGCGCGGGCGCGAAATTGGCATTGATGCTGCCGGCCACCGCCGCAACGCTGCTGCCCATTCCACCCAAAATCCGTTTCGATCCGCTCACTCGTAAAACTCCGGCTTACAGGGGCGCCCATGCGGCGTCCGATGCCTGAGAGCTAGCCGGAGACAGGCCGCCCAAGAAATCGGCAATGCAGCCTAAGACCAAAGTCGCGGCAGGGCAGCGAGGAGCGTCCCGGCAGGCGGGCGGCAGGCCATGACGTTGTTCTATCGGGGGACATCTGGCAGCAGGTGCGCGCGGCCGATACCTCTGCCAATACTTGGCGTCTCGTGGCATTGAGCACTGTGTGCCGGGCGGTCTATCGGCACGTTGTTTCAGGGGGCGCAGATTTCCGCAGTTCAGACGATCATTGCTACTTACCGGCGCCTCGGCCCCCGCGTCCTCGTCGGCATAGCGCTGCTGGGCCTCGTCATCGGCCTCTGGCTCTGGTGGCGGGGATATCCTGCCGATCTGTCGAAGCTCGCCTGGACTTTTGGCACGCTGCCGGTTCTCGCGGCGCTGCTCGGGCAGATCATCGCATCGCTGCGCCGCGGCGATGTCGGGCTCGATGTTGTTGCGGCGCTCTCGATGTCCGCTGCCCTCATCTTTGGTGAAACGCTCGCCGGCAATGTCGTCGCGCTGATGTATGCGGGTGGCCAGCTCCTCGAGTCCTTCGCCGAAGGGCGGGCGCGGCGCGAGATGACAGCGTTGCTCGGCCGCGTCGCCTATTCCGCCATGCGCTATCGCGACGGGGCGCTGGAAGAGGTGCCGATCGGCATCATCCGGCAGGGCGACCGGCTGCTGATTCGACAGGGCGATGTCGTGCCGGTCGATGGTCACGTTGCCGACGGCGCCGCCGTGCTCGACCTGTCGGCGCTGACCGGCGAGTCGATCCCCGAAAGTCTCTCCCGGGGCGCCGAGGTGATGAGCGGCTCCACCGTGGTTGGTGCCGCCTTCGATCTGATCGCGAGCCGGCCGGCCGCCGAGAGCACGTATGCCGGCATCGTCCGGCTGGTTGAGGCGGCGCAGGCCAGCAAGTCGCCGATGGCGCGGCTGGCCGACCGCTACGCCATCGGCTTTCTGGTGTTGACGGTGGCCATCGCTGCCATCGCCTGGCTCGCCAGCGGCGACCCTATTCGCGCCCTTGCCGTGCTGGTCGTGGCGACACCCTGTCCGCTGATTCTCGCGGTTCCCGTGGCGATCATCGCGGGCATCTCGAAATCCGCGAAGTCGGGCGCGCTGGTGAAGGATGGCGCGGCGCTGGAAGCGCTGGCCAACGTCCGCACGGCGATTCTCGACAAGACCGGCACGCTCACCGAGGGGCGGCCGACGATCACGGCGATCCGGACCGGCGACGGGTTCACCGCGGATGAGGTTCTCAAGCTCGCCGCAAGCCTCGACCAGGCGTCGGCGCATGTCGTCGCGACCAGCCTCATCAAAGCCGCCACCAAGGCCGGCCTCGCGCTGCAGGCCCCCACCGCCATCGCCGAAACGCCCGGCAAGGGCATCGAGGGAGTGGTGGGCAGCCGGCGCGTGGCGATCGGCGGCGATACCTATGTGCTCAATCGCTGCACCAGAGGCGGCGAACTGCTCGAGCGGGTGGAGGACCGGGCCGGGGTGCAGTCGGTGGCGGTGGCCGTGGACGGCGCCGTCGCGGGCGTGATTCTGCTCGAAGATCAGTTGCGTGACGATGCGCGTACGACGCTCGCGGCGCTGCGGGCCGCCGGTATCGAACGAATCGTATTGGCGTCAGGCGACATGGAGCACATCGCCCAGACGGTTGGCCGGTCGCTCGGCGTCGACGAAATCCTCGGCGACCTGACGCCCGAAGGCAAGGTTGAAGCGGTCCACCGCGAATCGAAGATGCGGCCGGTCATGATGGTCGGCGATGGCGTCAACGATGCCCCGGCCCTTGCCGCGGCAGAGGTCGGGGTGGCGATGGGCGCGCGTGGCGCCGCGGCGTCCTCGGAGGCCGCGAGTGTTGTGCTGCTGGTCGATGAACTGGCCCCGCTCGCCGCCGCGCTCAACATCGCGCGCCGCAGCCGCAGCATCGCCCTGCAGAGCGTGATCGCCGGTCTCGGCCTGTCGATCGCGGGCATGATCGCGGCCGCCTTCGGCCTGCTGCCGCCTGTGCAGGGGGCGCTCCTGCAGGAGGCGATCGATGTGGCGGTGATTCTCAACGCGCTGCGGGCACTGCGATAGGAGGCGATTCGCGGGCTGTGTGCGCCCAGCGTGGATCAGCCAGCGCAGTGTCCGCGCCGCGCCCCCGAAGGGCAGGGCGGCTGTCCTGAAGGACAGATACGCCCCAATGCAAGGGAAGATTTGGTGGAGCCAGACGGGATCGAACCGACGACCTCTTGCATGCCATGCAAGCGCTCTCCCAACTGAGCTATGGCCCCATCCTGCGGCGTGCCCGAAGACCGCCTCAATCCGGAACGTTCGGACCATTCGGGCCTAACGTTTTGGGTGTGCGCCCGGCGGAGAAAAAACCCTGCCGAAGCGCGGTGCAACCTAGTTAAGTGCCCCCCATAGTGCAAGGGGCAAAATCAGGCTTTTTCGACTATCGTTCGTCGCTGTCGCCGCCGCCGAAATCGAGGTCTTCATCCTCGTCTTCGTCTTCCTCGAGAAAGACGTCGGCATCGTCCTCGCCCAGGTCTTCGGCTTCTTCGACGTCCTCGACTTCCTCGGGGACTTCGTCATCGGCCGCTTCTTCGGCGTCAGCCTCTTCGAGCGAGACAATCTCGGGAGCGCCAACAGCGGTCTCGGCGACTTCCTCTTCTTCTTCCTCTTCCTCCGGCTCGGGGGCGGCCTTGGCGCGCACCAGTGCGTTCTGGTCGAAGAAAGAACGCGGATAGGATTTGCCGGTATAGGGCGACACGATCGGGTCGCGGTTGAGGTCGTAGAACTTCTTGCCGGTCTCAGGGTCTTCGCGTTTTGTACCGCGGTCCTCGTTGGCCAATTTCTGCCTCTTGCAAGCTACGCGGGGAGCCCGCTTCGTTCGTCCCGTTAGGGGCAAAGCCGGGCCCTGTCAACGCCAAAGCGCTGGGACGGGTTGCGCGCATTTGTCTTGTTGGCAGCCCGCACGGCCGGGCTTGCCCGAACCTCGATTTCACGGCAGTGCTTGTCCTGATGCAGCCCCCCGCCTCCGTTCCCGTCCCGCTTGAATCCCAGCGCTCGCCAGCGCTGCACGGCAGCATGCGCGTTCCGGGCGATATCACCATTACGGCAATGGCCCTCGCGGTGGCCGCGCTGGCGCGTGGCGAGAGCGTCGTCGAGACGGCCTCCTTCGGCCCCGAAACCGCGGCCCTGGCCGTGGCGCTTGGCGCGTTGGGTGTCCGGGTGACGCGCAACGCCAACACCTGGCGGATCGAAGGCGTGGGCATGAATGGCCTGCTGGCGCCCCAGACCGATCTCGATGCCGGGCGCTCGCCGCTGGTTGCCGCGCTGCTGCTCGGGCTGTGCGGCACCAGCGATTTCGACGCGCGGGTGGTGGGAAATCTGGACGCGCCGGAACAGTTCGCACCGCTTTTCGACGGCCTGCGGCGCTACGGCGCTGCGGTCGCGGAGTCCGGCCGCGGCTACTGGCACGCCGATGTGCGCGGGCCGGTGCTGGCGCCGCCCATCCGGCATGAGCTGCCGCCCGACGCGGCGCTGGCCAAGCCCGCGCTGCTCCTTGCTGCGCTGCAATCGCCGGGGATTTCGAGCTTTACCGAGGGCGCAACGCTGCCCAACCACGCCGAGCGCATGCTCGGCGCGTTCGGGGCCGGGCTGAGCGTGACGCCCGGCGCAGAGGCGGGCCGAACGTTCGAACTGGGTCGGTTCCCCTCGATCCGGGGCCGCACCGTCCGCGTGCCGGGCGATCCGTCGCTGGCGGCGCTGGCGGCGGTCGCGGCATCGGTCGTGCCCGGGTCCGAACTCAGGATCGAGCAGGTCCTGCTCAATCCGGCCCGCACCATGTTCCTGTCGGCGCTTGTCGCCATGGGGGCATCGGTGGAGGCGCATGGCTTTGCCAGTCATGACGGCGAGGAAGTCGCCGACATCGCCGTCGTGCACCAGCCGCTGCGGGGCATCACCCTCGGCGCTGGCCATGTGAGCCTGATGCTTGAGGAAATTCCGTATCTTGCCGTCGCGGCGGCGTTTGCCGATGGCGACACGGTCCTGCAGCTGCCCGAGGATCTGCCAGCCGGGGCGCGCGCCCGGGTCGCCTCGGCGATCCGCGGCCTCGCGGCCAATGGCGTCTTCTGCGAGGCGGACGAGCAGACCCTCGTGATTCACGGCACCGGCGAGGTCCGCGGCGGCGGCCGTGTCGCCACCGGGCAGGACCCGGCGATCGGCATGGCCTTCCTCGTCATGGGGATGGCCGCAAGAGAACAGGTGACGATCGACGACCGGACCGGCATAGAGGAGCGCTTCCCCGGTTTCGTCGAAGCGTTTGAAAAGGCCGGCGCGCGGTTCGTGCGGCTCACCTGACGGAGGAGCGAATGATCATCGCGGTCGATGGCCCCGCTGCCTCGGGCAAGGGCACGCTGGCGGCTGGGCTGGCCCGCCACTACGGGCTGCCGCATCTCGACACAGGTCTGCTCTACCGCGCCGTCGGGCTCGCGGTCCGCGCGCATGTCGATCAGCCGGGTTTCGAAGCCGCCGCGATTGCTGCCGCGCAGGCCCTCGATCCGTCCTATCTCGACAATCTCGATCAACTGCAGTCGGCCGAGACCGGCCAGATGGCCAGCAAGGTGGCGGTGATCGGGGCGGTGCGCGAGGCGCTGCGCCAGTACCAGCGCGATTTCGCCCACCGGCCGGCCGGCGCGGTCCTCGACGGCCGCGACATCGGCACCGTCATCTGCCCGGATGCCGACGTAAAACTGTTCATCGAGGCCGACAGCAAGGCGCGCATGGAGCGCCGGGCCCGCCAGTTCGAAGCCAAGGGCATCGAGGTCGACCGCTACGCCCTCTACCACCAGATCGAAGAGCGCGACGCGCGGGACCGCGCCAACCCCAATGGCGGCTTTTATCCGGCGAAAGACGCACACTTGCTCGATACCACGCGTTTGGATATAGAGGCGGCACTCCGAGCGGCCGTCGCCATTGTCGACGGGGCCATCGCGCGCAAGGCGGGCAACTAGCCCAAATCCAACCTTGCGGCATCTGGGCCCCGAAGCGGCGACAGACCTGACCGCGGGACCAATTGCCTACGATGTCTTCGGAATGAGCGCCCATGCACCGGGTCGCGCCGCCAATTGGCGGGCGATGGGCACCCCGTTCAGGCGGCATCGCAACCCCAACAACCGGTGCTCTGGAGAATGAGTTTGGCAGTCCAACCGATTACTAAAGACGACTTCGAATCCCTGCTGATGGATTCGTTTGGGCACAACGAGCCGCTGGAAGGTACCGTTGTCCGTGGCACCGTCGTTGCCATCGAGAAGGATCTCGCGATCATCGACGTCGGTCTGAAGACCGAAGGCCGTATCGCGTTGAAGGAATTTGGTGCCGCCGGCCGTGACGGCACGATCAAGGTGGGCTCCGAGGTCGAGGTTTACGTCGACCGCGTCGAGAACGCCATGGGCGAGGCCGTCCTGTCGCGCGAGAAGGCTCGCCGCGAAGAGAGCTGGGTCAAGCTCGAAGAGATGTACAACGCCAACCAGCGCGTTGAAGGCATCATCTTCAACCAGGTCAAGGGCGGTTTCACCGTCGACCTCGAAGGCGCCGTGGCCTTCCTGCCGCGTTCGCAGGTGGACATCCGTCCGATCCGCGACATCGGCCCGCTGATGAATGTGCCGCAGCCGTTCCAGATCCTGAAGATGGACAAGCGCCGCGGCAATATCGTCGTGTCGCGCCGTGCGATCCTCGAAGAGTCGCGCGCCGAGCAGCGTTCGGAAATCGTCCAGCAGCTCGAAGAGGGCCAGGTGGTCGACGGTGTGGTCAAGAACATCACCGACTACGGTGCGTTCGTTGACCTCGGCGGCATCGACGGCCTGCTGCACGTCACCGATATCGCGTGGCGCCGCGTCAACCATCCGTCCGAAG
>DAORUH010000062.1:0-16441 GCA_035433065.1 Devosia sp. | reverse complement strand
TCACGCCTTCTCCCTTGATGGGAGAAGGTGCCCGAAGGGCGGATGAGGGTGGGGCAGCAAGCACCGGCATCACACCATCGGCATCCGGTAATCCGCCGCATAGTGCCCCGTCAGCGTGTGCTCCAGCTGCCGCTCGATGTCGGTCAGCAGCGATGACGCCCCAAACCGGAAGAGGTGCGGCTGCAGCCAGTGCGTGCCGAGCTCTTCCTTCATCAGTGCGAGGTAGTCGAGCGAGCCCTTGGCGGTAGAGATGCCGCCCGCCGGCTTGTAGCCGATCTCGATGCCGGTCTCGTCGTGGAACCAGCGGATCATCCGGATCATCGCCAGCGAAGTCTGCAGGTTCGCGTTGACCTTTTCCTTGCCAGTCGAGGTCTTGATGAAATCGGCGCCCGCCAGCATGCAGACCACCGAGGCCTTGGCCACGTTGTTGAGCGTCGACAGCTCACCCGTGCCAAGGATGGTCTTGATGTGCGCGTCGCCACAGGCTTTGCGGAATGCCTGCACCTGCTTGTAGAGCGCCTTCCAGTCACCGTTCAGCACCATCTGGCGCTCGATGACGATGTCGATCTCCTTCGCCCCGGCCTTCACCGAGGCTTCGATTTCGGCGATCTTCGTCTCCACCGGCGCAAGACCATGCGGAAACGCGGTCGACACCGCCGCCACCGGAATGCCCGTGCCATCGAGCGCCTTCACCGCCGTCGAAACGAACGCGTGATAGACGCAGACCGCGGCGGGGAGGATGCGCAAATCCTGCACACCAAGTCCTTCGATGATATCGTCGCGCACCGGATGCCGCGCCTTGGCGCAGAGCCGCTCGACGCGGCCGGGTGTGTCGTCGGAATTGAGCGTCGTCAGGTCCATCAACGTGATGGCCTTCAGCAGCCACGCCGCCTGCCAGTCCTTCTTCACCGTGCGGCGCGTGCCGATCGTCGCCGCGCAGCGTTCGAGTGCGGAACGGTTCATGCGCACGCTCTCGACCATTTCGAGATCGAGCGGAAAACCGGGATTTCGCTTGTGGCCCGTCACGGCGGGCCCGGCCTGTTCTACGACGCGCAGGTTCATAAAGCCTCCACCAGCGCCGGGATCAGCCTCTTCAGCTTGTCGGCGCCCTGCACGGCCATGGTTTTTGTGTGCTCGTGCGAAATGTTCTCGTCCGAGAGCCCGGCGCCCATGTTGGTGATCGAGGAACAGGCCCAGACGCGAAGTCCGAGCATGCGGCCAAGGATCACCTCGGGGGCAGTAGACATGCCCACCGCATTGGCGCCGAGCCGGATGCCCATCTGGATTTCGGCCACCGTCTCGAACGAGGGGCCAGAGTACCAGAGATAGATGCCTTCCTTCAACGGAATGCCGAGGCCGTCCGCAAGCTCGCGCGCCTTGGCGCGCAGCCCCGGATCATAGGCGTTGACGAGGTTGACGAAGCGCCGGTCGGAGGGCTCGCCAATCAGCGGGTTCATGCCGGCGTAGTTGATGTGATCGGAGATCAGCATCAGGTCGCCGGGGCGAATGGCCTGGTCGAGCGAACCGGCCGAATTGGTAAGCAGCAGGTTCGCCGCGCCAAGCTCAGCCAGCGTTTCGAGCGCCGGGCGCATGGCGGCCGCGTTGCCGTGCTCATAGTAGTGCTCGCGCCCGGTCAGGATCGCGATGCGCTTGCCGCCCATCTCGCCGATCAACAGGTCGCTGCCGTGCCCTGATACGCCGCCGCCCGGAAAGCCCTTCAGTTCGGAGTACGGGATCGCGACCTTGTCGCTCAGCAGGTCGCCGATGGCGCCGAGGCCCGAGCCCAGGATGATACCGGCGGCGATGGGGGAATCGCCCGCGATCTTGCGGATGGTCTTGGCAGCTTTGGTCATTATTCCAGCTTCAGTAGGCGCTTCCCTGCAATGGGCGAAGCGGGCGCCAGGCGCCGGTTGGGGGAAGCGGGCTCAGCCGATCACTTCCCTAAAAACTCTGGTCCAAATGAATGCGGTAGCAATTGTGCAATTGTCTGGTGCAGCGGTTCGCCGTCAACGCCGTGTGAAATCACCACCACGTCCTGGTCGGCAAATTCACGGATGCGCTGGCGGCAGCCGCCACACGGGGTCACGGGCGTCTTGCCGGGGCCGGTAGTGTAGACGCGCTTGATGCGCTTGCCACCGCCCGCCAACATCGCCGCAATGGCGGACGGTTCGGCGCAGTTGCCGACAGGATAAGCAGCGTTCTCAACATTGCAGCCGACGTAAATCTTGCCGTCATCCGCAAGGATGGCCGTGCCGACCTGGAACTTCGAATATGGCGCATAGGCGCGCGCCCGGACCCTTTCGGCGGCCGCGAACAGATCGGCATCGGTAACGGGCACGCTAGCGCTCCTTGACGTAGGGCACACCGCCCGCCTTGGGGCCGACGGCCTTGCCGATGAAGCCGGCCAGTAGCACGCAGGTCAGCACATAGGGCAGCGCCTGAATGGCCTGCACGGGAACGTGGATGCCAAAAAGCTCGGCGCCCTGGAGGCGAATCTGGAGCGCATCGAGGAAACCGAAGAGCAGGCAGGTGAACATCGCAGGCACCGGCTTCCACTTGGCGAAGATCAGCGCGGCGAGCGCGATAAAGCCCTTGCCGGCCGTCATGTTGTTGCCAAAACCCGAGCCCTGCGCGATCGAGAAGAACGCCCCCGCAAAGCCGCACAGCAGCCCCGTGATCAGCACTGCCTGGTAGCGCAGGCGCGTCACCGAGATACCGGCTGTGTCGACGGCCTTGGGGTTCTCGCCCACGGCGCGCAGCCGCAAGCCGAAGCGCGTCCGGTACAGCACGAACCAGGTGATCGGCACCGCGAGGAAGGCGACATAGACGAGCAGGTTATGACCGGAGATCAGCTCGGAATAGATCTGGCCGATGACCGGAACGCCGGCGAGTTCGTTGGCAAAGGGCAGCGTGATGTTGCCGAAGCGGCCATCAGCCGTGAGCTGCGGCGTGCGCCCGCCCTGCGCGAACCACTGGATGCCGAGGAAGGTCGTGAGACCGGCCGCCAGCATGTTGATGGCGACGCCGGCAATGAGCTGGTTGCCCTTGAGCGTAATCGCGGCGGCGCCCTGCAGCGTCGCGGTCGCAAGCGACACGGCGACGCCGGCCATCAGGCCGAGCCACACATTGTTGGTTACGGCGGCGACGGCGGCCGCGCCGAACGCGGCGGCCAGCATCTTGCCTTCGAGCCCGATATCGAAGACGCCCGCGCGCTCCGAATAGAGGCCGGCGAGACACGCCAGCAGCAGCGGCGTCGATAGCCGGATCGTCGCATCGAAGGTCGAGAGGATGATCGCGAGGTCCATGGCGTCAGCTCCCGGACTTCACGGTGTCGCGCCCGGTGGCGGCCACCTTGGGGGCAGGCGTGAGCGCCGAGAAAAGGCGCTGCAGCCCGGGGCGGAACATGCCTTCCATCGCACCGGTGAACAGGATCACCAGCGCCTGGATCACGACCACCATTTCCTTGCTGAGACCGGGGATGACGTATTGCAGCTCGTTGCCGCCCTGGTAGAGCGCGCCGAACAGCAGCGCGGCAAACAGAATGCCCACCGGGTGGTTGCGGCCCATCAGCGCCACCGCGATGCCGACAAAGCCCGCGTCGGCCACGTAGTCGAGCACCAGCCGGTACTGCACGCCGACCACCTGGTTGACCGCGACCATGCCGGCAAGCGCGCCCGACAGCGTCATCACGATCATGATGATGCGCGAATTGCTCATGCCGGCGTAACGCGTTGCCGTCGGATTGTGGCCGAGTGCACGCATGGCGAAGCCAAACCGGGTGCGCCAGATGAGGAAGTAGACGCCGACGAGGCAGAGCAGCGCAAAAACCAGCGAGAAGTTTACGTCGGTGTTCTTGAACCAGGGAATGAACGCGCCAAGCTTGGGCATCCGCGCTTCTGGCGCGATCATTGCCGATTCCGGCGCCAGCGTCCCCGGCGGCTTCAGCACGTTGACCACCATGTAGACCATGATCGCCGCGGCGATGAAGTTGAACATGATGGTGGTGATGACCACGTGGCTGCCGCGCTTGGCCTGCAGCCATCCCGGGATGAACGCCCAGAAACCACCCACCGCAGCCGCTGCAAGGATCGCTGCCGGGAAGGTCAGCCACCACGGGAACGCTTGCATGGCCAGCGCCACGAGGATCACGCCGAGGCCGGCGATATAGGCCTGCCCATTGCCGCCGATATTGAACAGCCCGGCATGCGCGGCGACCGCCACGGCAAGGCCGGTGAAGATGAAGTTGGTGGAATAGTAGAGCGTGTAACCGAAGTTGTAGCCGCTGCCGAATGCGCCGGTGACGATGGCCTGAAGCGCCGCGAGAGGGTTCTGGCCGATAGCGAAGACCACGATGCCCGACACGATGAAGGCAAGCGACAGATTGATCAGAGGCAGAAGAATGATGTCGGCCCAGCGGGGCAGCGGACGCAGCGCGCTCATGAGGTTGCCCTGTCCGCGCTTGGCGGTTCCGTCTTCGCGTCGCTGACGCCGGCCATCATCAGGCCGAGTTCGCCCTCGGTCGCCGTCGCGGGATCGGCCTCGCCGACGATCTGGCCATCAAACATCACCAGAATCCGGTCGCTGAGCGAACGTATCTCATCGAGTTCGACGGAGACCAGCAGCACGGCCTTGCCGGCGTCGCGCATCTTGATGATCTGGTTGTGGATGAACTCGATGGCGCCGATGTCGACGCCGCGCGTCGGCTGGCCGACGATCAGCACTTCGGGATCGTGCTCGATCTCCCGGGCAATCACAATCTTCTGCTGGTTACCGCCCGAAAAATTCGCGGTCTTCAGCCGCGGATTGGGCGGCCGGATATCATATTTCGTGATCGCCTCGACGGCTTCGCGCTGCGCTGCCTCGATGTCGAGGAAGATGCCGCGGTTGTACTGCTTCTCGTCCTCGTAGCCGAGGATGGCATTCTCCCATTCCTCGAAGGCCGTCACGAGGCCCATGCGCTGGCGGTCCTCGGGGACATGGGCGAGTCCGGCGATCCGGGCACGATGTGCACCGTCATCGCCTTCAAGCGACAGCGGTGTGCCCTTGAGGCGCACGATCCCACTCGACTGGTCGCGCATACCCGAAACCGCTTCGAGCAGTTCGGACTGGCCATTGCCGGCAACGCCCGCAATGCCGACGATCTCGCCGCCGCGGACGGTGAAGCTCACATCCTTGACGCGGGTGACCTTCAGGTCATCCTTCACCACGAGGTTCTCGACCGACAGGAACACGTCGCCCGGGTTCGCCCGGCCCTTCTCGACCCGCAGCAGAACGCGGCGGCCCACCATCAGCTCGGCGAGCTGGCCCGGGTTGGTGTCGGAGGTCTTGAGGGTATCCACCATCGCGCCCTGACGCATGACCGACACGTAATCGGTGATGGCCATGATCTCGCGCAGCTTGTGGGTGATGACGATGATCGTCTTGCCCTGATCGCGCAGCACCCGCAGCACGCGGAATAGGTCGTCCGCCTCGGCGGGGGTCAGCACGCCCGTTGGCTCATCGAGAATGAGCACGTCCGCGCCGCGATACAGCGCCTTGAGGATTTCGACGCGCTGCTGCGTGCCCACCGACGCATCGCCGACGATCGCGTCGGGGTCGACGTCGAGCTTGTATTCCTTGCTGAGCCGGACGAGTTCCTTGCGGGCGCGCTCAAGGCTGGGGCCGAGCATCGCACTGTCCTCGGCGCCGAGCACCACGTTCTCGAGGATGGAAAAATTGTCGACCAGCATGAAGTGCTGGTGGACCATGCCGATGCCCAGCGCCAGCGCGTGACGGGAATCGGTGATGTTCTGGGGCGTGCCGTTGACGCGGATTTCGCCGCTGTCGGCAGTGTAGAACCCATACAGGATCGACATCAGCGTCGATTTGCCGGCGCCGTTCTCGCCGACAATGCCGTGCACCGTGCCGCGACGGACCTGAAGGTCGATATCCTTGTTGGCGTGAACCGGACCGAACCGCTTGTTGATCTTGATGAGTTCGATCGCCAAATCGGAAGCAGCGGTCCCGGAGGACCGCTGCGAAGGCGTCTCACCCTGTGGTGCGGGCGAAGTCACCGCTGCCTGGCTCAGACGCCCGGGCAGGTCGAGTCGGCAGTGTAGTCGTGCACGGTGATAGCACCCGACTGAATCTCGGCCGAGAGCGCGTCCACCTTGGCCTTGGTGGCATCGTCGATCAGGGCCTTGTTGTTGTCGTCCAGCGCGTAGCCAACGCCGTTCTCCTTGAGGCCAAGCACCTTGATGCCGGGCTTGAAGGTGGCGTCGTCGCCGCCTTCGGTGAGCGCGGTTTCCACGGCGACATCGACGCGCTTCAGCATCGAGGTCAGGACCGAGCCGGGGTGCAGATAGTTCTGGTTGCTGTCGACACCGATCGAGAATTTCTTGGCGTCGGCAGCAGCCTGCAGCACGCCGAGGCCCGAGCCGCCGGCGGCGGCGAAGACCACGTCAGCGCCGGCGTCGAACTGCGCCTTGGCGAGTTCACCGGCGGTGACCGGGTCGTTCCAGGCGGCCGGCGTCGTGCCGGTGTAGTTCTCGATCAGCTTGACGTCCGGACGGGCAGCTTTCGCGCCCTGCGCATAGCCGCAGTAGAACTTGTGGATGATCGGCACGTCCATGCCGCCGATGAAGCCGACCGTACCGGTCTGCGACTTGAGCGCGGCGAGTGCGCCGACGAGGAACGAGCCGGTGTGCTCGTCAAAGATGATCGACTGCACGTTCGGCTGATCGACCACCGCGTCGATCACCACGAAGTTCGTGTCGGGGAACTCGGCGGCGACCGTGGTGAGCGCGGTGCCCCACGAAAAGCCCGCCATCACGATCGGGTTCGAGCCCTGGGAAGCGAAGCGGCGCAGGGCCTGCTCACGCTGGGCGTCGTTCTGCAGTTCGAGATCGACGTAGTTGCCGCCCGACGCCTTCTTCCACGCTTCGGCGCCGTTATAGGCCGCCTCGTTGAAGGATTTATCGAACTTGCCGCCAAGGTCATAGATGACGGCCGGATCGGCGAGGGCAGCGCCCGCAACGACGGCGGTGAGCGCAACACCAGCGGCAAGAGCACCGAGGTGCCGGGTGAAATGCTTCATGGAAATTCTCCCTGTCTCGCACGCGGCAACGGCAATTGCCGCCCGGACTTCCGCGCGCGTTGGCGCAAATACAACCTTGCTATTGGGCTTTGGGCAAGGGGGACTCCCGCAAATTTTTGAACACTTGGTCAAAAATTGCGGGGATATCCCGCGACCTCCCGAACGGCGGGAACCGCTAGGGGAGCGGCGTCACCGTCGTGCCGAAGGTGCTGCCGAACTCGGCGAAGAAGTGGTCGATGACGCTCTGGGCCGAACGCCCGATCAGCGATTTGCCGAGCGCCATGATCCGGTTATCGGCGCCGCCGGTCGCGAGAAAGTGCAGTTCCGTACCCCCCTCGACATCCGAAAGCGAAATGCGCGCCGCGCCCTCCGCCCGTCCGAGCAGCCCCCTGCCCCGGCCGCTGAGGGTATAGGTCACCGCCTCGTCGATTTCGGAGAGCGTCAGGTCGGCCTTGAAGGTCGGCTTGGCGATTCCGAGGTTGACCTGCAGTTCCAGTTCGAGCGTGTCGGGCCCCGTCCACTCGAGCTGCCGGCAGCCGGGAATTGCGGCCGCGAGCTTGTCGGTGTCGTTGAGGGCCGCCCAGACTGTCTGCCGGGGGGCGCCGAAAAGATACTTTCCGCCGAATTCCATCTAAGATTTTCCAACTTTCCGCAGCGGCGGTCGCATTTTGGTCAAGTCTGCCATTTTCCTGCGTCTTTTTCGCACCATATCGGCAAAATAGTCAGCTGAAAGGGGGCGGCGAATTGTGTTGCCCCTATCGGCGAGAAAAAATGTCCCCACATGGTGGGGCAGCAGAGAAAACGGAGAAAGCGTCGCATGGCCACTGAGATCATTGAAAAGCCGCTGCAGTATCTGGACAAGGCCATGGGCGCCATCAAGGATCTTGGCATCTGGCCGGAGCAGGCCGCCGACCAGCCGATCACCGGACTTCTCAATGAGATCACCGATCTTGATGAAACCAAGGTCATCCTGATCGGCCGCACGCTGACCCAGGCGAGCGCCTTCAACGAAGTCGTCCGCTCCCAGGTCGCGGCGATGAATGTCGGCGAGCGCTACGAGGACATCACCAACGGCTTCAACTCCATCCGCGACGACGCCAAAGGCATGGTCGACCAGCTCGAGGACGGCAAGCTCGACCTCATGGAGCGCGTCTCGAACGTCTGGATGAAGGTTTCGCGCGGCGATATCGCCACCCGTTTCGACAAGATCCGCAACACTTATCTCGACGTTTCCAAGGAAACGAAGAACCAGGTCGACCGCGAGTACGTCATCCTCGAAGCCTATCGCGATTTCCGCGGCGCCCTGAAGCAGGCCGAAGTCCTGGCGCTCGAAGTGCTGCAGACCGCGACTGGCAAGCTCGACGCCAAGAAGAACGAACTGCAGGCCGCCTCGACGGCTCTCACCAGCTTTGCGGAAGGCACCGCCGCCGACCGCGCGCGCCTCGAAATGACGCGTGACGAGCGGCTGCGTGACCTGCAGAACGAAGAGCGCCGCTACCAGATCGCCAAGGACCTGAGCGACAATCTCACCATTTCCTACTCGACCTCGGAAGTGGTCATGGCCCGTCTCATGCAGACGACGCAGGCCAAGGAACGCGTCTACCAGCAGTCGATTTCGTTCTTCTCGACCAACGAGACGGTGTTCACCGCCCTGTCCGCTTCGTTCACCGGCCTCTTCGGCTTGCACGAATCGACCGAGACGCTGAATGCGATGAAGGAAGGCATGTCGAAGAGCCTCGAGACGCTCAGCGAGATCGGCGACCGCGTCGGCGAAGAGGCGGTCAAGGCCGGCTACGGTCCGACCATCCGCGCCGATGCCGTCAAGAAGCTCGTCGACTCCGTCGTCAATTTCCAGGAAAAGTCGCGCACCATCATCAACGAGATGCGCGTTCTGTCGACCAAGAACTCCGCTGAAATCCGTGACGCGGTCGAAGACGGCAAGCGCCGTCTCGCGGCGCTTGCGGCTGAAGGCAACGCACTCCTGCTCGAGACCAACAAGGCCTAACCGGAAAACGTGAGTAGTACAGGCGATACGAACGCGCAGTCGTCGGCCCCTGCAGCGGCGGACTCGTCCAAGGCTCCGCTCGATGACGTCATGCTGGCCATGGATGTGGTCGACACATTGCGTCACCGGCAGGATCTGGTCGTGCGGGAACTTGGTTCCGAATCGCGCGAACAGGACCTCGTCGAAAAGTTGCGGGACATCTACCGCAACCAGGGGATCGAGGTTCCGGACTCGGTGCTGAAGGAAGGCGTTGCGGCTCTCAACGAGAGCCGCTTCGCCTATTCCCCGCCCAAGCCCGGCCTCGGCACGTCGCTGGCCCGCCTCTATGTGGCCCGCAAGCGCTGGGGGCCGGTGGCGATGGTCATCGGCCTCGCGCTGGTCATCGGGCTGGGTGGCTATTTCCTCGCCTACCGTCCGTTCCAGCAGAGCCAGATCGAGGCCGCCCGGATCGAACTCGCCGAGACGCTGCCGGCGAAGATGGACACGCTCTACAATACCATTTTCGACGAAACCAAGGTGCAGCTGGCGTCCAACCAGGCGGCCGAAATCCGTACCCGCGGCAAGGCTGCGGCGGCCGAGGGCGACCGCGCCGGTGCCGAAAAGGCGATCACCGAACTCGAGGCCCTGCGCGACAAGCTGCGGCAGGAATACACCCTGAGGGTCGTCGGCAAGCAGGGCGAACAGTCGGGCTTCTGGACCTTCCCCGAGATCAATACCGAGGCGACGAACTACTATGTCGTGGTGGAAGCGATCGACAAGAACGGCAATCCGCTCAGCCTGCCTATCCTCAACGAGGAAAACAACGAAACCGAAACGGTGTCAAAATGGGGCCTGCGCGTGCCGGAATCGGTCTACAGGCAGGTCGAGGCGGACAAGCGCGATGATGGCATCATCCAGCGCAACACCGTGGGCATCAAGCAGTATGGCTTCCTCGATGTCGAATACACCGTCCCCGTCCTCGGTGGCGCGGTGACCCGGTGGTGAGGCCATGACGCTTTCAGGACCTGAAGCCCTTCGCTCGCTTGAGGACGCACTGCGTGACGTGCGGCGCGAGGAGGACGACATCGCCAAGCGCCTCGGGCGCAGCGCCGAACTCATCGCCAAGATCAAGGCGACCGAGAGCGAGATGCTCCGCCAGCTCGCCAAGGTCCGGCTTGCGCCGGAGGTGCAGTCGCAGTTGACCGGCCGGCTCAGCGCCGCCGAGGCCGACGCTCGCGAAAAGCTCAAGGCGCATCAGGGCGCGCTGAACGCGGCCGAGGCAGCGCTCAGCGACCATGACCGGACCATCGCCGAATTGACGGCCGAACGCGCCGAGCAGGTGGCGAAGGCCGCCACCCAGGAGGCGTCGCTCAAGGCGATCGCCGAGCGCGTTGCTGGGGAAGCCTCGAAGGCCCCCGAATATGCGGCAAAGCGCACCGCCGCGGACGAACTGCTGCACATTGCCGGGGAAAGCCTGCGCAAGACCGAGCAGGCAGAAGGCGATCGCGACCAGAAGGGCAAGCCCTACCGCGACGATCCGCTGTTCATGTATCTGTGGGAGCGCGGCTACGGCACCAAGAACTATCGCGCCAACAACCTCGTCAAATGGCTCGACAGTCTCGTTGCCAACCTTGTCGGCTATCCCGAGGCGCGACCCAACTTCACCATGCTCAACGAGATCCCGCTGCGCCTGCGCGAGCACGCCGAGCGGCAGCGGGAACGGGCCGAGGCGGCAGTCGCCGAGGTGCGGGCGCTCGAGGCCGAGGCAGTCGACGCCGCCGGCGGCAAACCGGTGCGCGAGGCGCTGAACACCGCACAGGCGCGGGTTGTCGAGATCGATGCCGAAGTCGTGGCGAGAGAAGACGCCCGCGACGAGGCGGCCAAGGAACAGCGCGAACTGGCGCAGGGAAACGACCCGACCTTTTCGAGCGCGGTTGCCAGCCTCGCCGACAGTCTCGGGCGGGCCGACATCCAGACCCTCCTTGCCGAGGCGCGTGCGACGCGAACGCCCGAAGACGATGCGGTGGTCACCCAGATCGACGACGCGCGCCGGCGCGCCGTCGAGGAAGAGGACGAGACCAAGGACCAGCGGGCCCGCCTCAAGACGCTCGCCGCGCGGCGGCGCGAGCTCGAGGACATTCAGTACGAGTTCAAGAAGCAGGGTTTCGACAACCCGCGCTCGACCTTCCGCGAGGACAATCTCGTCGGCGACGTGCTCAACGATTTCCTGAGGGGCGGCATCTCTGCGGCGAACTACTGGCAGCAGTGGCAGCGCAGCCAGAATTGGCAGGGCGGCTCCGATCCGTGGCGCGGCAACACCCGTCGCCGCGATGACGATGATGACTACCGCCGGCAGAGCGGGGCCAATAACAACCCGTGGGGCGGCGGCTTCAATTGGCCGGACACCAGCTTCGGCGGCGGAACGCGCAGCAACAGCGGCGGCAGCTGGGGACGCCTGCCCGGCGGCTTCGGCGGCGGGTTCGGTGGTGGCTCCAGCGGTGGTGGGGGCGGCGGGTTCTCGCGGCCACGGACGGGTACGTCCGGCACCCGGCGCACCGGCGGCTTCAAGACCGGCGGCGGCTTCTAGGACCGGTCAGCCGCTGTGGCCGGCGCAAAGCTGCAGCGGCCGGTTACGGGCGGCGACCATTTCGGCAACCGACATATTGCTCCTGAGCGGCGCGAGTTTCGCGCCGCTCACCGCCGCCAGCACCGAGAAACGCGTCGTCGCCTGATCGATCTGCTCGGTGTTGCACAGCGCGGGCAGCAGATCGATCTGCACGTCCACCGCCGATTGCGCCCCAGCCCACTCCTGCGCCTCGCGCAGTTTCTGCTGATCCTTGGGCGAAAACCCGAACAGGTAATACGTCCGGTCCGTCGCCGGCGGCGGCAGGGTCTCCATGACCCCCTCCGCATCTGCCGGGACAAGCAGCGCGTCGATCCGGCGGATATCGCCCCCCTTCGCCGTCAGCTTGAAGGCGACAATCGAGGCATCCGGAACGGGTTCGAGCGAGCCGGGAAGATCGAGGACGATCATCGCCGCGGCGGCATCCTCGCCAAGCAGGCCGGCCGCCTGCGGACTGGCGGGCGGCGAAACGGCGCCGCCACCGGCGCCAACACCGAGCGACGAGCAGGCGGCCAGAGCCGCCGTGGACGCCAGAACCAGACCGAACTGGACGAATCTTCCCATGCGCAAACTAGAGCACGGGGCAGATCGCGCGACTAGCCGAAGACGCTGGCCCCGTGATCGGCCGTGCCGACAAGGGCGCGGAAACCGGCAAACAGTTCGCGCCCCATGCCGGAGTGCTCGCGGCGCAGGTCCTCGGTGGCCGGCGTGCGCGAGAAGAACTCACGTTCGTCGCCGAGATAGGTGAGCGTGCCCTCATTGGCATCGAGCCGGATCAGGTCACCATCGCGAATCTTCGAAATCGCCCCGCCATCGATCGCCTCGGGCGTCATGTGAATGGCGGCCGGCACCTTGCCCGACGCGCCGGACATGCGGCCATCGGTCAGCAGCGCCACCTTGAAACCCCGGTCCTGCAGGATGCCGAGCGCCGGGGTGAGCTTGTGCAGTTCCGGCATGCCGACGGCCCTCGGCCCCTGGAAGCGGACGACGGCGATGACGTCGCCATTGAGTTCGCCGCTCTTGAACGCCGCCTGCAGGCCATCCTGGGTGTGAAAGACCCGCGCCTTCGCCTCGATCACGCGGTTGGTTTCCTTCACCGCGGAAACCTTGATCACTGACTTGCCGAGGTTGCCCTTCAGCACCTTGAGACCACCGTTTTTCGAAAACGCGTCCTTGACCGGCGCCAGCACCTTGGGGTTACCCGATTGCTCGGGCGAGGGCTCGAAGGTGAGCTTGTCCGCGATCAGCTTCGCCTCGACGGCATAGTTGGAAAGTCCCCCGCCCCACACCGTCTTCACGTCGTCATGCAGGAAGCCGCCATCGACCAGTTCGCGGATGAGGAAGCCCATGCCGCCCGCCGCGTGGAAGTGGTTCACGTCGGCGATGCCGTTCGGATAGACGCGGGCGAGCAGCGGCACGAGATCGCTCAGGTCGCTCATGTCCTCCCACGTCACCTTGATACCCGCCGCCTGCGCGATGGCGACGATGTGCATGGTGTGGTTGGTGGAGCCGCCGGTGGCAAGCAGGCCCACCATGCCGTTGACGATCGCCTTCTCGTCGATGACGTGCCCGATCGGCGTGTAATCATTGCCCTCGGCGGTCAGCGACAGCGCGCGCTTCGTCGCCTCGCGCGTCAGCGCATCGCGCAGCGGCGTGTTCGGGTTGACGAAGCTCGCACCGGGCAGATGCAGCCCCATGATCTCCATCAGCATCTGGTTGGAGTTCGCGGTCCCGTAGAAGGTGCAGGTGCCGGGCGAATGATACGACTTCGCCTCGGCCTCGAGCAGTTCGGCGCGGCCGACCTTGCCCTCCATATAGAGCTGGCGGACCTTCGCCTTCTCGTCGTTGGGCAGGCCCGACGGCATTGGCCCCGCCGGCACGAAAACCGCAGGCAGGTGGCCAAAGGTCAGCGCCCCGATCATCAGGCCGGGCACGATCTTGTCGCAGATACCGAGATACACTGCCGCATCGAACATGTTGTGGCTCAGCGCAATCGCCGTCGACATGGCAATCACGTCGCGGGAAAACAGCGACAGGTCCATGCCAGGCTGGCCCTGGGTCACGCCATCGCACATCGCCGGCACGCCGCCTGCGACCTGCGCCGTCGCGCCGATCTCGCGCGCCGCCTCCTTGATGAGGTCGGGATAGGTCCCGTACGGCTGATGGGCGCTCAGCATGTCATTGTAGGACGTGACGATGCCGAGGTTTAGCGCCTTGTTCCCCGCCAGCTTCGCCTTGTCCGATGGCCCGCACGCCGCGAACGCGTGAGCGAGGTTGCCGCAGGCAAGCGCGGCGCGATGCACCCCGGCGCGGCGCGCCCCCTCGATGCGTTCAAGATAATCCCGGCGGGTTGGCGCGCTGCGAGCCACAACGCGGTCGGTCACGTCCTGAATGGCTTTGATCACGGGCATGGCTTGCTCTCGAATGGTGCGGCGACGGACGCCGCAGGAATCGCAATTTCCGGCCCCGGTCCTTCGACAGGCTCAGGACAAAGGCCTCAGCGGCAAATCTCAGTAGCCCTCATGGTGAGCTTGTCGAACCACGAGGGTGTGACCCAGCTTTCAGGGACACCAGTAGATCGTCAGCGGCGTCGTATCCTGACGCAGAACGGCACGCACCGGCATCTGTTCCACCGGCCCGTCGGCCAGCGCATCCTCGAGCACCGTGTCCTTTTCCTCCCCTTCGATGTGGAGGTAGAGGCCAGCGGTCTGCAGCAGGTGCGGCAGGGTCATGGTGACGCGCGCCTCGCCGGCGCCTTCTGCCCGCATGGTCGCCACCGGACCTGCGCCGGTCAGCGCCTCATCGAGGTTGTCGCCACCCGGAAAGAACGAGGCCGTGTGCCCGTCGCTGCCCATGCCGAGGATCACTGCATCGAACGGCATCGGCAACTGCGCCAGCGCCTTGGCCGTCACCTGCAATGCGGCCTTGGTCGGCTCGTCTCCGCCCGAATACAGCGGAATGAACTTCGCGACCGCCGCCGGGCCCTGCAGCATCTTCTCGTTCACCAGACCCGCATTGGAGCGGTCAGACGTCTCGGGCACCCAGCGTTCATCGACGAGCGTGACGAAAACGTTCTCCCAGTCGATGTCTTTCTTCTTCCCAAGCTTGGTGAAGAACCTGCCCGGCGTCGAGCCGCCGGAAACGGCGATCACCGCCGCGCCGCGCGCCGCGAGGCCCGCCCGGATATTGTCGGCCACGGCCTCGGCCAGCGCCGTGGCGAGTTCGTCCTTGGTGGCGAAGTTGAGCCGTGCGGGGGTCAATGTCCGTCCTCGTTCCAGGTGCGGCCGTCACGCTCGATCAGCGCGATCGCGCCGGTCGGGCCCCAGGTGCCCGACGTATAGGGCTGCGGCGCATCGGTCGCGACATCCCAGGCATTGCGGATCGGATCGACCCATTGCCACGCCGCCTCCAGCTCGTCGCGGCGCATGAACAGCGTCTGCGAACCGCGGATCACGTCGAGCAGCAGCCGCTCGTAGGCCTCGGGGGTGCGCTCGGCAAAGGTCGCCGCAAAGCTCAGGTTCAGCGGAACCTCGCGCAGGCGCATGCCGCCCGGCCCCGGGTCCTTGATCATCAGGAACAGTTTTACGCCCTCGTCCGGCTGGATGCGGATGACCAGCCGGTTGGGCTTGGGCGCGCCTTCCGCGTGATCGAAGATCGAGTGCGGGATCGGCCGGAACTGGATGACAATCTCCGACGCCCGCGTCGGCAGGCGCTTGCCCGTCCGGATGTAGAACGGCACGCCCGCCCAACGCCAGTTCTCGATCTCGGCCTTGAGCGCCACGAACGTCTCGGTGCGCGAGCCCTTCTTTTCGTCGGGCAGTTCGTCCTGATAGCCGGCCACCGCCCCGCCATCGACGCTGCCGCCGCGATACTGGCCGCGCACCGTCGCCTTCGCCACGTCCGGTCCCTTGATCGGCTTCAGCGAGCGCAGCACCTTCAGCTTTTCGTCGCGCAGCGCATTGGCCGCATCCGACGCCGGAGGCTCCATGGCCACGAGGCAGAGCAGTTGGATGATGTGGTTCTGGATCATGTCCCGCAGCGCGCCGGACTCATCGTAGTAGCCGCGCGTCCCCGCCCCGACGCTCTCGGCCACCGTGATCTGCACGTGGTCGATATGCGCCGAATTCCAGATCGGCTCGAACAGGATATTGGCAAAGCGCAGCGCCATCAGGTTCTGCACCGTCTCTTTGCCGAGATAGTGATCGATCCGGTAGACCTGATCTTCCTGAAAAATCCTCGACACTTCGTCGTTGATCGCGATCGAGGACGCGAGATCGTGCCCCAACGGCTTCTCGATCACCACGCGCGCATCGCGCCGGTAGTACCCCTTCTTCGCGATATACTCGCAGGTCGGCCCGAACAGGTCGGGCGCGATCGCGAGATAGAACGCGCGCACGATGTTCGGGTCGTCGCGCAGGTTGCCGATATCGGCCCACTTGCTCTCGTCCGTCACATCGTTGGCGACATAGGACAGCACCGACACGAAGCGGTCGATGGTCTTTTTGTCCTGGTACTCCTTTTCCACGAACTGCTCGATCGACTCGCGGCCGAGCTTCTGGAACTCGGCGTCGGTGAGCTTCGAGCGCGACACGCCGATGATGCGGCTCTGTTCGTCGAACTGGCCGTTCTTGAATCGATGGTAGAGCGCCGGGATCAGCTTGCGCTTGGTGAGGTCGCCCGTCGCGCCAAAAACCACATAGTCGAACGGCTGGACCGGGATGATGCGGCTGGACACGGCGTGAGGTCTCCTGTCGACGTA
>DAORUH010000061.1:0-16650 GCA_035433065.1 Devosia sp. | reverse complement strand
CGTTGATGGCGACGTCGAAGTCGCCACGTTTCACCGACTGGTCGAGCGCGGTGATTGCGCTGATCGTGGTGGTGGGGATCGTCGGGGCGTTCCACCCCAACTTCCTCGCGCCGGGGCAGTTGATCAACGTCGTGCAGAGCTCGGTCTATGCGGCGCTGATTGCCGCGGGGCTCGTGTTTCTCATCCCGCAGAACGAGATCGATTTGTCGGTGGGCGGCAACTATGTGCTGACCGGCATTGTCGCGGCGCTGCTGATGCGCGCCGGCATGCCGCCGGTTTTCGCCATCATCATCTCGCTCGGCGTAGCGATGGGCGTGGGTCTGCTCAACGCCTTCACCAGCCAGGTGATCGGCATTCCGTCGCTGATCGGCACGCTGGCGATGAGCTGGATGCTGCGCGGCCTGGCGCTGGCGCTGGCCGGGGGCACGCAGGTCACCGGCGTCCCGCTGTCCGATCCGATCCTCGCCGTGCTCGGCGGGGGCAGGGTGCTCGGCATCCCGGTCTCGATCATCCTGCTCATTGTTGTCGGCATCGTGCTGACGCTGGTGATGCGCAACACCCCGTTCGGCTACCGCGTGCGCGAGATCGGCTCGAACCCCGACGCTGCCGCGTTCTCGGGCATTCCGGTGCGCCGGACGCGGACCATCGGCTTTGTGCTCGCGGGCTTCATGGCGGGTCTCGCCGGCATCGTGGCGCTGGCCTTCTTCACCGTCGGCGATCCGCAGAGCGGTGGCGGCATCGAGCTGTTCGCGGTGGCCGGCGCCGTTATCGGCGGCACGCCGCTGGCGGGGGGCAGGGCCACGGTGTTCGGGGCGATCATCGGCGCGATCCTGCTGACGGCGGTGGCGGTTGGGCTCGTCTATTTCCAGATCCCCGCAACCTGGGCGCAGTTCGCGACCGGTGCGGTGATCCTCGGGGCCGTCTCGGTGGATGGGCTCGTGCAGCGCCAGCGCCGCCGCGCCGCGCAACGCGACTAGTGAAAGCAACTTTCGTGCGGCCGGCATGCGGCCGTCCGGCAACAATTGAAACAGGGAGGACAGACATGCGACCAATGAACCAGACTGCCGCGAGACGACCGTCTCGCATGAGCCGCATCAGCCTGTTGGCAGCAGGCGTGGCGATTGGCCTTGCCGGCTTCGCGGGCGCCACGCTCGCGCAGGACAAGAAAGTCGAGCTCGGCTTCGTCTACTGGGAAACCAAGACCGACGCCTTCGTGCAGATGGCCAATGGCGGCAAGGCCGTGGCCACGCTCGACCCACGCGTCAACGTGCTGACGGCCGCGCCGGATACCGGCGATCCGCAGCGCCAGGTGGCGCTGTTCGGGCCCATTGCGCAGACGCAGAAGGACGGCATCGTCCTGCAAAGCCTCGCCTCCGGTCCGATGACGCGGCCGGCCGCGGACGCCACGGCCGCCGGCATCCCGATGGTCGCCATCGACGCGCCGCCGCCCGATGGTTCGGGCATTGGCCTCTTCATCACCGCCGACAACACCGGCATCGGCGCGCAGATCGCCGAGAAGGTGCTGGCGCTGGTTCCCGCTGATGCCAAGGGCACCGTCATCATCGGCAATACCGGTGTCGGCGTTCCGCCGCTCGATATGCGCGCCGCCGGCATGGCCGCGAAGATCGCCGAGCTCCGCCCGGACCTGAAGATCGTCGGCCCGGTCGCCACCAATGGCGTCAGTGCCTCGTCGGCGGAAGTCTATGCGGCGTGGGAAGCGCTGCTGCGCTCCAACCCCGATGCGGTCGCCGTCATGGCGCCGAGCGCGCAGGACCCGACCGCGTGGGGCCTCCTCGCCCAGCGCACCGGCTTCAACCTGCCGTCCGGCGGCTTCGACCTCGAGGCCGGCAACCTGCAGGCGGTGAAGGACGGGTACGTCGACTACATCATGTCGCCCGGCCACTGGCTGAGCGGTTATCTCGCGACCCGCGCGCTCGCCAACGCGGCGATCGATGGCAAGGACCTGATCCAGGGCCTGCTGCTGGTGCCGGGTGAACTGGTCAGCGCCGAGAACATCGACGCCGTGATCGCCCGCCAGCAGAGCGCCGAGACGGTTGCCGCCGCCCTCGCGCCGGTCGGCGACGACATCCTCGCCCATGCCGACAAGTACATCGTCGGTCCCTGGCCGCCGAAGTGATCGGCTGATCGGGGCAAGGGCAATGATTGCTCTCGAGGCACAGGGCGTGCGCAAGGCGTATGGCGGGGTCGTCGCCCTCAAGGGCGCCGACTTCGCCGTGCGGCCGGGCAGCGTGCACGCGCTGCTCGGCGAAAACGGCGCGGGGAAATCGACGCTGGTCAAGATCATGACCGGTGCCATCCGCCCCGATGCCGGCACCCTCCGCCTCGCGGGCAAGGAGGTCAGCTTCCGCACCACGGCGGATGCCGCAGCGCATGGCGTCGCCGTCGTGGCGCAGGAGCTGAGCCTCTTTCCGCAGCTCGATATTCTCGACAACCTGTTCCCGATGCGCGAACCGCGCATCGGCCCCTTCATCGACCGGCGCAAGATGCGCGAGCTGGTCATTCCGGTGCTGCAGGAACTGGGCGTGGCCCGGCCGCTGCACACGCTGGTCGCCGAACTCTCGCTCGCCGAACGCCAGCTCGTCGAAATCGCCAAGGCACTGGTGTCGCAGCCGCGCGTCTTGCTGCTCGATGAGCCGACCTCGGCGCTCGAAACCGGCGCCAGCGACCGGCTGCTGAAAATCCTGCGCGTGCTGCGCGAGCGCGATGTCGGCGTCGTCTACGTCTCGCACATTCTCGAAGAGGTCATGTCGCTGTGCGACGAGGTGACCATTCTGCGCGACGGGCATGTGGTGCTCAGCAGCGCAAAACTCTCCGGCCTCACGATGGACGGCATCGTCGCCGCCATGCTGGGGAAGGGCGAAGCCGGTTCGGCGCAGCCCGCACCAAAACCGGTTCGCGCGCGGCCCGCGGTGGCGAAGTCTGCCGCCCCGAACAGCGCGCTCACCGTCTCGAATGTCACCTCATCATCCGGTCTCAGCAATGTCAGCTTCCGCGTGGAGCCGGGCGAGATCGTCGGGCTTGCGGGGCTTGCCGGGGCAGGGCCGGAAGCCATGCTCGCCGCCCTCGCGGGGCTCAGCAAGATTGGCAGCGGCGAGATCATGCTGCCGGGCGGCAAACCGCGCCCCACCTCACTGCGCGAAGCCATTGCGCGCGGCGTCGCCTATGTCTCCGGCGACCGCCGCAAGCTTGGCCTGATGCTCGACAAGCCGATCTGGGAAAACGTCGTCCAGGTCCGCACCGTCGGCATGGCGCGCGACGGCCTGTTCCTGCGCACGCAGGCACTGCGCGAACGCGCTGCAGCGCTCGCCGCCCGGGTCGGCGTGCGCACCAAATCCGTGGAGCTCAATGCCGGCTCGCTCTCGGGCGGCAACCAGCAGAAGGTGGTGCTCGCCAAGTGGCTCGACATCGCCCCCTCGACCCTGCTGCTCGATGACCCGACGCGCGGCGTCGATATCGGCGCGCGCGAGGAGATCAACCTCCTCCTGCGCAAGGCCGCGGCGGGTGGCGCCGTGGTGCTCTACCTCTCCACCGACCCCGAGGAACTGGCCCGCGGATGCGACCGCGTCCTCGTCTTCTACCGCGGCGCCATCTGCGCCGAACTCAGCGGCGACGCCCTCACCTCCCAGGCCCTCGTCAACCTCATGAATACCGGCGCCCCCGCGGCGGCATAACCGTGGACGGGGGCTCTGCTCAGCCATCACCGCGAATCGCTCTTGCACCGAACCGTAACGTACGGTACGGAAGCTGCGCTAGCAGGCCGGCGGGCCTGGAGGATCAAGTGGTTCACATCGCGGCACAACGGACAACGATGCAGAGGACTGCCGGCACCGGCGCAAGCCCGGCGGCCGTCGATCTGCGTGAGGAAGCTTTCACCACCCGCCAGCAGCAGGTGCTGACGGCGGCGCTCGAACTGCTCGTCGAGGGCGGGGCGGGGCTGACCATGACGGCGGTGGCGCGCCGCGCAAGCTGCTCGAAAGAGACGCTCTACAAATGGTTCGGCGATCGCGACGGGCTGCTGACGGCCACGGTGCAGTGGCAGGCTGCAAAAGTCCGCGTGCCGCGTGTCGACCGGCACCGGCTCGACGCCACGACGCTGCGCCGCAGCATCGAGCAGTTCGCCCGTGATCTCCTCGGCACATTGGCCGGGGAAATCTCGGTGACGCTCAACCGCCTCGCCGTCGCCCATGCGGGTGAGGAAAAGCGCGGGCTGGGGACCATCGTCCTCGAAAACGGGCGGCTCGAAATGGGCCGCCGGCTGAAGCCGGTGCTCGAAGCGGGCCGCGATGCGCGGCTGTTGCGCTTCGACTCCTCGGAAGAGGCGTTCCGCACCTTCTTCGGTCTCGTGGTCCGCGACGTGCAGTTGCGGCTGCTGCTCGGCGATGAGCTCAAGCTCACCGCTGAACAGGTCGAAGCTGAAGCGCTGCGGGCCACCGAACAGTTCCTGGCACTCTACGAAAAACACTAACGCGGCCGCTTGGCCACAACGCAAACAGGGGAGACTTCCATGCGCGTTTTCTACGATCGGGATGCCGATCTGAACATCATCAAGAACAAGAAGATCGCCATCGTCGGTTACGGTTCGCAGGGCCATGCCCATACGCTGAACCTGCGCGACTCGGGCGTGAAGGACATCGTCGTGGCGCTGCGTCCCGATGGCGCCTCCGCCAAGAAGGCGAAGGGCGAGGGTCTCAAGGTGATGTCGATCGCCGAAGCCGCCGCCTGGGCCGACGTCATCATGATGCTCATCCCCGATGAACTGCAGGCCGACGTCTACAAGAACGAGATCGAGCCGAATATCCGCGACGGCGCGGCGCTCGCTTTCGCGCACGGCCTCAACGTGCACTTCAACCTGATCGAGCCCAAGAAGACCGTCGACGTGATCATGATCGCGCCGAAGGGCCCGGGCCACACCGTGCGCGGTGAGTTCCAGAAGGGCGGCGGCGTGCCGTGCCTGATCGCCGTCCACAACGACGCCTCGGGCAATGCCCATGACATCGCGCTGGCCTACGCCTCGGGCGTTGGCGGCGGCCGTTCGGGCGTCATCGAGACCAACTTCCGCGAGGAATGCGAGACCGACCTGTTCGGCGAGCAGGTCGTGCTCTGCGGCGGTCTGGTCGAGCTTATCCGCGGCGGCTTCGAGACGCTGGTGGAAGCCGGCTACGCTCCGGAAATGGCCTACTTCGAGTGCCTGCACGAAGTGAAGCTGATCGTCGACCTGATCTACCAGGGCGGCATCGCCAACATGAACTACTCGATCTCGAACACCGCCGAGTGGGGCGAGTACGTGTCGGGCCCGCGCATCATCACCTCGGAAACCAAGGCCGAGATGAAGCGCGTGCTGGCCGACATCCAGTCGGGCAAGTTCACCTCCGAGTGGATGCAGGAGCACCGTTCGGGCGGCTCGCGCTTCAAGGCGACCCGTCGCCTTGCCGACGAGCATCCGATCGAGGAAGTTGGCGAAAAGCTCCGCGACATGATGCCGTGGATCAAGGCCGGCGCCCTCGTGGACAAGACGAAGAACTAAGCTCGGCACCTGCCGGACAGGAATTCGGAAGGGCCCCCAGCGGGGCCCTTTCTATTTCTTCGCCTCTGTCTGTTCGGCGCGCTCCTGCTCGATGCGCTCCTTGGTCAGCATTTCGAGCAGGCCGACGAGCCGGGTGATGTCCTCCTGGCGCAGCAGGTCGACCTTCTGGTGCAGCGACTCGATGTCGAGTTCGGCGCGCAGGTTCACGTCATAGTCGAGCTGCGCCTTGTGCCGGTCGATCGCCGACTGCCGGTTCTGCGCCATCATCAGGATCGGCGCGGTGAACGCCGCCTGGAACGATAGCGCGAGGTTGAGCAGGATGAACGGGTAGGGGTCCCAGTGCTGCACCCAGCCCACGACGTTCAGCAGCAGCCACAGTGCCAGCAGCCCCGTCTGCACAATGATGAAGGTCCATGAGCCGACGACCGTCGCGATCCTGTCGGCGAGATGCTCGCCAAAGGTGCGGGGCGGCAGATGCGGCATGGCATCCCTGAGGCTGAACTGTCTCGGCGGCCTGCGGTTCATTTCGACGCTCCCGTTGCATTCCGGTAACATACGCTCAAAACGGCGACCGCACCCCCGCGTTGCCTGAAACGCCTGTGCTTCAAGGGAATTTGCGTCCGGCCCCGGCGCGGTTCCGCGGTCGCTCGCCTGTGCCGGGCTCAATTCAGATATTCGCGAGCGCGGTCGCCCCGGGTACGTACGGCGGCTATAGATCGGGCATGAATCGGCTTCTGCTCGTCATCGCGGTGATTTTCGCCTTCGCCAGTATTGGTGCGGCGACGGCGTCCTATGCGCATGGCGGACAGGCGTCGCACCGCGTGTTCGGCGCCATCGCCGCCGATGCCGGCGAGCAATGCGTCACCGCGGCCGCGTCCACGGTCGATGCCTATAAGCCCTGCGCCAAAAAGCTCGGCGGCATCGCCATCCCGTGCCCGCACCAGCCGGCGTTGCTGCCTGTTGCGATGGATGTGGAGCAACCGTACCCCGAGGCGAAGAACGAGCCTCGCATATTGACGCTCACGCTGGGCCGCTATGGCCCGGAGAGACAGTTCCGCCCGCCGCGCGGCTGAGCTTCCCGTCTCCATTTCTCCCCAACCGACATCAACCGGTCGTCCGACCGATGGAATTGCCAATGACCACGAATTATTCCCGCCGCGCCTTCCTCGTTGCCGGTACCGGGCTTGCCGCCCTCACCCTCGCCGGTTGCTCGAGCACCGGGTCGCGCCGCGCGCTCGCCATGGAGCGCACCGAATCCTCCGCGCCCGCAGCCGTGCGCGAAATGTATGCGGCGCTGCCCGCCGAGCCCTATCCGGTGCCGGCGGTGCAGCTGTCGCAGCTCAATCCGCAGTTCTGGCGCCAGGTGGTCGATAACCCGACTGGCGAGCGTGCTGGCACAGTGGTTGTCGATACGCCCAATCGCTACCTCTACTGGACGTTGGAGGGCGGCAAGGCGATGCGCTACGGCGTCGGCATCGGCCGCGAGGGCTTTGCCTGGAACGGCCGCGCCAACATCGGCTACAAGCGCGAATGGCCGCGCTGGACGCCGCCGAGCGACATGATCAAGCGCCAGCCGGAACTCGAAATCTACCGCAACGGCATGGAGCCGGGCCTGGAAAACCCGCTCGGCGCGCGCGCCCTCTACATCTTCCAGAACGGCCGTGACACGCTGTACCGGCTGCACGCGACGCTCGATGCGCGCACCATCGGGCAGGCGGTTTCGAGCGGCTGCGTCCGGCTGCTGTCGCAGGATGTGATCGATCTCTACAACCGCGTCCCGTCGGGTTCGCCGGTCGTCGTCCTGCAGTAAGCTTGCACGCATCTCAAACGCTGCACAGGGGCCGCCTCCGGGCGGCCCTTTGTTTTTTCGGATCAGCGCCGTATAGCAGCTTGATGCAAGCCATCGAGCCGCCCATCGAACCGGATGACCGCAAGGCTGACCTGACGCTCAGCGCCCGCCGCGTCGTGCACTACAGCCCGTGGTTCATCTGGGGCATGGTGGTGTTCTGGTCGGCATTCATCGTGCTGCAGCTGTGGATCACCGGCGGCGACTGGCTGTCGGCGCTGCGGTTCGGTGCACCCGGTCTGTTCATCGGCGCCGTGCTTGGCATCCGCTTCCGCGATTCCCAGTAGCCCGCAACGCGAAGGGCCCCGCCACGCGGAGCCCTCCGGCCGTTCGATCCATAGTGGGCCGGGAGTCTACTCGTGCGTGCGGGTAACCTTGCCGCGGCCCGACATCAGCACCGTGAGATCGCGGTCAAAGCCGATGTCGCGCAGCAGATGGTCGTCGAGCTTCATCAGGTCCGCATAGATCCTGCGCCGTCCGGGACGCCGGACGAGAGCCGAAAAGATGTTCGCCATTTCATGTCCTCGAAATCTGGTGGTGACGCCCACTGGGGTGTCGAGGGGCGGGGGTATGCCTCCGCCCGGATGAACGCGAACTGAACCGCCGGTTAAGCGGGCGCTAACCATGCGCCGGACTTGGGCCACAGGCGGGCACCGTGCTAAAGCGCAGGGCGGAAAGCACGCCGGGGAGGACGCATTGGCCGTCGCTGAAGACATCCAGAAGATCATCGCGCAGGAACAGGGGCTGGTGTTCCCGGAGTTCAACGAGCGCGTTGCTTTCGCGCTCGCCACGCAGGTGCGCGAGCGCGCGAAAGCCGAGACGCTCGGCATCGCCTGCAGCGTGCGCCTGTGGGACCGGCCGCTGGTCTATTTCGGCATGCCGGGCGCGACCGCCGACAACGAGCACTGGATCCGCCGCAAGTCCAACGTCGTGCAGCGCCTGATGAAGGCGTCGTACCGCGCCAAACTCGAGAACAACGAAGAAAAGATGTTCCCGCCGCACCGCAACCTGCCGGTCGACGAGTTCGCGCTTTCGGGCGGCAGCTTCCCGATCCGCGTGAAAGGCATTGGGATCGTCGGGGCGGCCACCGTCTCGGGCCTGCACGAGCGCGTGGACCACGAGATCGTCGTGCGCGCCATCTGTCAGGTTCTGGAACTCGACCCCGCGACGTTCGCGCTGCCGGCCTGACGCAGGTCGAACGTCAGCCGCGACGTGCTGTCGGCGATGTGCAGCAGCAGGCCGCGCAGGAACAGCACCGCGCCCGTGAGTTCGCCGCCTTCTTCGAGCGCGACCGCGGCGGCGTAATAGCCGTCACGGTCGAGCCGCCAGTCGATGACCATGCCGGCGATCATCTCCATGCCGACAGCCCCGGCGATGCCGATGGTGGCGGCGATGCAAAGGCGCAGGGTCGTGGCGCGCGGCAGCCGCGCCAGCAGCGGCACGAACAGCAGGCCGACCAGCGCCAGCAGCGGCACGCCCCACAGCACCCAGGCAAACAGCAGCGGCCCGGTCCACGTCCGGATCGAGTGGAGCGGCCACACCGTCGCTTCGTGCAACCCGACGATTTCGTCGGCCGAGAGCAGCAGGAAGAACGCGGAGAGCAGCATCCACCACGCCGCGTTCCGCGGCTCGGCGATGCGGGCAAACTTCGCAAGGAACAGCGCCGTCACGGAGATCGTGAACAGCAGCAGCCCGCTGAACCATGACGGCAGGTTGGCTTCGCCATCGAGGCTGATCACCTCCCAGCCGAATGCGCGTGAGTCGATTGCCCCTGTCGCGAACGCCACCTGACGGACCAGACCCAAGCCCCAGATGATCGCGGCGAAGATCGCAACGAACCGCACGATGCGGCCGGCGTCGAAGCGCATCTGGATACTGGCATGGCGGGCCGACGCTGCATCGGCCGGTGTGCTGGTTGCGTGGACGGTCATCGTGCCCCAAACCCGACTGCGTCTGTCGGCAAGATTGGTACACCCAAGACCATCGCCCAGCAATCGCGGCCCCCATCACCGGGGCGGCTGGCGGATCAGTCAGTGTTGGGTATAGGTTCCGCGCTGATCGGGAGGATCGCTGCCATGCAGGTCGTCGGGCTCATACTTTTCATCGTGCACATCGTCGCGTTCATCGTGGGCGGCGCCAATTCGGTGGTGATGCCGATCATCGGCGCGAAGCTGCCCTCCGCCACACCCGATGTCCGCGCCGTCCTTGCCGACATTGCGACGCGGCTGAGCAAGATGGGCAAGTACGCCATGCTCACGCTGCTCATCACCGGCTTTCTCGTCTTCTGGCTCAAGTGGAACTGGGTCGTCCCCAACTGGTGGTTCTGGGCCAAGATGGTGCTCGTCGCGCTGATGCTGGTGTTCATCGGCCTCAACGAGCGGAACGCCAAGCTGGCAAAGGCAGGCGACAAGGAAGCGGCCGGGCGCGCCGCGCGGGTCGGCCAATTCACCGCGCTGGCCTTCCTCGGCGTGATCGTTTCGGCAATCTTTGCGTTCGAGTGATATGGACCTCGCCTTCAACCTGCTGCTGTTCGCCCATTTCCTCGGCCTGATGCTGGTGGCCACCGCTTTTGTGGGCCTGCTCGGTCAGTTGCCGGGGCGGGGGCGCGAACCGGCGCAGGCGAGCAACCGCTATCTCACGCGGCTCGGCCACTGGGGCGTCATCATCGCCATCGTCAGCGGCCTCCTGATGATCTGGCAGCGCTATGGCGGGTTCGGCGGCATCAGCCACTGGTTCTGGGTGAAGATGCTGTTCCTCGTCGTGCTGACCGCTGGAATCGTGATCGCCGCCTCCTCGGCGAGGAAGATGCGGGCAGGGGATGCCGCCGCTGCGAACCGGGTGCGGCTCGGGCGGATCGTTGCCGCCGTGTCGCTGGTGGGCATCGTGCTGTCGGCGGTTCTGGCCTTCGGCTGAGACGTCCGCTGCCCGCGCCGGAATCCCTGCGGTTGCGGCAAGGTCTTGCGTTCGTGCGCGTTTTGGCTAGTATTTGCGCCGCAGACAGGACTTCGCCATGCGCCAGCGCGCCATTGCCATCGCCGTTGCACAGCAGAAGGCTCGGGAGAGCCGGATGTTGCTCGCCGCCGCAATGCTGCTGCTTCCCGCGTTCCTGCTTCTCCTTCTTATCAGCCCCTGAGTACCGGCGGCTCGCGATGGCGGGCGGGTGGTCAGGGGATACCGAGGTAAGCCGAACATAGTTTTGTCCGGCCGCGAGGGCTTAATCGTCCCGGCCGCTTGATAGGAAGAAGACCATGACCACCACGACCGTCACCTCGACGACCACCACGACCGTGACGCAGGGCAACAAAGACCGCGTCTTTATCTTCGACACGACGCTGCGCGACGGCGAGCAGAGCCCCGGCGCCTCCATGACGCTCGAGGAAAAGCTGCAGGTCGCCGAGGCGCTGGACGAAATGGGCGTCGATATCATCGAGGCCGGTTTCCCCATCGCCTCGAACGGCGATTTTGACGCCGTCGTCGCCGTCGCCAAGCACGTGAAGAATTCGGTGGTCGCTGGTCTCGCCCGCGCCATTCCCGCCGATATCGCGCGGGCGGGTGAGGCCGTACGGCACGCCAGGCAGGGCCGTATCCACACCTTCGTTTCCACCTCGCCGATCCATCTGGCCCACCAGATGAAGAAGACCGAGGAGCAGGTGCTGGAGATCATCACCACCACCGTCGCCCAGGCGCGCAACCTCATCGACAATGTCGAGTGGAGCGCCATGGACGCGACCCGCACGCCGATCGATTATCTGGCGCGCTGCGTGGAGCTCGCGATCAAGGCCGGCGCCACCACCATCAACCTGCCCGATACCGTCGGCTATGCCGTTCCCGAAGAGCATGAGGCGATGTTCCGCTCGATCATCGAGCGCGTCCCGGGCGCCGACAAGGTGATCTTCTCGGCCCACTGCCACAACGACCTGGGCCTCGCCGTCGCCAACTCGCTGGCCGCTGTCCGCGGCGGCGCGCGGCAGGTGGAATGCACCATCAACGGTCTGGGCGAACGCGCCGGCAATGCCGCACTCGAAGAAGTGGTGATGGCGCTGCGCACGCGCGGCGATGCCATGCCCTACGACACCGGGATCGACGCGACGCATTTGAGCCGCGCCAGCCGCATTGTCTCGGCCGCCGCGAATTTCCCGGTGCAGTACAACAAGGCCATCGTCGGCAAGAACGCCTTCGCGCACGAAAGCGGCATCCATCAGGATGGCATGCTGAAGAACGCCGAGACCTACGAGATCATGACTCCCGCCTCCGTGGGCATCAAGGAAACCACGCTGGTCATGGGCAAGCATTCGGGCCGCGCCGCGTTCAAGGACAAGCTGCGCGAACTGGGCTACGACCTCGGCGACAACGCCTTCCAGGAAGCCTTCGTGCGCTTCAAGGATCTGGCCGATCGCAAGAAGCACGTCTACGACGCCGATCTCGTCGCTCTGGTCGATGACGAGGCGGGTTCGGTGGGCGACCGGATCAAGCTGGTGGACATGGAAGTCGTGTCCAAGACTGGCGGCATCCATCGCTGCACCATGAAGGTGACGATTGACGGCGAAGAGGTCGAGTCGACCTACGAGGGCACCGGCTCGGTCGATGCCATCTTCAACGCCATCAAGCAGGCCGTGGGCAAGGAGCCGCATCTGGTCCTCTACGCCGTCGATGGCGTGACCGGCGGCACCGATGCGCAGGCCAGCGCCCACGTCCGGCTCGAAATGAACGGCCGGATCGTCAGCGGCAATGCCGCCGAGCCCGATACGCTGGTGGCTTCGGCCCGTGCCTATCTCAACGCCTATAACCGGCTGCTGATCGAGCGCGGCGCCTCGGCGCAGGGTGCGCTCGCCGGCTAGGGATTAAATCGCGCGCGGCGGTGTTGATGGCTCGGGGGGCGCAACAGCGGAGCAATCCATGTTCTCGCTCAAGACCATCGCCGCCGCCGCGGTGCTTATCCTGGGGGCCGCCGCCCCGGCTCTCGCGGCGAACCACGCCGTGACCATCAAGGGCATGAAGTTCTGGCCTGCGAACATCACCATCGCGGCGGGTGACACGATTACCTTCACCAACCAGGATTCGGCGCCGCACAACGCCACCGCGGCGGACGGCTCGTTCGCCACGCCGCGGCTCAGCAAGGGCCAGAGCGCCAGGGTGACCGTCGCCGCCGGCACGCACAGCTACATCTGCACCATCCATCCGATGATGAAGGGCAAGGTCACCGCGAAATAATCCGCATCGGGGCGCGGATGCATTTCGCGCCCCGCAAACGGATGGAGCCGCGCCGCGCTCGGCTGTATAGGTGCACGTCGCAGGGCTGAGCCGGGGGAACGACGTGCAGTGGCGGGATGAAATCCGGGGGGCCGTCTCCGGCCTTGCAGCGCTGACCGCGGTGCTGCTCGTCCTCGTGAGCCTCAACCTCGATCTGCCGGGGCAGGCGCTGCTGCAGACGCTGCGTTTTCATCTCGCCGCCCTCATGCTGGCGCTCGCCGTCGTGCTGCTGCTGACCCGCGCCTTCCGCCGCGCGCTGGTGTTCCTGCTGATCGCGCTGGGGAGCGCCGCCGAGGGCGGTTTCTCAATCTACCAGATGCAGCAGGCGCGCTCAGTCGCGGCCGAAGCGCCGCGCACTCCGTTCATCAAGGTGCTGAGCATCAACATCCTCAACACCAATTTCGAGAATGCCGCCGCGATCGCCGAGCGCATCAAAAGCTCCGGCGCCGACATTGTCGTGGTGATGGAATCGCTGCCGCTGTTCGAGCACCTCGCCGATCTGGCGACCGTCTATCCGGCCCGCGCCGGCTGTAGCGAAGCAAAGACCTGCGATCTCATGCTGCTGAGCCGCACCCCGCTCAGCAATGTCGAGATACAGGACCTCGGTCCCACCTGGCGCAACCGGCTGATCTCCGCCACCACCACCGTTTCCGGCAAGAGCTTCACCGCCGTCGCCGCGCATATGGTGAAGCCGTATTTCGATCTCGCCGCCGTCGAAGAGGCGCACACGCTGCTGCGTGTCCTCAACGCCATCGACGGCCCGCTGGTGCTGACCGGCGATTTCAACGCCGCGCCGTGGTCCGACAACATCGAGTGGCTGGTGAGCGAAGCCCGCCTCGTCACCGGCCCCACCTATCCCGCGACCTGGCCGGTGCCGTTCGGCCCGCTCGGCGTCCCCATCGACAACATGTTTACGCGGGGCGGCCTGTTCATCGACGAGCTGCGCGCCCTTGATGACCCGCTCGGCTCCAACCACCGCGGCCTCATCGCCAGTCTCTCGCTCGCGAACTAGGGACCGTGCCGGCTCACTCCATAACGTCTGAGACGGGACGCTTCAGTTGTGAATAGGACCGGTCTTGACAGCGCCCGGCCACAGATGATCTCCATCTATTCGAGATTTGGAGAAGTGCATCGTGCCAGCGGCGTGGAAGATCGTCCTCGTCGTTTTGGCACTCCCCCCCACCATTGAATATGGATACAGGGAGCTGTTCGTTAAGCCCCGGGCCATCCAGGAGTTTATCGGCCAGCCCCGGTTGGTTGCTGACGAACAAGACGCTCTGTTACGCCGTTACTTCCGGGTTGCAAACATCGGTCCGGCGATCATGCCGTTCTGCGAGCGTAGCAGCATAGGCTGCTTTTCTTGGGAGCGCTTTCAGAATGTAGACGTAATTGTCGCGGACTCCCCGGCCAAGGGTGAATACACAGTGCGTGTTCTCAGACAATGCGATGACGAGAACTGCGACTCGCTGGCACAGTTTTCGGCCGTAATACGGCCGACGACCCAGGATGAAGCATCTCTGGCCGACGCAATAGAGTTGTCTGATGAGTGCGTCGAGCGCGATGTTGCCGGGTATTCGGTCAGATTCTGTAGATCGATTCGTATCGAGGACAGAAAAACAACCTTGGTGAACCACCGGTTGTCGTGGCGTCGGCCGTTTACGTCTCTATTTGCGGGCTCGGAGTATCGACCTCTTGCCAGTATTTCTATGAATTTTATCGACAACACTATCGAAAATGAGGGGCTGGCAAGACGACGTTAGCACTGCGTTTTGGGAGGGCGTAGTGAACTATACGGGAACGACTTGCGTTGGCAGCTTCGTTCGGAAGCAAGCTTATGAAGTGTCGACTGATGCGCCCTGCCGACTAGACGGCCGCGTCCTTCAGTGCCGCAGGCAGTTCCGCCGCGAGCACATCGAGTTCCGCCGCCGGCCCGGCGCTGATGCGGATGCACCGGTCGAGCCCCGGCGCCACGGGCTTGCGCACAAACACGCCGTGCGCCTCCAGCGCCTTCAGCACGCCCAGCGCGAAACCCCCGTCGCGTCCGCAATCGACGGCGACAAAGTTGGTCGCCGACGGAATCGCTGCCAGCCCGTTCTCCGCCGCAATCTGCGCGATCCGCTCCCGCGCTCCGGCAACCCGCGCCACGACACTCTGCAGCCACGCCTGATCACCGAGCGCGGCAACCGCCGCCGCCTGGCCCATCCGCGTCACGGCAAAATGGTTGCGCACCTTGTCGAAGGCCCGGATGAAACCCGCCTCGCCGATCGCATAGCCAACCCGCATCCCGGCCAGCCCGTAGGCTTTCGAGAACGTGCGCGTCCGGATGAGATTGGGCCGCGCGATGTCGAGCGCGGGCAGGGTGCCCGCCGGCGTCGTCTCGCAATAGGCCTCATCGAGCAGGATCAGCGTGGTCTCGGGCACGGCGTCGATAAACCGCTCGATCTCGCCCGCCTCCCACCACGTCCCCATCGGGTTGTCGGGGTTGCAGACATAGACCACCTTGGCCTTGTGCCGCGCCGCCGCTTCGGCCAGCGCCGCGAGGTCTTCCCGGTCGCCCGCATAGGGAACCGTCTCGACCCGGCCGCCAAAGCCGCTCACGTGATAGTTGAACGTCGGATAGGCCCCGAGCGAGGTTACCGACACATCGCCCGGCGCAATCACCAGCCGCGCGATCAGCCCCTGCAGCCCATCGATTCCCTCACCGATCACCACATTGGCGAACGGCACGCCGAGATGCTGCGCCAGCGCCGATTTCAGCTCGAACTGTTCCGGGTCGCCATAGCGCCACACCAGCGGCGCCGTCTCCGCCATTGCGGCGATAACGCGGGGCGATGGCCCGAAGCCGCTCTCATTGGCGCCGATTCGCGCGCGAATCGGCATCCCGGTGCGGCGTTCGATGGCCTCGGGGCCGACAAACGGCACCGTATCGGACAGGCCGCGGGCAATTTCAGTCAGATACGGATGCATGCTGTGCCCCCCAAGGCTCAGAGGTCGGGCGTCTGTTCGTGCGGATGGGTCGTGTGCGGATCGGCGGAGGTCGCGATCTCCGCCGTCTCGCCCTCGGCGAGCAGCCGCTTCATCCCGGCCTTGCTCTTTTCCGTCACGTCCCGCAGCACGTTGAGATATTGCGGCGTCGGCGCCCAGGCGCGCAGCCGCAGCGTGACCGTATCGCCGGTAAAGCTCGCGACATGCACGTCCGCCGGCGGATCGGGATAGATTCGCTTGTCGGCGCTGGTGGTCTTCAGCAGCAGCTTGCGCACGGTGGCGACGTTGATGGTGTCGGGAATCGTCAGCGACACTTCGATGCGCCGCCGCGGTTCGCGGCTGTGGTTGGTGATGGCGCTGTTCCAGAGCTTCAGGTTCGGCGTGAAGATGTAGAGCCCGCTGGTCGAGCGCAGGCGCGTGCCGAACAGGCCGATTTCCACAACGACACCGGCAACGCCATCGCCCACAATGTATTCGCCGACGGCGATCGGCCGTAGCCAGATCAGCATGATTCCCGCAGCGATATTGGTCAGCGTGTTCTGCAGCGCCAATGCAATGGCGAGTCCGGCCGCCGCCAGCGCGCCATAGAGCGTGGTCGTTGAAATGCCGAGGAAACTCAGCGCCGTCACTATGGCGAAGATGATGATGCCGTAACGGGACGCCTGCGCCAGAAGCGGCGCAAAGTTCCGGCTCACGCCATAGGACTGGGGCAGCATTCGCCCGATCAGCCGGTGCACAAGCGCCGCGACATACCAGCCGATAACCAGCGCCAGCACCGCAAACAGCAGCGCGGTCCAGTTCTCCAGCAGCCAGTAGTATGGCGCTCTTACGATGTTCTCGAGGTTCATGGCCTTCTTTTACCTTGAGAAATCAGGCGTTGGGAGGGTCCGGGGGCGACAATCGAGAGATTGGTCAGAAAGTTGCACCCGGGGCGCTAGACAGGCCCATAGGCCTCTGTTATCTCCGCGTCCGGATCGGGCGGCTAGCTCAGCTGGTAGAGCAAGCGACTCTTAATCGCTGGGTC
>DAORUH010000060.1:0-16731 GCA_035433065.1 Devosia sp. | reverse complement strand
CGCGACAAAGGACGAGGTACTCGCCGAGGTCGCGGCAATCGCCGAGATCGTCGAGGCCCCCGCCGGAAGGCGGATCGTCGAAGAGGGATCGAATGGGGACAGCATGTTCGTGATCGCCTCGGGGCGGGTTCGCGTGCATCGCGGCGGGCACACGCTGAGCGAACTTGGGGCCGGGGAGTTGTTCGGCGAGATGGCGCTGCTCGACCCCGAACCGCGCAGTGCCTCGGTGACGGTCATCGAGGATGCGCAACTGCTGCGCCTCGACCAGCAGACGCTTTTCGAGCTCATCGAGCAGCATCCGGAAGTGGCGAGAGGCATGCTGCAGGTGCTGACGCGCCGGCTCCGGCAATCGATCAACCGCGAGTTGCAGCCGGGGTGACGCTGCTCGGGGATTCGGTGGGACAACGGTGAGCGGCTTCATCCGGTCCGGAGTCTGCCCGGCGGCGGCGTGAGGTTGCCACCACCCTGCGTCTGCTCTACGGTGTTCGGGACACACAAATGAACTGCGCTCGGGCGCGTTCGGCTTTCCAGCCGCACAGCGACCGCGCAGACGGAGAACCAGGTGGCCGATCAGGATCGGTCCGCCGCTGCGACGGCCGAGTTGGCCGCGCGGCCCCGCCCGGAAGCCCGCGACAGCCGGCCCGGAAGCGGACCGCGACGCGGGGGAAATCCCGCTTCAGGTCCTGCGGACAAGCGGACCCAGAACGCCCAGAATCCGCCGCGGCGGTCACGTGGACCGCTCTATGCGGCTCTCGACCTCGGCACCAACAATTGTCGCCTGCTCATCGCACGTCCGCACGAGGGCGGTTTTCGGGTGGTCGATGGCTTTACGCGCATCGTCCGGCTCGGCGAGGGGCTTTCGGCCTCCGGGCGGCTGAGCGACGCGGCGATGGAGCGCACGTTCGACGCGCTGCGCCAGTGCCGCAACAAGCTGCGCGAACACGAGCCGGCGCGCGCGAGGCTGATCGCGACGGAGGCCTGCCGTTCGGCGGCCAATGGCGTCGAGTTCCTCGCGCGGGTCGAGAGCGAACTGGGCATGACGCTCGAGATCGTTGATCGGCAGACGGAGGCGGCGTTGGCGGTGACCGGCTGCGCCGATCTGATCGAAGAGGGAACGTCCGGCGCGCTGATGTTCGATATCGGCGGCGGCTCCTCGGAACTCGCCTGGCTCGATTTCCGCGGCGGCCGGCCGAAGCGGCAGGGGCGCATGTCGTCCTCGATTCGCTCGTGGCAGTCGCTGCCCGTCGGCGTGGTGTCGATTGCCGAAAAGTTCGGCGGGGTCGAGGTCACGAAGGACACATTCGAGGCGATGGTTGCCCATGTGAGCCAGCACCTGCGCCAGTTCCGCGGCCGCGAAAAGCTGCGCCAGATGATCGCCGAGCATCCGGTGCATCTGATCGGCACGTCGGGGACGGTGACGACGCTCGCGGGCCTGCATCTGGGGCTCGAGCGCTACGAGCGCCAGAAGGTCGATGGGTTGTGGATGACGTCGCGCGAGGTGGACGATACGATGTCCGCGCTGCTCGGCATGCCCTATGACAGGCGCGTATCGCATCCGTGCATCGGCCGCGATCGCGCCGATCTGGTGCTGCCGGGCTGCGCAATTTTCGAGGCCATCCGCAGGGAATGGCCGACGACCCGGGTGCGTGTTGCCGATCGTGGCCTGCGCGAAGGGATCCTGATTTCATTGATCGACGCCGACCGGGCTGGTCGTAACGCCGGACGGGGGCGCTGAATGGTAAAGACAACGAATATGGGCGGGGGCGCGGGACGGAGTTCCGACCGCGATCTCAAGGTCCGGGTGAAGACCTCGAAGGGCCGCAAGATCGGCTCGACGCTGTGGCTGCAGCGGCAGTTGAACGACCCGTATGTGGCGCAGGCCAAGGCCGAGGGCCTGCGCTCGCGTGCTGCCTACAAGATCAAGGAGATCGACGAGCGCTACAAGCTCTTCCACAAGGGCCAGCGCGTGGTCGACCTCGGCGCGGCGCCGGGCGGCTGGTCGCTGATCGCGGCGAAGGCCACCGGCTCGACGGAGGCCAATCCGCTGGTGGTCGCCATCGATTTTCTGGAGATGGACCCGATAGACGGGGTAAAATTCCTGCAGAAGGATTTTACCGACGACGACGCGCCGCAGATGCTGATCGACGCCATGGGTGGCAAGAAAGCCGAGGTGGTCCTGTCGGACATGGCATCGCCGACGACCGGTCACAAGCCGACCGATCACCTGCGCATCGTGCATCTGGTCGAGATCGCCGCGGAGTTTGCCATCCAGGTTCTGGCGCCGGGCGGCACGTTCGTCGCCAAGGTGTTCCAGGGCGGTACGGAGCACGAGCTGCTCCATATGCTGAAGCAGCATTTCGCGACCACGCTGCACGCCAAGCCGAAGGCCAGCCGCTCCGGGAGCGCCGAGACTTATCTCGTGGCGCGCGGCTTCAAGGGCTAGCTACTCGGCCGGCTTTTCGACGGCGTTGGCGGGCGCAGGGGCAGGGGGATGCTGCGCGGCAAGGTGCGCCCCCGCGCCCTTGGGCAGCGTCCAGAACATGATCGTCGAAATGAGCGCGACGCCGCCGATCACGAAGAAGGCGATGTGGAAATCGCCGAGCAGCGGCTCGCCGCCGTGCAGGTGCCGGACGCCATCGAGCACGCCGCCGCCGAGCGCCACGCCGAAGGCGATCGACAGCTGCAGCGCAACCTGGCTCATCATGTTGGCCTGACCGGCGTCCTTGTCCTCGATGTCGGCGAAGACAAAGGCATTGGTCGCCGTCCAGAACATCGACTGAAAGAAGCCGGTCACGCAGAGCAGCGACATGATCAGCCACATCGGCGTGTCGGGGGTGTAGAAGCCCATGGCCACCACGCCGAGCGCCGAAATCCCGGTCGCTGCCGCGAGGTTGCCGCGGAAGCCCCAGCGCTTGATGAACCATTCAGCGATGAACTTTGCGCCGAACGCACCGGCCGCCGTGGCGAAGGTGACGGTGCCGCTCTGGAACGGTGTCATACCGAAGGCCAGCTGCAGCATCAGCGGAAAGAGGAACGGGATCGCGCCGGTGCCGAGGCGATAGATCGAGCCCGCAACGATCGTCATCAGGAACAGCGGGAAGCGGAACAGCCGCAGGTCGAGAAGCGGGTACTCAACGCGCCGGAAGTGCCACAGGTAGATGCCGGCCGTGATCGTGCCCGCCGCGAGCGCCACAAACCCGACGCTGGACGGCAGCGCGGGCAGGGTGAGGACGGAGATGCCGAACACCCAGCCGGCAAAGGTCGTGCCGGCGAGCAGGAACCCCGGAAAGTCCATCTTCCGCGGCTCGTTGCGCTGGAATTCGGGCAGGAACTTCGTCACCAGCGCGATGCCGATGATGCCGATCGGCACGTTGATCAGGAAGATCCAGTGCCAGCTGAAATAGGTGGTGATGAAGCCGCCAAGGGGCGGCCCGACGATGGGGCCGACGAGGCCGGGAATCGACAGCCACGCCATCGCATCGACAAGCTGGTGGCGCGGCGTTGTGCGCACGAGGATGAGCCGGGCAACCGGCGTCATCATGGCGCCACCCATGCCCTGCACGAAGCGCGCGCCGACAAACATGCCGAGGCTGTTCGATATCGCGCAGAGGACCGAACCGAGGAGGAACACCACCATCGCCCAGCGGAAGACGTTGCGCGAGCCGAACTTGTCGGCGGCCCAGCTCGAGATCGGGATGAAGATGGCGAGCGCGACGAGGTATGCGGTCAGCGCCAGCTTCAGCGCGATCGGCTCCGATCCCACGTCATGCGCGATGGCGGCCAATGAGGTCGCGATGACAGTCGAATCGACGTTCTCGATGAACATCGCCACCGCAAGGATGATAGGGACCAGGCGAGACGTCATCTAGAGCGTGCTATCCGTTGGCTTTGGAAGTGGCTTGGAGCGGTGCCCCGACAGGTCGCTGCCGGCATCTGCAGGCAGGCGCAGGAACGGGATGATGCCCACGAGGCCCAGAGCGGCGACGACGAACCAGGCGATCTGGAAATCGCCCAGCGTCAAGTCGCCGCCGTGCGTGTTGGAGGCGATCTCAAGCACGGCACCGGCCACGGCGACGCCGGTTGCGATGCTCAGCTGCTGCATCACGGCGTTGATGGTTGTCGCCTGGCTTGAGTGCTTCTCGTCGACGTCGGCAACGAACAGTGCGTTCACGCCGGTGAAGAAGAAGGATCGGCAGAGGCCGCCGACGAACAGCGCGGCCAGCATCAGCCAGTGCGGCGAGTCCGCGGTGAAGAAGCCGTTGAGGCCGAGGAGAACACAGGCCAGCGCACCGGCAACGCGCAGCGTCCGCGGGAAGCCGAGGGCCGCGAAAACACGCTCGGCAACGAATTTCGAGGTGATCGCCCCGATTGCCACGACGAAGGTGGTGAGGCCAGATTCGAGCGGCGTGAGCCCGAAGGAGAGCTGCAGCATCAGCGGCATGAGGAACGGAAATGCGCCGATGCCGATGCGGGTGAAGAAGGCGCCGACCATCGTGGCGCGGAAAATCGGCAGTTGGAACATCTTCGGATCGAGGATGGGGAACTCGGTCCGGCGCGCGTGCAGCAGGTAGAAGACGCCCGCAGTGACGCCTACCGCGACCGATATCCAGCCGGCGACCAGCGGAATGGCAGGCAGGCTGATGACCGAGAAGCCGAAGATGATGCCGGCAAACGCGATTGCCGACAGCACGAATCCCGGGAAGTCGATCGGCCGTTCGTGGCGGCCAGTGTCATCCTTGAGAAACTTTGAGACGAGGATCACGCCGAGGATGCCGATCGGCACGTTGATCCAGAAGATCCAGTGCCAGCTGAGATAGGTGGTGAAGAAACCACCGACCGGTGGGCCGGTGACCGGGCCGATGAGACCGGGGATCGTCAGCCAGGCGGTCGCGGCGACGAGTTCATTCCGCGGCGTGGAACGCACCAGTACGAGGCGGGCGATCGGCACCATCATCGAGCCGCCGATCCCCTGCAGGAATCGCGCGCCGACGAAGGTCAGCAGCGAATTGGAGAAGGCGCAGCAGATCGACCCGATCACGAAGATGATGATCGCAACCCGGAAGACGTTTTTCGCGCCGAAGCGGTCGGCAACCCATCCCGACAGGGGGATGAAGATGGCCAGCGCCACGAAATAGGAGGTCAGCGCCAGCTTCAGCGACGTCGGCTCGGCGCCGATATCGGCCGCAATCGCCGGCAGCGAGGTCGCGATGACCGTCGAGTCCATCTGCTCCATGAAGAGAGCGACGGCGAGAATGAGTGGGGTGACCCGTATCAACGTACGAACTGTGGACAGGTGGCAGGACGCTGACAGTACCCTGCAGCGCTATCCTCAGATATCACCAATAGGTCGACAGGCCAGCGAACCACGTTCCGTGGGGTGGAACGCGCGGCGTTACCGCGCGCTCCGTGGCGCAGGTGTCACTGCCAGTCGAGGACGATCTTGCCCGCGGCGCCGCCCGCGGCCATCCGGAACGCTTCGGCGTACTGGTCGGCCGGCATCCGGTGGGTGATGACCTTGCGCACATCGAGGCCGCTTTCGAGCATGGCCAGCATCTTGTGCCAGGTCTCGAACATCTCGCGGCCGTAGATGCCCTTCAGCGTGATCATGCGGAAGACGATCTTGCCGAGGTCGAAAATGAAGGGCTGCGAGGGCACGCCAAGCAGCGCCACGCGGCCGCCCATCACCAGGTGATCGACCATCTGCCCGAGCGCGGCCGGGGCGCCGCTCATTTCGAGGCCGACATCAAACCCCTCCTTCATGCCGAGCTTGTTCATCTCGGTGCGCAGGTCCTGCGAGCCGATATTGACCGGCACGACGTCGGCCACCTGCGTGGCGAGCGCGAGGCGGTCCGGGTTCATGTCGGTGATGACGACATTGCGGGCGCCGACATGGCGGGCGACGGCGGCTCCCATGATGCCGATCGGGCCGGCGCCGGTGATCAGCACGTCCTCGCCCACGAGGTCGAAGCTGAGCGCGGTGTGCACGGCATTGCCCAGCGGATCAAGGATGGCGCCCATCTCGTCATCGACCGCGTCGGGCAGGGGGACGATGTTGAAGGCGGGGATTTTTACGAATTCGGCGAAGGCGCCGGGGAGGTTGACGCCGATGCCTTTGGTGTCGGGGTCGAGGTGGTACTTTCCGGCCCGGCTGGCGCGGCTTTTCATGCCCACGACGTGGCCCTCGCCGGAGACGCGCTGGCCGATGCGGAGGTTGGTGACGTCGCGGCCGATGGCGGCGATTTCGCCGGAGTATTCGTGGCCCGTAACCATCGGAACGGGCACGGTTTTTGAGGCCCAGTCGTCCCACTTATAGATGTGGACATCGGTGCCGCAGATGCCGGTCTTGTGGACCTTTACCAGCACATCATCGGGGCCGATCTCGGGGATGGGGCGGTCTTGCATCCAGATGCCGGGTTCGGGTTTGGCTTTGACGAGGGCTTTCATGACTTATCCTGAATATGATTGCCGCAGCGCGGCTCCTAGACCAAGCCCAGCTCATGGCCGGCTTCTGCAAAGGCGCCGATGGCGAAATCGAGGTCGGCGGGGGTGAGGGCAGCGGACATCTGGGTGCGGATGCGGGCTTTGCCTTCGGGGACGACGGGGTAGAAGAACCCCGCGACGTAGACGCCGCGCCGATCGAGGGCGCTGGCGAGGTCCTGCGCCTTGCGGGCGTCGCCCAGCATCACCGGGATGATGGGCGTGGGGCCGGGGAGGGTGGTGAACCCGGCTTTTTCGATGCCGGCGCGGAACTGGCGCGTGTTGGCCATGAGGCGGGCGCGGAGTTCGTTGCCTTCCTCGCGCTCACAGATGCCGATGGCTTCGATGGCGCCGAGGACCAGCGCCGGGGCAAGGCTGTTGGAAAAGAGGTAGGGGCGGGCGCGCTGGCGGAGCAGGTCGATGACTTCGCGCTTGCCGGCGATGAAGCCGCCCATGCCGCCGCCGAGCGCCTTGCCGAAGGTGCCGGTGATGAGATCGACGCGCTGCAGCGCGCCGGTCAGCTCCGGCGTGCCGCGGCCGGTGGCGCCGAGATGGCCGGTGGCGTGGCAATCGTCGACCGCGACGATGGCGTCGTACTTTTCGGCGAGGTCGCAAATCTCGGGGAGCTTTGCGACATAGCCGTCCATCGAGAACACGCCGTCGGTGATGATGATCTTGTAGCGCGCGCCTTCCTTGTTGGCCTGCACGAGCTGGGCTTCGAGATCGTTCATGTCGCTGTTCTCGAAGCGATAGCGCCGGGATTTCGACAGCCGCACGCCGTCGATGATCGAGGCGTGATTGAGCTTGTCGGAGATGATCGCGTCGGCAGCGGAGAACAGCGGCTCGAACAGCGCGCCATTGGCATCGAAGCAGGCCGCGAAGGTGATCGCGTCCTCCTTGCCCAGGTACCCCGCGATAGTGTGCTCAAGCTCGCGGTGGATGGACTGCGTGCCGCAGATGAAGCGGACCGAGGCCATGCCGTAGCCGTAGTCGCGGATGGCGGAAACGGCGCGGGCCTTCACGTCGGGATGATCGGCGAGGCCGAGATAGTTGTTGGCGCACAGGTTCAGCATCTCGCGCCTGCCGCCGTCGCCCTGGACAAGGATGCGGCCGCCCTGCGGGCCGAGGATCAGGCGTTCGGTCTTGGTGAGGCCGTCTTCATCGATGTTGGCGAGGACTTCGCGGATGTCGTCGCCGAAACTGCCCAGCATTGCCATTCTCCCGTGCGGGAACGGCAAAGAGGGTCAGCCGTTCCACGTCATGCGCATATAGACCCCGCCGCGCTCGAGTTCATCCAGCATTTGGTCGAGCCGCTTGCGCTTGGTCGCCTCGCGAACGGCATTGTTGATCCACATGAGGTAGTCGTTTCGCTGATAGGCCGGGCGCGCCTCGTAGGCCGCGGAGAGGTGACGCTCCGTGAGTGCCTCGCGCACGAAATCCGGCATCGGCTGGACGTCGCGGGTGAGGTTCCCGGTTGTCGGCGAGCGGGTCACGGCAGGGCCGCCGTCGCCTCGATCTCGATCATGTAATCGGGCGCGGCGAGACGGGAGACGAAGGCGGCGGTCACTGTCGGCGGGTTCGGGAGATTTCCGGCCCTCGCCATCCAGGCGCCGAAACCGGCGCGCAGGTCGGCGTCATCGCGGATGAGCAGGCCGACGCGAACGAGGTTCTCAAGCCCGGCGCCGGCCGCAGACAGAACCTTGATGAGGTTGTCGACGGCCTGCGTGGTCTGGGCGGCGATGTCGCCCTTGCCGACGAGTTCGCCCTTTTCGTCGACGGCATTCTGGCCGCCGATGATCAGCAGGCGGGCGCCTGCGGGGATGATGATTCCCTGCGAAAAGGCTGGATTGTTGTGCATGTTGGCGGGGTTGAGGTGAATAGGCTCGGCCATGACTGTTCTCCGTTGGCGTTGGGCGGGGCGGATGGCGCTTCCCCGATGCACCGACGTTACCAGCCCGGCGTGACAGGCAATGTCAGGCTTTCCGGGCGGCGGCGGCCCCGACTGCGGCGTCCCGATCATAGCAGGCATTCGCCGGTGTGCATCCTGACGCACTTCCCATCGCCATTGGGCGATGATATTGACCCTCGCCAACCCGCCGACGGACGATTCCCCGGCGGGCTTCCTTGTTCCTGCGGACCCAAAGGAAGGGCGTGCCCCTTGGCGAAGATCATTACATCCATCACTGGCGACGCTGCGCTGACGTTCGACGACGTTCTGCTGCAGCCGGCGCGTTCCGATGTCCTGCCGACGGACGTTGATATCCGCTCGCGGGTCACCAAGGACATTGAGCTCAACCTGCCGATCCTGTCGTCGGCGATGGACACGGTCACCGAGCACGCGATGGCCATCGCCATGGCGCAGGCCGGCGGTATCGGCGTCATTCACCGCAACCTCGAACCCGAGGAACAGGCCGAGCAGGTCCGGCAGGTGAAGAGCTTTGAAAGCGGCATGGTGGTGAACCCCATCACCATCGGCCCCGACGCCACCCTCGCCGACGCGCTGGCGCTGATGAGCGCCAACCGCATCTCCGGTATTCCGGTCGTCGCCAATGGCGGCAAGGGCGGCCGCGTGACGGGCAAGCTCGTCGGCATCCTGACCAACCGCGACGTGCGCTTTGCCTCCAACGAGCGCCAGAAGATCTCCGAGCTGATGACGCATGAGGGGCTCATCACCGTTCGCGATGGCGTCGACAAGGAAGCGGCGAAGACGCTGCTGCACCGCAATCGCATCGAGAAGCTGCTGGTCGTTGATAATGACGGCAACCTCGTCGGCCTCGTGACCGTCAAGGATATCGAGAAGGCGCAGCTCAATCCGATGGCGATCAAGGACGCGCAGGGGCGCCTGCGCGTTGCCGCCGCCTCGACCGTAGGCGACAAGGGCTATGAGCGCGCGATGGCGCTGATCGATGCCGGCGTCGACCTGCTCGTCATCGACACGGCGCACGGGCATTCGGTGCGCGTCGCCGAGACGGTCGAGCGCATCAAGCGCGAGAGCAATTCGACCCGCATCGTGGCGGGCAATGTGGCGACCAGGGAAGCGACGCGGGCGCTGATCGATGCCGGCGCGGACTCGATCAAGGTCGGTATCGGGCCGGGCTCGATCTGCACCACGCGCATGGTCGCGGGCGTCGGCGTGCCGCAGCTTGCCGCCGTCATGGCCTGCGCCGAGGAAGCCGACAAATCGGGCATCCCGGTGATCGCCGACGGCGGAATCAAATTCTCAGGAGACCTGGCTAAGGCATTGGCGGGCGGTGCTTCCTGCGCCATGGTCGGCTCGCTTCTGGCGGGCACCGACGAGAGCCCGGGCGAGGTCTATCTCTATCAGGGCCGCAGCTACAAATCGTATCGCGGCATGGGCTCGGTCGGCGCCATGGCGCGCGGTTCGGCCGACCGCTACTTCCAGCAGGATGTGTCGGACAGCCTGAAGCTCGTGCCCGAGGGCATCGAGGGGCAGGTGCCCTACAAGGGCCCGGCGGGCAATGTGCTGCATCAGTTGGCGGGGGGCCTCCGCGCCGCGATGGGCTATACCGGTGCGCACACGCTCAAGGACTTCCGCGAGAATGCGGTGTTCGTGAAGATCTCGGGTGCGGCGTTGCATGAGAGCCACGTCCACGACGTGCAGATCACGCGCGAAGCGCCGAACTATCGCGGTAACTGATGCGACTCCCAGGACGGCTGAGCGCCGCGATTGAAGTGCTGACCGATGTCGAGACCCGGCATCGTCCCGTATCCGAGGCGTTGAAGGCATGGGGCATCAACAACCGTTTTGCCGGGGCAGGCGACCGCGCCGCCATCGGCAATCTCGTCTATGACGCGCTGCGGCGGCGCGCCTCGCATGCCTTTGCGATGGGCGAGGACACGCCGCGGGCGCTGGTGTTGAGCGTCGCCGTGCGCGATTGGGGCGGGCATCCCGACGAGCTGGCGGCGGCTTTCGCTGCCGATACGCATGGCCCCGCGACGATGGGGGCCGACGAAGTGGCGCGGCTGGTCGAGGCCGACCCGCTGGCCGGTGCTCCGGAGCATGTGCGCGCCGACCTGCCCGAATGGGTCGCGGACGCGGTGCGCGGCACGTTCGGCGACAGCCTCGTCGTGGAAGGGCAGGCGATGGCCGGACGCCCGCCGCTCGACCTGCGTGTGAACACGCTGAAATCCAACCGCGACAAGGTGACGAAGTCCCTCGCACGGTTCCCGCTGGACGAGGCGCATTCGGTGCCGAACGGCATCCGCATTTCCGCGGGCGCCGGGGACAGCCGGACGCCGAACGTGCAGACCGACGAAGCCTTCCTCAAGGGCGGGTTCGAGGTGCAGGATTTTGGCAGCCAGATGGTGGCGCTGCTGGCGGGCGCCAAGCCCGGCGAGCAGGTGCTGGACCTCTGCGCCGGTGCCGGCGGCAAGACGCTGGCGATGGCCGCGACGATGGACAATCGCGGGCAGATTTTTGCCCATGACAGCGACCGCAACCGGCTGGCGCCGATCTATGAGCGGCTGAAGCGGGCCGGGGTGCGCAACGTGCAGGTGCGTCCTCCGGGCGAAGGCGTGCTCGACGATCTCGTGGGCAAGCTCGATCGCGTGGTGATCGATGCGCCATGCACCGGTTCGGGCACCTGGCGCAGGCGGCCCGATGCGAAGTGGAAGCTGATGCCGGAGCAGGTTTCCGTGCGGGCAGCGGAGCAGAAGGCTATCCTCGAAGATGGCGCGCGCTTCGTGAAGCCGGGCGGCACGCTCGTCTACATCACCTGCTCGATCCTGCCCGAGGAGAATAGCGAGCAGGTTGCGGCCTTCGTTGCGGCGCATCCGGAGTTTTCCGTCGTGCCGGGGGCAGGGCTCTGGCACCACCACATGGCCGGTGCGGCGCGGGCGCGATTCCTGCCCGAGGGCGGGTTGCAGTTGACCCCGGGAACGACGGGGACAGATGGGTTCTACTTCGCGGCGCTGAAGCGGGGCTGAGCCGGGGCGGCAGGCTGTGTCTTGACGCTGGCCCGAGGCCGTGGCTGGTTCGGCCATGGAATGGATTCTCCTGCTCGGCGTTCTCGTCGCCATCGTTGTGCTGTTCGTGTCGAACAACCGGATGCGCGGCGAGGTCGACCGGCTTCAGCAGGAAAGCCGCATCACCAACGGCAACCTGGAGCGGCTCGAAAAACTCTACGCCGCGCTGCTGGCGTCCCGGCACGCGGCGCCGGTTGCCGCTAGTCCGCCCGTTCCACTGGCCACCGAGCCGCCGCCCGCCGTCAGCGAGGCGGTGTCCGGCGAGCCGATGGCGCCGCAACCTCCGTCCGAGCTCGAACCGCAGGAGCCGGTCGAACCCGCAATGGCAGGCGTGGATATTCCGACAACGGATGCGCCGCCCCCGCCTGACGATGCGAACATCGTGACGCCGCCGCCGGCACTGGCCTCGACCAAGCGCCGGTTCGAATGGGAGCGTCTGATCGGCGTGCAACTGCCGATCTGGCTCGGGGCACTGGCGCTGGGTGTCGCCGGCTTCTTCTTTGTCAGCTACGCCATCGAGTCCGGTTTCTTCTCGCCCGAGTTCCGCGTCATCGCCGCGCTGCTCGCGGGCTTCGCGTTTCTCGGCGGGGCGGAGGCGGTGCGCCGCCGCAACGTGCCCAATGGCGCGAACATTGCCGCGGCGCTTGCCTCGGCGGCGATCGCGACATTCTATGCCACAGCCTATATCGCATCGGCCGTCTATCACCTCGTGCCCGAGAGCGTCGGGTTCGTCGCGATGGCGGCGGTGACGGCGGCAGCCATCGCTATCGCGCTCGTCTATGGGCAGGCGGTGGCGCTGGTTGGCCTGCTCGGCGGCTACGTCACGCCGCTGTTCTTCAGCAGCGAAGCGCCCTCGGCCTTCATGTTGTTCGCCTACCTGGCGCTGCTGCATGTCGCGGCCTTCGCGGTCATCCGCTTCAAGGACTGGTGGAACCTCAGCCCGGTGGCGCTGGCGGGGCCGGTGCTGTGGGTGCTGGCCTGGACGCAGTTCTCCAATCTTTCGGTCGAGCCGTGGCCGCTGATTGTGTTCCTCATCATCGTGCCAGTCGTCGTGGCCGCCGCGAGTCCGGCGTTCTGGCGGGACGATGCCGAGCCGGTCCGCAAAGGAGCTGGCTGGATCGGGCAGGCGCTTCCCATCGCACTCGGCATCGCCAGCATCGGCTTTGTCTGGGCGCTCTATGGCTCGGGATACGCGATGCCGTTCTGGCAGGGGCTGGTGGCGCTGTCGCTGCTCACCGCCTTTGCGACGTTCGCAAGGCCGCTGGCGATGGGTCATCGCCTCGCCTATCCCGCCGTCGCGAGTGTGCTGGCGCTGCTGGCCTGGCGTGCGCCGGAGACGACGGCGATCGTCGGGCTTACTGCGGTGTTTGCCGCGATCTTCGTCTTGACGGCGCTGGCGCAGTTCACCCGGTTGGCGCGGCCGGTGAGGTGGGCGGCGCTGCTTGCCTCATTCGTCGCGGCGTTCTTCGTCGTCGCGCTGTTCAAGATCGCCGGGTGGGAAACCGCGCTGTCGCAGCGGCATTTCTGGGCGGCCTCGGCGCTGGCCATCGCCGTGGCGCTGATTGCGCTCCTGGTCTGGGCCGGACCGCGGATCGCGGACGAGGTGAACAAGAGCCGGGTCTACGCGATCCTTGCCGGGGCGGTGACGACGTTCGTGTCGCTGGCGGTGGTGCTGGAACTCGATCCGGTCCTGTTCCCCGCCGCCGCGGCGCTGGCGGTGCTGGGGCTCGCGGCGGTGCATGCGCGGGTGCCGGTGCGCGGCCTGCGCGTGCTCGCGGCGATCTACGCGGTGCTCTACGGCCTGCTCGTCATCGGCGCGGGCGGCGGGGTCGCGACGCCGGGCAGCGGGCTGGAGTTCGTCTTGGCGAAGTCGGTGCCGGATTCGCCGTGGGTGCTGCTGGTGCTGCCGGGGCTCGCTTTCCTCGGCGCCTCGACGCTGTTCCGGCTGAACGCCGCACCGGACAGGGTGGACCTGCTGGCGGAGTGCCTCGATGTCGCGGCGGTCATGCTGCTGGCGGTGGGGATCGTGTTCGTCGCTGACCCACGGATCGCGTTCGTGCCGCCGTCCATGGCGATGGTCGCCGGGGCAAAGATCGCGCCGTTCGAGGCGCTGCTGATCGCGGGCGCGGTGTATCTCGGCCGGACGATGCCGGGCCGGGGGGCTCTGTATCTCGCGGGCCTGATCCTCGCCGGGATCGTCAGTCTCGCCATGCTCGTGGCGACGGTGGCGCCGGTCTACACGTTCTGGCCGGTGCTCGAAGTGCCCGCGCTCGGGCCGTTCAGCGTGGCGCTGGCGGCGCTCGGCGTGCCGGCGCTGGTGTTCGTGGCGGTCGGATGGTTCGTGCGGCAGGATGCGGATGTCCGCTACGCCAACGCCGGGCGGGCGCTGTCGGTCTATGCGGTGTTCGTGCTGTTCACGCTGATGCTGGTCGAAATCCGGCGGGCGTTCCATCCGGACCGGCTGCAGGGAGTGACCGGGACGATGGAGTTCTACACCTACTCGGCCGGCATGCTGGCCTTCGGCGTGCTGCTGCTGGTGATCGGCGTCGTGGTGCAGAACCGCGGGGCGCGGGCGCTGAGCCTCGTTTTCGTGCTGGCGGCGACGGTCAAGGTGTTTCTGTTCGATGCCGCTTCGCTCGAGGGCCTGTGGCGGGTGCTGAGCTTCCTCGGCCTCGGCCTCAGCTTCCTCGGCATCTCCTGGGCCTATGCGCGCTATGTGTTCGGGATCGGAATCGGCAAGCCGAAGCTGCCGGACGTCGGGCCGCAGCCGCCGCAGGGCACCGCGCCGCCCACCACTTAGGGCAGTCCCTACCGCGTGTGCGCGGATGTTGCAGTCCGGCACACTCGCTGCCACAGTGGGGGTGCTGACAGCGCCGTTTCGCGGTCGCCCTATCGTTCCACCGCGAGATTAGCGCCATGTCGTTCGATCGCTTCGTCGCGTTGATGCTCGATCCCGGGCACCTGCTGACGCATATCCCCTACGCGCTGCTGGTGATCTCCATGCTCATGAACGACATGGGGTGGCTCCGGGCCATCGCCATTGTTGCCGGCGTGGTGCGGATTATCAATCGCTCGTTCTTCGCCATCGACCCGATCATCGTGTTCTGGGAAGTCATCTTCGTTGCCGTGAATGTCGTGCAGCTGATGATCCTGCTCTACTACCGGCGGCGGCACGACATGTCGGACGACGAGCGGCGGTTCGCGACGACCATCGCCAATGATGTCGAGGGCAGCACGGTCCGGCGTCTGCTGCGCCTCGCCGAGCTTCGCCACGCCGCGCCGGACTCGACCCTGACCGTCGAGGGCAAGCCGGTCGACGAACTGCTGTTCCTTGCCGAGGGCGTGGCCCAGATCGAGCGCAACGGTCGTATCGTGGCCGTCTGCGGGCCGGGCGATTTTGTCGGCGAGATGAGTTTCATCAGCGGTGCCCCGGCGACGGCGACAGCCCGGGTGATGAAGCCGGCGCGCTATTTCGCCTTCGACCAGAAGCGCCTGCGCGCGGCCATGGCGGCCGACACCGACCTGCGGAGGGCGCTGGAATCGGGCTTCAACCGCAACCTGTCCGACAAACTTGCCAAGGCCAGTGCGGCTCCGGCCTGAGCCAGCCTTGCGGAATCTGCCGCAGCCCTTTATTTCCGCGCCATGACCGCTTCCGCCGCAACTGCCGAAACGGCGCCGCTCGGCGACGCCATCCTCATCCTCGATTTCGGGTCGCAGGTGACCCAATTGATCGCGCGCCGCATTCGCGAGGCGGGCGTCTATTGCGAGGTCCACCCATTCAACAATGCCGCCGCCGCCTTCGAGCGACTGCAGCCCAGGGGCGTGATCTTCTCGGGCGGCCCTGCCTCCGTGATGGATGCCGGCAGCCCGCGCGCACCGCAGCAGATCATCGAGGCGGGCGTTCCCATCCTCGCCATCTGCTACGGACAGCAGACGCTGGCGCTGCAGCTCGGTGGCAAGGTGGAAGGCGGTCATGCCCGTGAGTTCGGCCGCGCCGATGTCGAGATCAAGGCGCCGAGCCGGCTCTACGAGGGCATCTGGGATGTCGGGCAGAGCTATCCGGTCTGGATGAGCCACGGCGACCGGGTTACCGAACTGCCGGACGGCTTTACCGTCGTCGCCACTTCGCCGAATGCTCCGTTCGCCATCGCGGTGAACGAGGAGCGGCGGCTTTACACGACGATGTTCCACCCCGAGGTGGTGCATACGCCGGATGGCGGGAAGCTGCTGGCCAACTTCGTCCACAACATCGTCGGGCTGAAGTCGGACTGGACCATGGCGGCCTACCGCCAGCGCGCCATCGAAAAGATCCGGGCGCAGGTCGGCAAGGGCAGGGTGATCTGCGGCTTGTCGGGTGGCGTCGATTCGTCGGTGGCGGCGGTGCTGATCCACGAGGCGATCGGCGACCAGCTCACCTGCATCTTCGTCGACCACGGCCTGATGCGGCAGAACGAGGCGACCGAGGTCGTCGAGATGTTCCGCGGCCACTACAATATTCCGCTCGTCCACGTCGACGCGGCCGACATGTTCATCGGCGCGCTGGAAGGCGAGGCGGACCCCGAGACCAAGCGCAAGACCATCGGGCGGCTGTTCATCGAGGTGTTCGAGGCTGAGGCCAAGAAGATCGGCGGGGCGCAGTTCCTTGCGCAGGGGACGCTCTATCCCGACGTGATCGAGAGCGTCAGCTTTACCGGCGGGCCGTCGGTGACGATCAAGTCGCACCACAATGTGGGTGGCTTGCCCGAGCGCATGAACATGCAGCTCGTCGAGCCGCTGCGCGAGCTGTTCAAGGACGAAGTCCGGGCGCTGGGCCGCGAGCTGGGCCTGCCCGAAAAGTTCGTGGGCCGCCATCCGTTCCCGGGGCCGGGCCTCGCCATCCGCCTGCCGGGCGGGGTGACCCGCGACAAGCTCGAAATCCTGCGGCAGGCCGATGCGATCTATCTCGACGAGATCAGGAAGGCCGGGCTCTACGACAAGATCTGGCAGGCCTTCGCGGTGCTGCTGCCGGTGCAGACGGTGGGCGTCATGGGCGACGGGCGGACCTACGAGTTCGTTTGCGCGCTGCGCGCCGTCACCTCGGTCGACGGCATGACGGCGGATTTCTTCCCATACTCGATGGATTTCCTCGGGCGGGCGGCGACGCGGATCATCAACGAAGTCCGCGGCATCAACCGCGTCGTCTACGACGTGACCAGCAAGCCGCCGGGCACGATCGAGTGGGAATGAGGCTGGCGCGCTAGCGTCAGCCGTCGAGGCCCGGGCGGAGAT
>DAORUH010000059.1:0-16782 GCA_035433065.1 Devosia sp. | reverse complement strand
GGTCCTCAAGGCCGTCGCCGAACTCAACTATCGCATCAACCCTGCTGCGTCGTACCTGCGCTCGGGCCGTTCGCGCATCGTTGGCGCCGTCGTGCCGTCGCTGGAAAACCCGTTCTACCCTACCGTCATCGCAGCCATCGAACGCCAGTGCCAGGCCGACGGCTACGAGCTGATCATCGCCAGTTCGGCCGAGCAGCCAGAGCTGGAGACAGCCCGCGTCGAAGCGCTGCTGCAGTGGAAGCCGGCGGGGTTCATTGTCATCCCCTGCTCGTCGGATTTTCCGGCGCGCCGGATGATCGAGGCGGCGGGCATTCCGCTGGTGTTTGCCGACCGCTCGCCGGACGGACCGCCGGGCGATTTCATCGAGATCGACAATGTTGCCGCCGGTGCGGCCGCGGCCCGCCACCTGACCCAGCTCGGGCACCGCAAGTTCGCGCTGTGCGCCCCATCGCTGCGCGTGCGCAACATCCAGGAGCGCATTTTTGGCGCGCGGCAGGTGATTGCGGCCGCCGGCGGGGAGCTGACCGAGGTCGAGACCGGCTTCGGCGACGTGCTCGACATGCTGCCCGAACGCGCCGAGGCGCAGATTTCCGCCGTTACCGCCATCGTGGCGCTGATGAACACGACGACGCTGCAGATACTTGCGGCGCTGCACCGGATCGGGCGCTCGGTTCCCGGCGACGTGTCGCTCGTCGGCTTCGACGATTATCCGTGGATGCCCGTCGCCAACCCGCCGATCACCGCCATCCGGCAGCCGGTGAGCGCACTGGGCCGTTCTGCCTGGGCGCGGCTGCGGGACCGGATTTCCGGCGCCGATGACGGCCCGCACCACCGCAAGCACGAGGTGGAACTCATCCTGCGCGAATCCACCGCGCCGGTTCGGACCAAGGGACGCGGCGAGCCTGCCGCCGACTTCGGACACCACGAAATCGCACTGGAGACACCCTTGCTGGGTGCACCCCGTTCATACGGGAGCCCCAGCGACTGAAGCGGTGACGCCAGAGTGAACTGACGCGCCACACTATCAAACGGGAGGAGAACGACAGCGACAGCATTTGCAGCCGGGCGCGCCCGACCCTTCGGTCAGGCCAACGGACCCGGCAGATCGACTAGCAACCAATCCTCAACAGCAACGCGCGCGAGCGTCGCGCCGAAGTTGGGGAAGTCTCTCAGTGGAGGATTCTCATGAATCGCATTTCTATCGGCGTGACCGCAGCCGCGGCGCTGGCCGTTACCCTTTCTGCCGCGAGTCCGGTGTTCGCGCAGGCCGCCGGCTCGACCGTGGCCTTCCTGATGCCCGACCAAGGCTCGACCCGCTACGAAGAGCACGACTGGCCCGGCTTCGAAGCCGAGATGAAGAAGCTCTGCCCGGACTGCAAGCTCGTCTACCAGAACGCCACCGCCGACGCCGCGCTGCAGCAGCAGCAGTTCAACTCGGTGATCGCGCAGGGCGCCAAGGTCATCGTGCTCGATCCGGTCGACTCGGCTGCCGCCGCCTCGCTGGTGCAGCAGGCCCATTCGCAGGGCATCAAGGTCATCGCCTATGACCGTCCGATCCCGGATACGCCGGCCGACTACTACGTCTCGTTCGACAACGAAGGCATTGGCCGCGCCATCGCCCAGTCGCTGGTTGATCACATGAAGGCCCAGGGTGTTCCGGCAGGCGCCGGCGTCATCCAGATCAACGGCTCGCCCACCGACGCGGCGGCCGGCCTGATCCGCGACGGCGTCGACTCGGCGCTCGATGCCTCGGGTTATGTCACGCTTGCCGAATTCGACACGCCGGACTGGCAGCCGTCGGAAGCCCAGCAGTGGGCCAGCGGCCAGATCACCCGCTTCGGCGCCGACATCAAGGGCGTTGCGGCGGCCAATGACGGCACCGCCGGTGGCGCCATCGCCGCCTTCAAGGCGGCGGGCGTGAACCCCGTCCCGCCGGTCAGCGGCAACGACGCGGTCGTCGCGGCGCTGCAGCTCATCATCTCGGGCGACCAGTACAACACCATCTCCAAGCCTTCGGAGATCGTGGCGGCCGCCGCGGCGCAGGTTGCGGTGAAACTGCTGAACGGGGAAGCGGTCGAAGCCAAGACCACTCTCTACAACACCCCGTCCGAGCTGTTCGTGCCGACCGTTGTGACGCGCGACAACATCAAGGCCGAAATCTTCGACAAGGGCATCGCGAAGGCGGCCGATATCTGCACCGGTGAGTACGCCGCCGGCTGCGCTGAACTCGGGATCAAGTAAGCTAGTGCATCCCGCCGTCCGGCTGCCATTGGCGGCCGGACGGTATTCCGACCTCAAGGAAAGGACGTTCGGATGGCCGATCATCCTGCTGCCGCAGCGCAGAAAGAGCCGGTTCTCAGCCTGCGCGGCATCTCCAAGAATTTTGGCGCCGTTTCCGCGCTGACCGATATCGAACTAGACGTGCATGCGGGCGAGGTGGTGGGCCTTGTGGGCGACAATGGCGCCGGCAAGTCGACGCTCATCAAGATCCTCGCGGGGGTGCATCACCCCTCCGCCGGTACGGTGCACTTCAACGGCAAGGAAGTGACGCTCGACAACCCGGCGACGGCGCTCGATCTCGGCATTGCGACGGTCTTCCAGGACCTGGCGCTGTGCGAGAACCTCGATGTCGTCTCGAACATTTTTCTCGGGCGCGAGACCAATCCGTGGCGGCTCGATGAAGTCGGCATGGAGGTGCGCGCCTGGACACTGCTCAACGAGCTGTCGGCGCGCATTCCTTCGGTGCGCGAGCCCGTAGCCTCGCTGTCGGGCGGCCAGCGCCAGACCGTCGCCATCGCCCGCTCGCTGCTGCTTTCGCCCAAGCTCATTATGCTCGATGAGCCCACCGCGGCGCTCGGCGTGGCGCAGACGGCCGAGGTGCTGAACCTCATCGAGCGGGTCCGTGACCGCGGCCTCGGCGTCATCATGATCAGCCACAATATGGAAGACGTCCGCGCCGTCGCCGACCGCATCGTGGTGCTGCGGCTGGGCCGCAATGCCGGCGTGTTCCTGCCCGACGCCTCGAACCAGGAACTGGTCGCCGCCATTACCGGCGCCACCGAAAATGCCGTTTCGCGCCGGATCAACCGCGCGGCCCACAAGGGCGAGGAGCTTTCCCCATGAGCCACGACACCCCCACGGCCGCCAAGCCCGCACTCGACCGCGCCGACCAGCGGGTCGAGCACTATGAGGGCATTGGCGGCGCCATCCGCGGCTTCCTCGACCGCGTCCGGTCCGGTGACCTCGGCATGCTGCCGGTGGCCGTCGGGCTGATCGTCATCTCGGTGGTGTTCACCGCGCTCAACCCGGTGTTTCTCGCGCCCAACAACCTCGTCAACCTGCTGTTCGATTGCGCCACCGTCGGCATCATTTCGCTCGGCATCGTGTGCGTGCTGATGCTGGGTGAAATCGACCTGTCGGTCGGCTCAATGAGCGGGCTTGCCTCGGCGATCTTCGGCTCGCTCTGGATCACGCAGGGCTGGCCGGTGGAGCTGGCGATCCTTATCGCCGTCGCGGCCGGTGCTCTCATTGGTACACTCTATGCGGCCCTCTACAACCGCATGGGCATGCCGAGCTTCGTCGCGACGCTCGCGGGCCTGCTCGCGCTGCTCGGGCTGCAGCTCTACATCCTCGGCCGCGCCGGTTCGATCAACCTGCCCTACCAGTCGCCGATGGTGATGTTCGGGCAGATCCTGATGATGCCGGCCTGGGTGGCCTATCTGCTGGGGCTGCTGCCGGGCATCGCGACCATTGCGTTCGGGCTCGGCAACATCCGCCGGCGCCGTGCCGCTGGCCTCAGCGCCGGATCGGCATCGGGGGTGTTCTTCAAGGCACTGGTGCTGACCGCGGTCATCGCCATCGCCGTCTACTACCTCAACCTCGGTCGCGGCGTGCCGTGGATGTTCGGGCTGTTCGTGCTGCTCGTCGTCATCATGGATTATGCCTTCACCCGCACCAAGTGGGGCCGGGCGCTGCGCGCCGTCGGCGGCAACCGCGAAGCGGCGCGCCGCGCCGGTATCAACGTGAAGCGCATCTATGCCAGCGCGTTTATCCTCTGCTCGACGCTGGCCGCGCTTGGTGGCGTGCTTGCCGCCTCGCGTCTCGCCTCAGCAAGCCAGCAATCGGGTACCGGGGACGTGAACCTCAACGCCATCGCGGCGGCGGTCATTGGCGGCACCAGCCTGTTCGGCGGCCGCGGCAGCGCCTATTCGGCGCTGCTCGGCATCATCGTCATCCAGGCGATCGCCAGCGGCCTCACGCTGCTCAACCTCAGTTCGTCGCTCCGCTACATGATCACCGGCGCCGTGCTGGCCATTGCAGTCATCGTCGACTCGCTGGCCCGCCGCTCGCGTGCATCGCATGGCCGGGCGTAACCACAACCTTTCGGAGACCACTGTTTCATGAGTAACGAACTGCAGGGCAAGGTGGCCGCAATCACCGGCGCGGCCTCGGGTATCGGGCTCGCCTGCACCAAAGCCCTGCTCGACCTTGGCGCCACCGTGGTGCTGGTCGACCGGGCCGAAGACAAGCTCAACCAGCTCTGCGCCGAGCTTGGCCCGAAGGCGATCCCGGTCGTCGTCGACCTGCTCGACCCCAAGAGCGTCGCCACCATGGTGCCGCAGATTCTGAAGAAGGCCGGCGGGCTCGACATCTTTCACGCCAATGCCGGTTCCTATGTCGGCGGCGAAGTGGTCGGCGGAGATCCCGATGCCTGGGACCGGATGCTCAATCTCAACATCAACGCCGTCTTCCGCACCACCCACCACGTGCTGCAGCACATGGTGGAAAAGCAGACCGGCGACATCATCGTCACGAGCTCGGTGGCGGGCGTGGTCCCGGTTGTGTGGGAGCCGATCTATACGGCCTCCAAGCACGCGGTGCAGGCATTCGTCCACACCGTGCGCCGGCAGGTTTCGAAGCACGGCATCCGCGTCGGCGCGGTGCTGCCGGGGCCCGTGGTGACGGCGCTGCTCGATGACTGGCCGAAGGCCAAGATGGACGAGGCGCTGGCCAATGGCAGCCTGATGCAGCCGCAGGAAGTCGCTGCGTGCGTTGCGTTCATGCTGACGCGGCCTCGCAACGTGGTCGTTCGTGATATGACCATCATGCCCGTGAGCCTCGATCTCTAGATGGCGGCGAAGACGGGGAGTGGCGCGTGCTTTGTCGGTGTCGATGTCGGCACCGGCAGCGCGCGGGCAGGCGTTTTCGACGCGGCGGGCGTGTTGCTGGCCTCGGCCAAGCGGCCGATCACCATGTGGCGCGAGGCGGGTGACGTCGTCGAGCAATCGGGCGAACAGATCTGGCAGGCGGTTGCGGAGAGCGTGCGTGAGGCGCTCTCCGCCTCCGGGGTTGCGGCGGAGCGCGTTTCCGGCATCGGGTTTGACGCCACCTGCTCGCTGGTGGCGGTGACGGCCGACGGCTCGCCCGTCACGGTCAGCCCATCGGGCGATCCGGCGCGCAACATCATCGTCTGGATGGACCACCGCGCGGCGGGCGAAGCCGACGAGATCAACGCCGGCGGCTACGACGTGCTGCGCTATGTCGGCGGCGTCATCTCGCCCGAGATGGAGACGCCAAAGCTGCTGTGGCTGAAGCGCAACCTGCCGCAATCGTTCGCAGCCGCCGCGCACTTCTTCGACCTTGCCGACTACCTCACGTGGCGAGCCTCCGGTTCGCTGGCGCGCTCGATGTGCACGGTGACGTGCAAGTGGACCTATCTCGCGCACGAGCAGCGCTGGGATGCGCAATACTTCAAGGCTATCGGCCTCGGCGAACTGGCCGATGAGGGCTTTGGCCGCATCGGCACCGAGGTGGTGATGCCCGGTACGCCGCTTGGCAATGGACTGACCGCAGAGGCGGCGACCGATCTGGGCCTCAAGCCGGGGACCGCCGTCGGCGCATCGCTGATCGACGCGCATGCCGGTGGCGTCGGCACGCTCGGCGCCGCGATCGGCAACAACACCCCGAACCTCGAGACGCGGCTCGCTTACATCTTCGGCACCTCGGCCTGCTCGATGGCCTCGGCCAGGGAACCGGTGTTCGTGCCCGGCGTCTGGGGCCCGTACTACTCGGCGATGATCCCCGGCCTGTGGCTCAACGAAGGCGGCCAATCGGCAGCCGGTGCGGCGCTCGACCATCTCGTCACCCTGCATCCTGCGGCGGCCGAAGTTGCGGTGCTCGCCAAGGCCGAGAACATCTCGGTCGTCGAGTGGCTCGACCGCGAGGCAACGCGGAGCGGCGGTGCGTTGTCCGAAACGATGCGGCTGGCGGACGGGGTGCATGTGGTTCCCGAATTCCTCGGCAACCGCTCGCCCTTTGCCGACCCCGATGCGCGGGCGGTGATTGCGGGCATCGGCCTCGAGCGCGACCACGCGAGCCTCGTGGCCCTTTACATCGCTGGCCTCACCGGCATCGGCTATGGCCTGAGACAATTGCTCGAGCGGTTCAAGGCGGACGGGATCGCGATCTCGACCATTGTCGCGAGCGGTGGGGCGGCCCGCAGCCCGCTCGTCTGCCAGATGCTGGCGGACGCGACCAACGTGCCCGTCGCCGTGCCGGAGCGGCCGGAGCCGGTGCTGCTGGGTGCAGCGATGCTCGGCACCGTCGCTGCCGGTCACGCCGAGCTGCACGAGGCGATGGCGGCGATGTCTGGCAACTGCACGCTGTTCAATCCGTCGGGCGGCGAAATCGCGGCGATCAATGACGAGCGCTTCCGCGCCTTCGAGATTCTCCGGACGGCCGCCCGGCAAATTCGCAACCTGCCCTGACGCCGTTATGGCGACAGGGGCTCCGCCAACTGCAATCAACTTCCCATTGACTGCCGCAATATTTTGACCAAATGATCAAATATGGCAATGGCGGAGCCCGGGCATGCGCTTTGGCTACAAGGCATCGGCTGAGCAGTTTGCGCCCAGTGCGCTCCTGAACTTCGCCGTCGAGGCGGAGGAGGCCGGGTTCGACTCGGTCTTCGTCAGCGATCATTTCCAGCCGTGGAAGCACACCGATGGCCATGCGCCCTTTGCGCCGGCCTGGATGGCCGCGGTGCTCGCCCGCACCGAGCGGGTGGTGCTGGGAACTTCGGTCCTTACCCCGACCTTCCGGCTTCATCCCTCCGTCGTCGCGCATGCCTTTGGCACGCTGGGCGCGATGTTTCCGGGGCGGGTGATCCTTGGCGTCGGCACCGGCGAGTCGCTGAACGAAGTGCCGCCGACGGGCATCGAGTGGCCGGAACTGAAGGAGCGCTCGGCGCGGCTGCGTGAGGCGATCAAGCTCATCCGGCTGCTGTGGACCGAGGACCGCGTCAGTTTTACCGGCGACTACTACAAGACGATCAACGCGACGATCTACGACAAGCCGGCCGAACCGGTGCCGATCTACGTTGCCGCGGCCGGGCCGCTCAACGCGAAGTATGCGGGGCGGGCGGGCGAAGGCTTCATCTGCACCTCGGGCAAGGGCGCGGAACTCTATGTCGATGAGCTACTGCCGAACGTGGCTCTGGGGCGCGGAGAGTCGGAGCGCAAGGACAAGCCGTTCGAGCGCATGATCGAGGTAAAAGTGTCATTCGATCCTGACCCCGAACGCGCCCTCAACGACACCCGCAACTGGGCGGCGCTATCGCTCTCGGCAGAGGAAAAGCACTCGGTGCAGGACCCGGCCGAGATGGAGCGGCTGGCGGAGGCGCTGCCGATCAAACGGGTGGCGAAGCGCTGGATCGTATCGAGCGACCCGGACGAGCATGTCGCGGCGATCAAGACCTACATCGACTACGGTTTCGACCACCTCGTTTTCCACGCGCCGGGCACGGACCAGAGCCGGTTCCTGAAGCTCTACGCCGAACAGATCCTGCCGCGCCTGCGCGGGCTCGCGGGCAAGCCGTGAGCGACGGAGGCTTCAGCATCTGGGCTGTTCCGGGCATCCCCGAAATCCGCCCGGGCGATGACCTTGTGACCATCATCGGCGACGCCATCGCGGCGGGCGACCCGGCACTGGCGCTGGCGGCCGGCGACATTCTTGTCATCGCCAGCAAGATCGTCGCCAAGGCCGAGGGCATGCTGGTGCGGGCGACCGACCGCGAGAAGGCCATCAGTGACGACACGGTGCGCGTGGTGGCCGAGCGTGTGACGCCGGCCGGCACGACCCGCATCGTCGAGACGCGGCAGGGGCTTATCATGGCCGCTGCCGGCATCGACATGTCGAATGTGCCCGACGGCTTTGCGCTGCGCCTGCCGGAGGACCCCGATCGCTCGGCGCGCGGCCTCTGCGCGGCGCTCCGCGATCAGCTGGGCTTTGACCTCGGCGTCATCGTCACCGACACGCTCGGCCGCCCCTGGCGCGTCGGGCAGACCGATGTCGCCATCGGCGCGGCGGGCGTGCAACTGACCGAGGACATGCGCGGCGGCACCGATGCCAACGGCCGAGCGCTCCACGCCACGATCGCCGTGCTGGCCGACGAGATTGCGGGCGCGGCCGACCTCGTGAAGGGCAAGGCAAGCGGCCTGCCCGTCGCAGTGGTGCGCGGCCTCGGGCGGCTGGTGACGGGCATCGACGCGCCGGGGGCGCGCTCGCTGGTCCGTTCGCTCGAGGAGGACATGTTCCGCTTCGGCTCGGCCGAGGCCTACCGGCTCGGCTACGAGGCGGCGATGGCGGAGATGAAGGACAACCGGACCCCGGCGCCGGCCGGCAAGCAGGAGGGCTGACCGGTGCGCGCAGCAATCATTCTCGGCATCTGCCTTGCCGCGCTGGCGGCTGTGCCCGCGGAGGCCGCCACGACGTATCCGCTGACGCTCAACAATTGCGGCATGGACATCACGGTGCCGAAGTCGCCTGCACGGGTCGTGGCCATCAAGTCGACGGCCACCGAGATGCTGCTGTCGCTCGGGCTGGCGGACCGCATTGTCGGCATCGGTTTCCAGGACGGGCCGCTGCCCGACACTCTTGCCGCGGCCGGGCGCGATCTCAAGGTGCTGGCGGACAAGGTACCGTCATCCGAGGTGGTGCTCGGCACTGAACCCGATTTCATCTATGGCGGCTGGGAAAGCAACTTTGCCGGCGACGCGGTCGGTGAACGCCCGATGCTTTCGCGGCTCGGCATCGCGTCCTACGTCGCGCCCGCCGCCTGCCGGACGGTGAAGCCGCCGAAGCTGAGTTTTGACGGCGTGTTCGGGGAGATTGCCGAGATTGGCGCGATCTTCGATGTCGAGAACGAGGCGGCGGCACTGGTGGCCGCACAGAGTGCCGCGCTTGGGGCGGTTGTGCCCGACGCGCGAGGGCTTACCGCCGTATGGTACTCCTCGGGTACCAAGGCGCCCTATGTCGGCGCGGGCAACAATGCCCCGGCGATGATCATGGACGCGCTGGGCCTCGCCAACGTCTTCGGCAGCGTCGATGACGGCTGGATTTCGGCGAACTGGGAAGCCGTGGCCGACGCCAATCCGGACGTGTTTGTGCTGGTCGATTCCGCGTGGAATTCGGCGGCGCAGAAGAAGAAGCTGCTGGCGGAAAACCCCGTCACCAGCCGGCTCGATGCGGTGATCCATACGCGCTACCTCGTCATCCCCTTCCCCGCGTCGGAAGCGGGGGTGCGCAACGTGCCCGCCGTCGTCGACATGGCGAGGCAACTGAAGGCGCTGTCGTTCGACACGGCGCCATGAGCTGGCCCGCCCGCACCATCGCCTACCTTGCGCTGTGGGCGCTGCTGCTGGCGAGTGTGACCATTGCTGTCACCCTCGGCCCCGCCGGGATTTCCGCAGGCGATGCGTGGGGCACGATCTTTCATCACCTCGGGTTGCGCGCCGACCCGCCGCTTTCGCCGCTGCGCGATGCGATTGTGTGGGAGCTGCGCCTGCCGCGCGTTGTGGCGGCGCTCGGGGTGGGCGCGGGCCTCGCGCTCGCGGGCACGGTGATGCAGGTGATGACGCGCAACCCGCTGGCCGATCCATACCTGCTTGGCCTTTCATCCGGTGCAGCGCTGGGGGCGGTGATCTTCCTCCTCATGGGCGCGGCGCTGCTGATGCCGTTGGGCGCGTTCCTCGGCAGCCTCGGGGCGCTGGCGCTGGCGCTGCTGGTCGCGGCGCTGCTGGGTGGCGCGACGCCGTCGCGAGCCATCCTCGCCGGCATCTGCATCGCGGCGCTCGCCTCGGCGGCGACGTCGCTGCTGATCTTCTGGTCGGCGACGGGCGACTCCTATCGCGAGATCCTCAACTGGCTGCTGGGATCGCTGAGCGGCACGGTGTGGAGCGACGCGGCTCTCGTCGTGGTGGCACTCATCGTCTGCGCGCCGGTGATCCTGTTGTCGGGCCGCGGGCTTGATGCCTTTGCCTTCGGCGAGGCATCGGCGGCGAGCCTCGGCATCGACGTGGCGCGGCTGCGCTGGACGTTGCTGGCGGCAACCGCGCTGCTTACCGGCGTCATGGTGGCGGTCGGCGGCGCCATCGGCTTTGTCGGCCTCGTTGTGCCGCATGCGGTGCGCCTGGCGGTGGGCTCGCGGCACCGGGTTCTGCTGCCCGCTTCAATGCTGGTCGGCGCCATCTTCATGCTGTGGAGCGACACGGTCGCGCGCAGCCTGTTCGACCCGCGTGAACTGCCGGTCGGCATCGTCACCGCGCTGGTCGGCGCCCCGGCATTCCTGCTCATCCTCCTACGCTACCGGAGGATCACATGAGCGGCCTGATCGTCCGCGGCGTCGAGGTGCGGGTGGGTGACCGCGCGCTGGTCTCGGATGCTGCGTTTACTACTCGTGCCGGACAGGTGACGGCGCTGATCGGACCCAACGGCGCGGGCAAGACGACGCTGCTGGCGGCGCTGCTCGGCCTTCGCCGCCTGACGGCCGGAACGGTTGAGTTCGACGGCCGCGATTTTGCCGCCCTGCCCTTTGCCGAGCGCGCAAAGCTTTGCGCCTATGTCGAGCAGGACGCCGGGACGCCGGAGCGCTTGACCGTACGCGATGTCGTAGCGCTGGGGCGCATCCCGTTTCAATCCACGTGGAGGACGACGCTTCCGGCGGATGATGAGACGATTGTCGCAGGCGCACTTGAGGCGCTGAACCTCATGAACTTCGCGAACCGGCTCTACCACACGCTGTCCGGTGGCGAGCAACAGCGGGTGCAGATGGCGCGCGCACTGGCACAGGAACCGCAACTGCTGCTGCTCGATGAGCCGACGAGCCATCTCGACATCGAGGCACAGTTGCTGGCGCTCGACCTGCTGCAGGACCGAGCGCGTGCAGGCTGCACCGTGCTGCTGGCCATGCACGATCTCAACCTCGCGGCGCGCTACGCTGACCACCTCGTCGTAATGAAGGTGGGGCGCGTAGTGGCCGAAGGTCCGCCGGCGGAGGTGCTCACCGAAAAACTGCTGCTCGACGTCTACGGCGTGCACGCGACGATCCTCACCGCGCCCGGCAGCGAGGTGCCTGTCGTCATCTATGACCGGGCGCAATCGGGGCGGCGGTTAGCGAAATCCGGTTGACAACGGCCGCTTGCCGGTCAGAATTTGATCGTCTGGTCAAAATTCAGGGTGGGGACGCAGCGAAGATGGAATTCGGGATCACCTTCAAGGGCTTCGTTGAGGCGGACCGGGCCCGCTATCTGGTACGCGCCGCCGAATATGCCGGCTTCAGCTATTGCTGGTTCTACGATTCCCACATCCTTTGGCGCGATTGCTACGCCGCCATCGCCATGTGCATGGAAAATACCAAGACCATGCGCTTCGGCCCGCTCGTCACCAATCCCGACGTCCGTGACTGGTCGGTCGCCGCTTCGATGTTCGGCTCGCTGTCGAAGCAGAGCGGCGGGCGATTTGACCTCGCGGTTGGCCGCGGCGACTCCTCGATGCGAGTGATGGGAAAGAAGCCCGCGACGCTCGCCCGCGTCGCCGAGTTCATCGCCAAAACCAAGGCGATGGTGCGCGGCGAAGAGGTGACCTATGGCGAAATCCCCGCCTCGGTGAAATTCCCGTGGGCGGTTGGGCACGAGTTGCCGAGCTGGATCGCTGCCTATGGCCCGCTGGCGCTGAAGACGGCAGGCGAAAGCGCCGACGGCGTGGTGCTGCAGATCGCCGATCCGGGTCTCTGCAAATGGTTCACCGACCAATGCATCGATGCCGGCAAGACGGCGGGGCGCGACATGTCGAACTACCGCTCAATGGCGGCGGCTCCCGCCTATTTTGGCGACAGGAAGCGCGCCATCGAGCACGTGAAGTGGTTCCCCGCGATGGTTGGCAACCACGTTGCCGATATTGTCGAGAAGTACGGCACGGAATCGGGCCAGGTGCCGAAGAGCCTCACGAGCTATATCGAGAAGCGCCGTGGCTACGACTACTCAAAGCACGGCCAGGCGGATAACCCGTTCCTCGACTTCATCACTGATGACGTGGTCGAGAGTTTCTGCGTGCTCGGCGAGCCCGAGGATCATGTGAGGAAGCTGCACGAGCTGGAAGCAGCGGGCGTGACGCAGTTCAACATCTACCTCGACAGCGGCGACGAGGAAGAAATCATCGCCAACTACGGCCGCCACGTCATCCCGGCCTTCCGCTGAGCACGGTCTCAGGCGAAGCGGTGCGCCGGGCCTGACACGGAGAGGACGACCGGCCGGCCGGGCTCGGGCAGACCGACGGTCGTGGTGTCGAAGCTGATGGTGGTTTCCGCAGGCCCCGCGACAGTCACATGCGCCGTCGGGCCGACGCAGAGCGCCGAGACGAGCCTCCATGCACCGCCCTCACCCGCATGCGCCAGCTGCAGCTGTTCGGGCCGCACGAGGACGCGGGCCCGGCCCGGCGCTTGGTGCGCGGCAGCAAGCGGCAGGTTTCCGAGCATCGTTGCGGCGTGCCCATCGCTGACCTCGGCGTCGAGCACGATGGCAGCGCCGAGGAAGGACGCGACGCCCTCATCGGCGGGGGCGAGGTAGAGCGCGCGTGGCACGCCGGCCTGCGCCAGCCGGCCATTGCGCAGCACGACCAACTGATCGGCAAAGCCCATCGCCTCGTCGCGGTCGTGCGTGACGAGGATGGTCGCGACATTGGCGCGGGACAGGATGTCGGCGGTGGCGCGGCGAAGCTGTTCGCGCAGCTCGGTGTCGAGCGCCGAGAATGGTTCATCGAGCAGCATGAGGCGCGGCTTGCGGGCGAGCGCACGGGCCAGCGCCACGCGCTGCTGCTGGCCGCCGGAAAGCTGGTGCGGCGAGCGGTTCGCCATGGCGCGATCAAGCTCGACGAGGTCCATGAGCTTCAGCGCCTCGGCCTCGCCGTCGGCGCGATCGGTGATGCCGAAGCGGATGTTGTCCAGAATGCTGAGGTGCGGAAACAGCGCGCCTTCCTGCATCACGAGGCCGACATTGCGGCGATGCGCGGGCACGCCTGCCTCGGCGGTAGCGAGGGTCTGGCCGTCGAGCTTGATCTCGCCCGCATCGGGGCTTTCGAAGCCGGCGATGAGCCGCAGCAGCGTGGTTTTGCCCGAGCCGGAGGGGCCGACGATGGCGACACGCGAGCCGCCAGCCACATCGAGGTCGAAATCGGCAAGGGCTTGCGTGGCGCCGTAACGCTTGGCGAGGCCGCGGATGGAAAGAACGCTCATCGCGTGTGGGTCGCCTGGCGGTGAAGGATGATGCAGAGCGGGATCGACAGCACGACCATCGCGATGGCGAAGGGTGCGGCGCCCATGTGGTCGAACTCGCCGGTGCGCGACCAGAACTGTGTCGCGAGCGTCTCGGTGCCGATTGGCGAGAGCATCAGGGTTGCGGTGAGTTCGGTGACGATGCCCATGGCAACGAGCGACATGCCCGCAGCAATGCCCGGGAAGGCGAGGCGCAGCGTGGTGCCGAGGGCGGCGCGGAAGGGCGAGCGGCCGAGCGCGGTTGCCGCCTGCTGCAGTTCGAGCGGCACCTGCGCGATGCTGGCGCGGATCGACACGACGGCGCGGGGCAGGAACAGCAGGACGTAGGCGATCAACATGGTCGCGACCGTCTGGTAGAGCGGCAGGGCCACGCGGATGCTGATGGCGACCAGCGCCAGCGCGACGATCACCCCGGGCAGAGCGCCGACGTGGAGGTGCACATTCTCAAGCGCCCGCTGCAGGGGCCCGGGGGCGCGGGCTGACAGCCAGGCGATCGGGAGGGCGGCGAGGGTCACGAACAGGGCGCCGAGGACGGCGTAGAAGGCCGATTGACCCAGCGCCGGCAGCAGTTGGTCGAGGTGCAACGCCGCGGTGCCGCCGATCCAGAGCCAGCGGGTGAGCGTTGCGAGCGGCAGGCCGACGGCGAGCAGGCTGACGAGGATCGGCAGCACCATCCAGAGGGGGGCGGACTTGCCGAGCCGCGCCAGCGGAGCAACGCGGGCGGCGCCGGAGCCGACGCGGGCATAGCGGCGGTCGCCGCGGAGCCAGGCTTCGAGCGCGAGGAGCCCGGCGGCGCAGGCGACGAGGACGATGCCCATGAGATTGGCGGCGGGGCCGTCATAGACGGCCTGGAACTGATTGACGATCGCGACGGTCAGCGTGTCGTAGCGGATGAGGACGAAAAGCCCATATTCGGCAAGCAGATGCATGGCGATGAGCAGGCCGCCGCCGAGGATGGCGAGGCGCAGTTGCGGCAGGACCACGGTGACGAACACCCGGGCCGGGGAATGCCCGAGGGTTGCCGCGACGTCTTCGGCCGCCGGATCGAGGCGGCGGAGCTGGGCGATGACCGGCAGGTAAACCAATGGAAAATAAGCGAGAACCGAGATGCCGACGGCCGGCCAGAGCCCGCGCAGCATGGGGAGGGTGCTGTCCCAGGCGTAGGCCATGACGAAGGCCGGGATGGCGAGCGGGGCAACGGCGAGCCAGCGCCAGAGGCCGCGGAACGGCAGGTCGGAACGCTCGGTGAGCCAGGCGAGGACGACGGCGAGCAGCACGGACAGCGGGACGGCGAGGGCCTGCAACAACACGGTGGCGAGGAAGATTTCGCCGACGCGCGGGCGGAAGATCATCGCGGACGCGGTGTCCCAGCCGGACTGGATGAGGACCCAGATGACGAAGCCGGCGGGGATCAGGGCGACGGCGGCGACCAGCAGGGCGGCGGCGACGAGTGCCGGGTGCGCGGCCTGCCGGCGGTGCCGGACGAGCGGCGCGGGCGGCATCTGGGTCGCTATGATGGTGGCCGCAATGGTCATGCTGATCGCCGGGCCTGGCCCGAGAGTTGACTTGGATGCTCAGCTTTTAGGCGCTGCGGCGGCGGGGGGCAAGCGCGGGCTAGAGGGTGCCGGCGAGATAGCGGGTGAGGGTTTCGCGTGTGCCGTGGGCGTGGAGGGAGTTCAGGGCGCGGGTAAAGGAATTTTCGTATTTTTTGTGGGTGGCGATTTCGCCGAAAATGTCAGTCATTTCAAGCCAGTGGTGCGGATCATCTTTGGCGCGCGCCGCCTCCAGACTGAGGCGGGGCCAGTCTGGATCGTTGGGGGCGATGGGCTGGCCGCTGTCGGTCACGCCGTAGCAATAGCGGGCCCACAAGGCACCGACGAGGGCAAGGCCGGGAACGTCCTGGCCCAAGGAAAGTCGGTCGCGGACCGAGGGAAGAATGAACTTGGGTTGCCGGTTGGAACCGTCGTGGCAGAGTCGGGTGATGGTGTCGGCGATCCTGGGGTTGGCGAAGCGGGTTTCGATCAGCCGGTAGTAATCGCCGAGATCGGTATCGGGAACGGGCGGCACGACCGGGATGATCTCCTCGCGCTCGAGTTTGGCAAGGAAGCCGCGGATGAGGTCGTTTTCCATCGCCTCGTGGACGAAGTGGATGTCCATCAGCGCGGCAGGATAGGCGATGGTCGCATGGCCGCCGTTGAGGATGCGGATCTTCATCAGCTCATAGGGCGCGACGTCGGGCACGAACTGAACGCCGACCTGTTCGAGCGCCGGGCGGCCGGCGGGGAAATTGTCTTCGAGCACCCACTGGCGGAAGCGCTCGCAGAACACCGGCCAGGCGTCGGTGATGCCGAAATCGGCGGCGAGCAGGCTGCGCTCGCGATCGGTGGTGGCGGGGGTGATGCGATCGACCATGCTGGAGGGGAAGGCGACGTTGGCTTCGACCCATGCCGCCAGCTCGGGATAGATCAGCCGCGCCAACCCTACGACGGCATTGTGCGCGACGTGGCCGTTGCCCGGAATGTTGTCGCAACTCATCACCGTGAACGGGGCGATGCCGATATCGCGGCGGCGCTTGAGGCCGGCGAGGATCAGGCCGAACACGGTTTTCGGCGTATCGAAATGCGCGGCGTCGTGGACGATGTCGGGATGCTTCGGATCGAACCGCTGGCTGGCCGGATCGATGTAATAGCCGCCCTCGGTGACGGTCAGCGAGACGATGCGGATGGCCGGATCGGCAAGCCTGTTGATGATCGCGTGCGTGTCGCCGGGTTTGAGGAACTCGACCAGCGAGGCGGTGACGCGGGCGCTGGATTGCGCCGCCTCCTGCTCGACCACGGTGGTGAGGAGGTACTGCCCCATGAGCTTGTCGCGCATCGCCGCGTCGGCGTCGCGCACGCCCGCGCCAACAATGCCCCAGTCGTGATCGAGGCCGCGGTTGAACAGGTCATCGAGATAGACGGCCTGATGGGCGCGATGAAAGTTGCCGACGCCGAAGTGCAGTATGCCCGCGGTGATGGACTTCGGATCATAGGCGGGGACGCTCGCGGTCCGGCTGAGATCGGCAAAGGCAGCGGCGCGAAGAACGACGGGCATCGTGGGCGGGCTTTCGGACGGAGGCGAAAAGACGTGGGCTGATCCTCCCCCAGCAGCCACCGGCCCGCAAGACCGGAGTGCTT
>DAORUH010000058.1:0-17073 GCA_035433065.1 Devosia sp. | reverse complement strand
TCAGGGCTTCGAACATGGTTGGTCCTCTGGGCGCACAAACAGATAGTGAGCCTTGCGGCGGCCCTCAATGGCACGAAGCCGCGATCAATGAAAATTGCGTCCGACGGGAAGCGCGGCGCGCGCCATCCGTTCCGTCGCCTCCCGGCGTTGCCGGTCACTGTCTCCACGTGGATCGGGGGTCGAGCCGCGCCGGCCCTCATCGGCCGGTATCAACGCGCGATCGCCGAAATCGTGCCCGTGGGCAATTTCGATAAGCTGCGGGGTGAGGTCGGTGAAGCTGCGCGCCACGACATGGATCACCAGCCCCTCGCGCTGCAACTGCCCGCGTACCGCCAGCATGCGCGAGCCGAGCACCACCCGCCGGTTGGCATCGAACACCTTGTTGAAGATGACGATATTGGCGATGCCGGTCTCGTCCTCGAGCGTTGCAAAGATCACCCCGCTCGCCGTGCCCGGCCGCTGGCGCACCAGCACCAGCCCGGCCACCTCGACCATTTCGCCATCCCGCGCCTCGCTGAGCGCGTGCGCCGTGCGGACCCGCCGCCGTTCGAGCAGCGGGCGCACAAAGCTCACCGGGTGCGCCTTCAGCGACAGGGTCAGCGTCCGGTAGTCGTGCACCACCGACTCGCCGGGCGGCATGTCGGGCAGGCCGGGGTCGGCCTCCTCGCGATGCGTTGGCAGGCCCGAGGCCTTGAACAGCGGCAGCTGTTCGGCCCCATCGGTGCCGACAAGGCCGCGCACGGCCCACAGGGCATCGCGGCGGTTGAGCCCGAGCGAGCCGAAGGCGTCGGCCTCCGCCAGCTTCTGCAGCGTCGTCACCGGCACGCCGGTGCGCAGCCACAGCTCGCGCACCGAGCGGTAGCCGTCGCCGCGCCGCGCCACGATCAGGTTGGCGTGGTCCTCCTTCAGCCCCACGACCTGCGACAGCCCCAGCCGGATCGCCCGGTCCGACCAGATGTCCCCGTGCATTTCGGCATGGCGGGGGTGCAGCCGGTCGCGCGCCGGCGTTCCCTGTTCAAGCTGGTGCCAGAAATCGGAGTGGTTGATGTCGACATTGTGCACCTCGACGCCGTGCTCGATCGCATCGCGCACGATCTGCGCCGGGGCATAAAAGCCCATCGGCTGGCTGTTGAGCAGGGCGCAGGCGAACACGTCGGGGTAGTGGCACTTGAGCCAGCACGAGGCATAGACGAGCAGCGCAAACGAAGCCGCGTGGCTCTCGGGAAAACCGTATTCGCCAAAGCCTTCGATCTGCTTGAAGCAGCGTTTCGCGAACTCCTCGGGATAGCCGTTCTTCAGCATGCCCTCGATGAAATCGCGCTCGAATTCGTGGATCTTGCCGTTCTGCTTCCAGGTGGCCATGGCGCGCCGCAGCTTGTCGGCCTTGCCGGGTGGAAAGCCCGCGCCCTCCACCGCCATCTGCATCGCCTGTTCCTGAAACAGCGGAATCCCCAGCGTGCGTTCGAGCACCGCCTTCAGCTTCTCGGAATGATACTCGATCTTGCTGGTGCCCTGTCCCAGCTCCTGCCGGCGCTTGAGATACGGGTGCACCATGCCGCCCTGGATCGGCCCGGGCCTGACGATCGCCACCTCGATGACGAGGTCGTAGAACACCTTTGGCTTCAGCCGCGGCAGCATCGACATCTGCGCGCGGCTCTCGATCTGGAACACGCCCAGCGTGTCGGCCCGGTGCGTCATCCGATAAACCGGCGCCGCCCGCTCGGGATACTCCGCCTCCTCCTCGAGCAACTGGGTCAGCGCAAAGTCCTTGCCGTAATGCACATGCAGCAGCTCGTACGCGCGCCTCAGGCAGGTCAGCATCCCCAGCGCCAGGATATCCACCTTGAGGATGCCGAGCGCATCGATGTCGTCCTTGTTCCATTCGATGATGGTGCGGCTGTCCATCGCCGTCTTGCCGATCGGGGTCAGGTGATCGAGCTTGTCGCGGGTGATGACGAAGCCGCCCACATGCTGGCTGAGATGGCGCGGAAAGCCGCGCAGCTCGCCTGCACAACGCAGCGCCAGCTTCAGCACCGGCTCGTCCGGATCGAGGCCGATGCCGCGGATGTCCTTGTCGGCCACATCGCTGCCCCAGCCCCAGTGCAGCTGGTTCAGCGCATCCACCACATCGGTCGAAATGCCGAACACCTTGCACACTTCGCGGATCGAACTTTTGGTGCGATAGGTGATGACATTGGCGGTCAGCCCCGTGTGGTTGCCGCCGTATTTGCCGTAGATGTACTGCATCACCTCCTCGCGCCGCTCATGCTCGAAATCGACATCGATATCGGGCGGCTCGTCGCGCTCGGTGGAGAGAAAGCGGCCGAACACCAGCTTCGCCTTCGCTGGGTCCACCTCGGTGACTTCGAGGCAGAAGCACACCGCCGAATTGGCCGCCGATCCGCGCCCCTGGCAGAGGATTCTGAGCTTGTGCCGCGCATACTGCACGATGTCGTGCACGGTGAGGAAATAGGCCGCGTATCGCTTGTAGGCGATGAGCGACAGCTCCGACCACAGCGCCCGTTTCACTGCCTCCGGCACGCCGACGGGATAGCGCCGGTCCGCCCCCGCCCAGGTCAGCCGTTCGAGCGTCGCCTGCGCCGTCTCGCCGGTGCCGGTGGTTTCCTCGGGATAGTTGTAGCGCAGGTCATCGAGCGTAAAGCCGATGCGCGAAACAAAGCGCGGAATCTCCGCCAGCGCCCCCGGATGCTCGCGGAACAGCCGCGCCATTTCGGCCGGCGGCTTGATGTGCCGCTCCGCATTCTGCTCCAGCCGCCGCCCCGCTTCGGCGAGGGTAAAATGCTCGCGGATGGAGGTGATGGTGTCCTGCAGCATCCGCCGCTCGGGCGTATGATAGAGCACGTCATTGGTCGCGATCATCGGCACGCCGCAGCGCCGCGCGAGGTCCGCCAGCCGGTTGAGCCGCGCCCGGTCGCTGCCGCGATAGCTGCAATACCCGGCCAGCCAGACCCGCCCCGGCGCCCGCGCCGCCAGCGCCCGCAGCACCTCTTCGCTCTTCTCCCACGCGGCCTCGTCGGCCATCACGATGAACAGCTGCCCCTCGCAATAGGGGATCGCCGGCCCCTCGGCCGTCCCCGCCACGCGCTCGTCGGTGCCGGCGAGACGCGGCGCGACCGGCGGCTCGGCATCGAGGAGGTCGGCGAAACCCAGCTTCGCGCTGCCCTTTTCGCCGCGCGCATTGCCCACCGAGAGCAGCTTGCACAGCCGCCCATAGGCGGCGCGGTCGGTGGGGTAGGCGACGATGTCCGGCGTGCCGTCGGCAAAGCAGAGCCGCGTGCCGACGAGATAGCGGAACCCCTCTGGCCGCCGCTCCATGTCGCGCAGCGCCACATAGGCGCGCACCACGCCGGCAAAGCTGTTGCGATCGCAAAGCCCCAGCCCCCCGAGCCCGGCGACGGCCGCCCCCACCACCAGTTCCTCGGGGTGCGAGCCGCCGCGCAAAAACGAAAAGTTCGAGGTCGCCACCAGCTCGACATAAGCCGGCGGCGCGGCGGGCCGGGCAGGCAGCCGCGCCCGCGGCGCAAAGGCCAGCACATCGCTCATGCGAAGAACCCGTGCAGGTACCAGCGCGGATGCGCCGCCTCGCCATAAAGCCCCGAGCGAAAGATCCAGTAGCGGCGGCCGTCGCGATCCTCGGCGACATAGTAGTCGCGCGTCAGCTCGCCCTCGGCCGGCGTCCACCACTCGACCGCGATCCGCTCGGGCCCCGAGGCCTTGTCGAAGCGATAGGTGACCCGCCGCCAGGTCATGCCGGCAGGCGGCCCGTCCGGCACTTCCGCCGACACCTCGATCGGCTCGGGCGCGGGCAGCAGCCGGATCGGCCGCGGCGCGCTCACCGGCGCATGCGCGTGCGGATCGTCCGGCATCCGCGCGATCACCGGCTCGAGTTTCACCGCCCGTTCCGGAATGTGCGAATTGACGAACCGGCTGCGCAGCACCGACAGCGGCCCCAGCCGGCTCGCCACGCGGTCATAAAGCCGGTCGAGATCGCCGTTGCCGTCATGCGCATCGAACGCCCCCACCTGCGTCGAGGCCAGCGGCGACAGGCTCGATGCGGCGAGCCGGATCATGTCGATGCCGAAGCCGGGATCATACTCGCCGACCAGCCGCTCGACCCGGTTGGCGAACAGCCGCCCGATATGGCCCGCATCGCGCGTCGCCCGCGCCGCGTTGACCGAGAGACTCATCACCTTGTGGTCGACGCGATAGAGAAACAGGTGAAACGCCTGCGCCCCGAGCGCCTCGCCTTCAAGCTGCTGCGCCAGCCGCACCGCGAGGTCGTTCGCCGTCATCAGCACGTCGTCGATCAGCCCGATCGGTTCGGCAAAGCGCCGCTCGGCATGCCGCTCGATTTCGGGCAGGCGCGGCACCAGCCGCTCCTCGAGCTGGCCCAGCGCCTCGTCGAGCCGCATCACCAGCAGCTTGCCGAAACGCGCGCCGAGCGCCCGCCGGTCGCGCCCGTACAGCGCGCCGATGGTCTTGAGCCCCATCTGCTCAAGACCGCTCACCTGGTCGGCATCGAGCCTGAGCCCCGCCACCGGCAGTGGCGCCAGCGCCTCGTCCGGCTCGCCCTCGACAATGCTGCCCGGCGCATAACGGGCCAGCGCCCAGGCCGCGCCGATGCTGCCGGCAATGGCGCCGTTGACGGTGTAGCCGAGCGCGCGCAGCCGCCCGGTGAGCTTTTCCAGCATCGCCGCTTCGCCCCCGAAGAGATGCGCGACGCCGGTAATGTCGAGACAGAGATCGCCATAGGCCGAACGATGCATCAGCACCGAAACGATGGGCGAGGCATTGGAATGCCAGTCGGCAAAATCGGCAAACACCTGTTCGAGATAGGCGCGGTCGATCTCGCGCGCTTCAAGCTCAGGCACCAGCGCCCGCGCGTCCGACAGGTTCTGCTGCGCGAAAAGCCCAAGGCTTGCGGCATGCAGGTCCACTTCGGCCAGCCGCATCGCCCCCTTCTGCTTTTCCCACAAGACGAAGGGGTGCTTGCGCGCCGCGAGCGCGGGGTCAGCCCGCGAGAGGCAGTCGGTCGCCCAGCGCGGCAGAATCAGCACCAGATAGCGGCGCTGCTCTGTGAGCAGGCTGGCTGTCCTCTCTGCTGTGTTCAACCAATGCGAAGCCATCTGCCGTCCAGTCCATCAGCAGGCTCCAATCGGCGGAGAAGCCTGCGATCCGTCCCTTTTCGAGTGTCACTGCGAACCGTGGAGGGCCGGGCGCGCGCGCATCGAAGGGGGGCGAGCCGCTCGGGGTGGGCAGCACCTTCCAGCGATATTTTGCGGCGCTCGCCTCGCGGCCGGTGCCATAGCGGGTGAGGAACACCGAGGTGCCGGTGGCGGCGGCGCGCAGCACCAGCCGGCGCGACACGGTGAAGTCGATGTCGTGCTGGTGGCTGGCAATGTCGGCAATCACCGCGGCAACCGCGGTGGTGGCCACAGCCTCCTCGATGGCCCAGAGAAATTCGGTGACCGTTTCGGCGCGGGTGAGGATGACGGCCCCGGGGTCGATGCCGAAGGATTTCAGCCCCGGCCCATAAGGCACGCCCATTTCCCGCCCGTCGGCGCTGAGCTGCATCACGAGGATCGCCGGCCGCTCCGGCTTCAGCAGCGGCCTCGCCGCGCCCAGCGCAAAGCCGAGCGCCGCGCCGCTGTTGCGGTGCTCGTCGGTAAACACCTCGTGCAGCATGCCGGCGGGCACCGGCAGAAGGTCGTCCGCCTTGCCCGAAAACACCGCGTCTTCGGCCAGCGCCGGGCGCTTTTCGAGCGCGGCGATCTGGGCCCGGAGGCGATCAATGGTGGTGCTGTCGTGGGGCCGCATGGCCAACGTTCCGGCATTTGTTCTGTGTGGAACAAATACAGAACATCGGAATCGGTTCCAGAGTCAAGCGACTCTGGCGTCAGGCTTTTCCGGGCAGGCGGAAAGGCCAGAATTCAAGGCTTTCGCGCGCTTCGATACGGATCACCTCGTTCCACTTCGCGGTGCGCTCCGAACGGGTGATCGAGCCAACCTTGATCTGCTCGGAGCGCAGCCCGATGGCAAGGTGGCTCAGCGACACATCCTCGCTCTCGCCCGAACGGCCCGACTGGATGGCGTTCCAGCCGAGGTCGCGGGTGGCCTTCGCCGCGGCGATCAGTTCGGTCACCGTGCCGCACTGGTTCACCTTGAGCAGCGAAGCGTTGCACGCGCCGATCGCAGCGGCATGCGCAATGCGTTCGGCGCTGGTCGCAAAATAGTCGTCGCCGATGATCTGCACTTTTCCACCCAGCCGCCTGGTGATCTCGGCAAAGCCCGCGTCGTCGTCCTCGGCCACGGGGTCTTCCAGCGACACGATGGGGTAGGCTTTCACCCAAGCCTCCAGCATGTCGATCATCTGCGCCGTGCCGAGGCGCTTGCCTTCCAGCGCCAGCACATAGGCGCCATCGGCAAAGAACGAGCTCGCCGCAATATCGAGCGCAATGCCGATGTCTGTGCCCGGCTTCAGCCCCGCCGTCTCGATGGCGCGGGTGAGGTGTTCGAGCCCGTCTTCGTTGGCGGAAAAATCCGGCCACACGCCGCCCTCGTCGGCAATGCCGTTGAGTTTTCCACGACCAGCCATGTCCTTGGCCGCAGCGAAATAGACTTCCGCCGTCATCTCGCAGGCTTCGGCAAAGTTTTGCGCCGACGACGCGATGACGAGATAGTCCTGAACGTCGATGCGGTTGCCGGCGTGCCGCCCGCCGCCAAAGATCTGGATCATCGGCAGCGGGATGCGCGGGGTCACGCCGCTGAGGTCGGCGAGGTGCCGCCACAGCGGCACATGCTGGTCGGCCGCCGCCGCCCAGGCCACGGCGAGAGACGTGGCGACAATGGCGTTGCCGCCGAGCCGGGTCTTCTGCGGCGTGCCGTCGAGCGCGATCAGCTTGTCATCCACCGCCGCTTGCCCGGCGGCGTCGAAGTTATGCAGCCCCGGCGCAATCACCTCGGCCACCGCGGCAATGGCCTCGTTGACGCCATAGCCGCCGAGCCGCGTGCCGCCGTCGCGCTTGTCGAGCGCTTCGCGGCGGCCGGTCGAGGCGCCGGACGGCGCAATGGCGCGGCCATGCGCGCCGCTCGCCAGCGTCACCTCCACCTCGATGGTCGGCCGCCCGCGCGAGTCCCACACCTGCCGGGCTTCGGTCTTGACGATGGCGCTCATGGGCTCACTCTTTCGATGACGTCGACAATGCTGCGCGGCGGCGAGGCGATCATTGGCATGGCAAGCTCGCGCACCCGCTGGCGATCCGGCTCGCCCAGATACTCGACCGGCGACTTGCCGTCGATGCGCGCCAGCATCAGGCAAGGCAGCAGCGCCGCTGTCCGCTGGTCGAGCCCGGCGCGCAGTTCATCGGGGAAATGCGACAGCCATTCCCGCGCAAATGCCACCGCCTCATCGAGCAGTTCTTCGCGCAGCGCCGGCAGGTGCACCGACTTCAGCACCAGGTGGTTGAGGCAGAACGCGGCGTCGAAGGCCGGGTCGCCATACCAGGCGCATTCGGCATCCAGCAAAACGGGATGCCCGTCCCGTTTTGAGACGAGAATGTTTTTCGGGCTGACATCGCCATGCACCAGCGCAAGCTTTGTCGTCGCGGTGGTCCTGAGCACGCCGAGGATGTTCTGCGACAGTTCCGGGTAGCGTCCGGCAGTGAAGCGCAGATAGGGGTCGAACCGCAGCGCATCGATCAGGTGGTCGGTCGGAAATTCTGCCGCCACGTCCGCATCGTTGAGCGTCGCCGCATGGATGCGCCCGAGCACATTCGCCACGGCCACCGCAACCTCCGCATCGGCCCACCCGGAAAGCAGCGCCGATTTCCAGAGCACAAAATCTTCGGCCGGGAGATACTCGAGCAGCGCCACGCCGTGCTCGCGGTCCTCGGCAAACACTCTTGGCGCAGAACCGGGGACGATGGCTCCGGCGCGCTGCAGCCAGGCCACTTCATAGTGGTTGCGCTCCAGCGGCGCTTTCCACTCCTCGGCCACCTTCAACTGGCCCAGCGCCCGCTTGGCGCAGAACTCGCGGCCATCCTTCAGGCGGATGCGCACGATGTCCGACGACACCCCGCCGGTCAGCGGCAAAACCTCGAATTCGCCGCCCGCATCGATCCCGGCACTGGCGAACAGCCGGGGCAGCAGCACCTGCCAACTCGTATCGGACAAGACCGTTCCTCCGGTTCCCGGCCTTGCCGGGCGGGATGTTGCTGGCTAAGCAACGCCCTACGCGGCCGCTCACGTCAAGGTCACCGGGGAAGGGTGATGTCCGGCCGCAAGGGGAGGAACACTTGGGACGGCTCGACGGCAAGACAGCATTCATGACTGCAGCGGCGGCCGGCATCGGCGGCGGCACGGCGCGGGCCTTTGCCCGCGAGGGCGCCCGCGTCATCGCCACCGACCGCGATGCGGCGGGGATCAAGGCTTTGGGCGAAGAGCTCAACCGGCTCTACCCGAAGGCCGGGCACGAGACCTATGCGCTCGATGTCACCGACCACAAGGCGCTGGAAGCGGCGGCCGCCCGGCACAAGGACGTCAACGTCCTCTATAACGGCGCCGGCTGGGTGCATCAGGGCATGCTGCTCAACACCGATGTTGCCGACTGGCAGCGCTCCTTCGATATCAACGTGACGCCGATGTTCGTGCTCACCAAGGCCTTCATGCCGGCCTTCATCGCGCAGGGCGGCGCCTCGATCATCAACGTCGCCTCGGTCGCCTCCTCGCTCAAGGGCGTCCCCAACCGCATCAGCTACATGTCGTCGAAGGCGGCGGTCATCGGCTTCACCAAGTCGATCGCCTTCGACTACATGAAGGACCATGTCCGAGCCAACGCCATCTGCCCGGGGAGCGTCGACTCGCCCTCGCTGCACGAGCGGGCGAAGGAACTTGGCGATCACGACACGGTCTGGAAGACTTTCGTCGCCCGCCAGCCGATCGGCCGCATGGCCACGGCCGACGAGATGGCGCACATCTGCGTCTATCTCGCGAGCGATGAATCCGACTATGCCACCGGCGCCAACTTCATCGTCGACGGCGGCATAACGATGTAGCCAGCGGGCCAGAGCCCGCTTGCCCGAAATGTTCAACAAGGAGAAGCAGCAGTGACCATCACGCGTATCGATCCCGGCAAACGTCTTTCCGGTGCCGTCAAGCACAACAACACGCTCTACATCGCCGGCATGACCGCAACCACCGACACCGGTTCGGTCGAAGTGCAGACCAAGGAAGTGCTGGCCAAGATCGACGACCTGCTCGCCAAGGGCGGTTCGAGCAAGGCCAAGCTGCTCTCGCTCAATGTCTATCTCAACAACATTGCCGACTTCGCCGAAATGAACAAAGCCTACGACGCATGGCTCGACACGGCGAACCCGCCGACCCGCGCCACCGTCGAGACGCGCCTCGCCAACCCGAACCTGCGCGTCGAAATCACTGCCATCGCCGCCGTCGACTGAGCGGCCACGGGGGCGTTTGAACCCTGATACGACTTCGGCAATCCCCGCTTGGGCGGGGGTTGCCCCGCGCTTGGTCTCGCGGGGGCGCTGCGGCAATCATATTCGCCCGAAACCACCGCCGCGGAATGCCATTCCCCGCCCAGCCGACTCCGAGGCCCGCGCCATGTTTCGACGCATAGACGGCTACACCAGCACCACCATCACCGTGTTCGTCGACGGCATACCGGTCGAGGCCACCGCCGGCGAATACGCCGCCGCCGTCCTCCTCCGCACCCCGCCCCACACCGCCCGCCTCACCCCCCTCTCCGCCAGCCCCCGCGCCCCCTACTGCATGATGGGCGTCTGCACCGACTGCGCCGCCACCGTCGACGGCGTCACCTCAGTCCTCACCTGCCAGACCGTGGTGACCCAAGGCATGCGCATCGACCGCCCCACCGGCCTCCCGGACTTCAACGCAGAGGACGCCGACCATGCGCTTTGACGTCGCCATCGTCGGCGCCGGCCCCGCCGGTCTCGCCTGCAGCGCCACCCTCGCCGAGCGCGGCCTCACGGTCGCCCTGATCGACGAACAGCCCAGTCCCGGCGGGCAAGTCTGGCGCAATATCGAAGCCGCCGACCGCTTCGCCGACCCCTCCACCATCTGGTCCGACTATGAGGCAGGCCGCGCGGCCGTCGCGCGCTTCCGACGCTCCGGCTGCACCTATCTGCCGAAGACGCAGGTGTTCCAGATCGAGCCCGGCTGGCGCCTCTTCGCCAACTCCGGCGCCACGGCCGACCTGCTCGAGGCCGACCGGCTGGTGCTGGCGGTGGGCGCGCAGGAGCGGCCCATGCCCTTCGCCGGCTGGCAGCTGCCGGGCGTCATGACGGTCGGCGCAGCGCAGATCCTGCTCAAGACCTCCGGCACCGTGCCCGAGACCGCGCCGTGGCTCGCGGGCAGTGGCCCGCTGCTGCTCTATTACGCCAGCCAACTGCTGGCGATGGGCGTCCGCCCCGCAGGAATCATCGACCTCAGGCCGCCGCAGCCAGTCGCGGTGCGGCAGTTGCTCGGTGCCGTCCGCGCCAATGCCGGTGCGTTGCTCAAGGGCGCGCGCTGGCTCGCCGCCCTGCGCACCAGCGGCGTGCCGATCATCCGCGCCAGACAGATTGCCGTCCGGGGCGGCGAGCGGCTCGAGTTCATCGAGATCACCCGGTCCAACGGCGAGATCCGCCGCGAGGCGGCATCAATTCTGCTGGTTCACGACGGCGTCGTGCCGCGCACCCACGAGGGCGCCATGGCGGGCGCGCGCTATCGCTGGGACGAAGCGTTGGCCTGTGTCGTGGCGGCGGCCGACGGGGAGCCGGATGCGCCGGTCATCGTGGGCGATGCGGCACGGATCGGCGGCGCCACGTCGGCGTTGGCCGAGGGCCAGCTTGCCGGTCTCGATATCGCCGCGGCGCTGGGCAAGGCTCAGCCGTCTGACAGCGGGCTGCGGGCCATGCTCGCAAAATCCCTTGCGGCAGAACGGGCCCTGCGCGGCTTCCTCGACCACCACTATCCGCCGCGCCCGGTGGGCGACGACATCGCCGACGAGACGGTGATCTGCCGCTGCGAGGAAATCACCGCCGGCACGATCCGGGCACACGCGGCCGATGTGGCCGGTATCGATGAGCTGAAGGCACATACCCGCATCGGCATGGGGCGCTGCCAGGGCCGCAACTGCGCGGCGGTCGCAGCGCGGCTCCTCGCGCACCACTCAGGGAAACCGCAGGAAAACTTCGCCTACCGGGTGCGCCCGCCGGCGCGCGCGATCCGCATCGACGAACTTGCCCGCCTGCCTACGGAACCCAAGCCATGAGCCCGATGGAATACGACGTCGCGGTGATTGGCGGCGGGCTGCATGGCCTCTCTGCGGCCCTGCATCTGGCGCGCCGCAAGCGCAAGGTGGTGATCATCGAACGCCGCTGGATCGGCCGGCACGCTTCGAGCGCCACGGCGGCCGGTGTGCGCAGCCTCAGCCGCGATCCCGCCGAAATCGCCCTGTCGCGTGCGGCGATGGAGATCTGGCACCGCATCGACGCGCTCGTGAGCGACGACTGCGGCTTCCACGCCAACGGCCAGATTCGCGTGGCGAAAGCAGGCGATGTCGCCCGGCTCGAAGCGCGGCAGGTGGACCTGCTCGCACGCGGCTGGAGCCATGAGCGGCTGGTCGAGGGCGCCGAACTCAAACGCCTGTTGCCGGGCCTCGCGCCCGACTACGTCGCGGGTCTCTTCGTTGACGACGATGGCAGCGCCGATCCGCACCGGACGCTGATCGCGTTCCGCAAGGCCGCCGAGGGCGCAGGCGCCACGATCCTGCAGGGAATCGGCGTCGATGGCGCTGAGCCAGTTGCCGGAGGCTGGCGCATCCGCTGCGGCGAGACATCGATCCGCGCCGCGCAGGTGGTAAACGCCGCGGGTGCCTGGGCAGCCGAAGCGGCAGGGCGGTTCGGCGATCCGATCCTGCTCGGCACCAAGGCCTCGATGATGATGGTGACCGAGCGGGTCGCGCCGATGCACCTGCCGGTGATTGCGGTCGTCGGCCAGGCACTATCGCTCAAGCAGACCAACCAGGGCACGCTGCTGCTCGGCGGTGGCCTGCAGGGCCGATTCGATCTTGCCGCAGAGCGCTCCGAAGTGCGCATGCAGCGACTCGCCGAAGCCGCGCGCACGGCGCTGGCCGTCCTGCCGCACATAGGCAAGGCCATGATCACACGGACATGGGCCGGGCTCGAGGCGGCAACCCCCGATCTCCTGCCGATAATCGGCCATTCGCTCAAGGCGCCCGGCCTCATCCACGCCTTCGGCTTTTCAGGGCACGGCTTCGCGCTCGTTCCCATCATGGGTCGCGTGCTCGCCGATCTTGTCATCGAAGGCCGAACCGAGTTCGACCTCACCGCCTTCAGTCCGGCGCGTGCTGGCGTCGCCCCGGAGGCCGGGTGAGTTTCACTGACGCATAGGCCTGAAAAGTGAAATGCCGGGCACATGGCCCGGCATTTTCCCATCCTTGTCCTGCAAGGAGATATTGGAGCGGGCGATGGGATTCGAACCCACGACCCTAACCTTGGCAAGGTTATGCTCTACCCCTGAGCTACACCCGCGCTCCATCGGCGTTCGGCGATGCCTTGGCATGCCGCAGCCGCGCGCCTATATGCCAAGTCGAACGCAGCAATGCAAGCGCTATGGCACACGATCTTTGCGTGCGACCTTTTGGCTTGAATTCGCTGGCCGCAACGGCGCAAAAAGAACGGATAACGGCCGCATCCGGCCACCCAGAGGACACGATGGATCTCAACAGCATGCCCAATGGCGGTACGCCTGCCGCCCCGCTCGTGAAGGAATCATCCGATCGCGCCTTTAAGGCCGACGTGATCGATGCTTCGCTCGAAGCGCCGGTGCTGGTCGATTTCTGGGCCCCCTGGTGCGGTCCGTGCCGGACGCTCGGCCCAGCCATCGAGAAGGTGGTGAACGAGAAGCAGGGCAAAATCCGGCTGGTGAAGATCAATATCGATGAGAATCCGGCGATCGCCGGCCAGCTCGGCGTGCAGTCGATCCCGGCAGTGTTCGCTTTCGCAGGCGGCCGGCCGGTTGATGCGTTCATCGGCGCCTATCCCGAAAGCGAAGTGCGCCGATTCGCGGACAACGTGATCGCCGAGGCGCCGGCGGGCGTGCCGCGTCCGGGTTCGCCCGAGGACGAGATCAAGCAGCTGCTCGAGCAGGCAGGTGAAGCTTTCACGGCGGGCGATCTCGGCCGTGCGGTCGATCTTTATGCCCATGTCCTGCAGCACCAAGAAGACAACGCGCCGGCGCTGATCGGAATTGCGAAGACCTACGTGAAGGCCGGTGAGGCCGAGCCGGCCAAGCAGGCGCTCGATCTCATCGCCGAAGCCGATCGCAAGGGCGAAGACTACAATTCGGTCGTTGCGGCGCTGAAGCTTCTGGGTGAGGCCTCGGCGCTGTCGCCGACCGCGGAGCTCGAGGGCAAGGTTGCGGCCAATCCCGACGATCATCAGGCGCGCTACGACCTCGCCGTGGCGTTCAATGCCGAGGGCAAGCGCCTTGAGGCAGCCGAGCAGCTCGTTGCGTCGATGAAGCGCGACCGGGCCTTCAATGAGGAAGCAGCGCGCAAGAAGCTGCTGGAACTGTTCGAGGCCTGGGGCCCCAAGGATCCGTCGACCATCAAGGGCCGGCGCCTGCTTTCGGCGCTGCTGTTCTCGTAAGGATTGAGCATGTCGAAACGCCCCGCGACCCTCGTCGAAGTTCCGAAGTTCGTGCCGGTGTTCCCGCTTTCGGGGGCGCTGCTGCTGCCGTTTGCACAGCGCCCGCTGAATGTGTTCGAGCCGCGCTACATCGAGATGGTGGATGCCGCGCTCGCCGGGAACCGGATGATCGGCATCATCCAGCCGGAGGACACGTCGGAGGAAAGCCCGCGTGGCCGTGCTCCCTTGCAGAGGGTCGGCTGTCTGGGCCGGCTGACGCATTGGGAGGAGAACAGCGAGGGGCGGTACTTCATCATTCTCGAGGGGATCACGCGCTTCGAACTCGTCAACGAGCCGACTGCGCTGACGCCGTATCGGCAGGCGCAGATCGATGCGTCGCGATTCGCCTCGGACTTTGACCGGGCGTTCGGCGAGGAGAAGGTCGACCGGACGCGGTTCCTCAAGATGATGAAGGACTATGCCGAGTTCGGGAATTTTGACCTCAACTGGCAGGAAATCGAAAAGACCGGGACGGCCGACCTCGTCAATTTCTGCTGCATGGTCTCGCCGTATGGGGCGGCGGAAAAGCAGCTGCTGCTCGAGGCAGACTCAATCGAGGCGCGGGCCGAGGCGCTGATTGCGCTGGCCGAATACGAAATGGCCAGGGGCGGCAGCGACAAGCCCACGACGCTCAATTGATCGATCCGGCCGCAGCCGCGAAATCGCTGCGGCACCGGCTCGATATCCGCACGCTCGAAATGCTGGTCTGTCCGCTGACCAAGACGCGGTTGATGCTGTCGGCGGATGGCAGCGAGCTGATTTCGGTCGCTGCCCATCTGGCGTTTCCGATCACCGAGGGGGTGCCGCTGCTCAGCCTCGATGATGCTCGCCCCGTGACGGATGAAGAGCTCAAGACCAAGCTGCCCTAGACCGGCAATCCGCGCAGCAGGCGGGGGCCGTTGCGGTTGAGGCCGGCGGCCTGGCCGATGAGGAACTCCTTCACCGGGCCAAGCCGGTCGACGATGCCGAGTCCGAGGTCGCGCACGGCGCGGACGGGGGCGATGTCGTTGGAGAACAGCCGGTTCATGCCGTCCGTCACCATTGCCATGAGTGCCGTGTCGAACCGCCGCCAGCGCTGGTAGTCGGCCAGCACGTCGGCACTGCCGTGGTCGAGGCCGAGCCGCATCGCTTCGATGACCACTTCGGCGAGCGCCGCGACGTCCTTCAGCCCGAGGTTGAGCCCCTGGCCGGCGATAGGATGGACGACGTGCGCGGCGTCGCCGATGAGCGCCAGCCGCGGGGCGACGAAGGAGCGGGCGAGCCGCAGCGTCAACGGGAAGGCCTGCAGCTTTTCCACGACGGTGACAGCGCCGAGCGAGAAGCCCATGACATCCTCGATCACCCGCGCCGCTTGATCGAGCGGTAGCGCCTTGTAGCGTTCGGCGGATTCGGAGCTTTCGGTCCAGACGAGGGACGAACGGTTGCCGGGCAGTGGCAGGCTGGCGAAGGGGCCGGCGGGGCGGAAATGTTCGTAGGCGACGCCCTCATGCGGCAGCTCGTGGCCGATCGTCGTAACGATGCCCATCTGCCGGTAGTCGTGGGTGATGACGTCGATGCCGGCCATGCTGCGCAGCGCCGACATGCCGCCATCGGCGGCCACGGCGAGCGTCGCGGCGATGGTGCGGCCATCCTTGAGGGTGATGCGGGCCAGCGGGCCGTCACCGAAAAAGCCGGTGATCTCCACCGGCGAGAGAAAATCGACCTTGCCCCTGAGGGCGTCGAGCAGCGCGGCGGAGAGCGCGGCGTTCGGCACCATGTGCGCGAAGGGCTCGCCCGGGGCGACGTCGCCATCGAAGCTGAGGAACAGCGGACGGGAAATGTCGCCCTTGCCTGAGTCGGTGATCTTCATGCGGCGGATCGGTTCGGCGGCGCCCTGCATGGCGTCCCAGACGCCGAGCGCTTCGAGCACCCGGCGCACCCCGGCGGCAATGGCGAAGGCGCGCTGATCGCGGGGCACGGCAAAATCGCGCCGGTCGAGCAGTGCGATGCGCAGCCCGGACATCGAGCGGGTGAGGGCGAGGGCCAGCGCCATTCCGGCGTGTCCGCCGCCGACGATGGCCACGTCGTAGGTCGTTTCCGTCATGGGGTCATCGTCCTCTCTCCGGGGAATGACGGCAAGCGCTTCGCCGTCGCAGGCGACTGCTTAATTGTGCGCCAACTGAGAAATGTATGCCCAACTGATAGGCAGTCAGTGGGTGGGCAGATCGGCGCTGGTTCGGGTTTGAGTGCTTGGATCATCTGCTTATGTCAACAAATTCAGTGGCTTGGCAGTTTGCGAGGGAGTCTGGCACGGCATTTGAGTCAGTAAGAGCCATTGGAGACCGTCCACACGCTATCGAAAGGGGCATCCATGAAACTCGTGATAGCCATCATCAAGCCATCGCGGCTCGAAGAGGTCCGGCAGGCCCTCAACTCGCTCGACGTGCATGGCATGACCGTGACTGAGGTCAAGGGCTATGGCCGCCAGAAGGGTCATTCCGAAATCTACCGCGGCACCGAATATGCCGTGCACTTCCTCCCCAAGCTGAAGATCGAAATCGCCGTCGACGACGGGCAGGCCGACGCCATCGCGACGGCCATCCGCGAAAGCGCGCAGACCGGCCGCATCGGCGACGGCAAGATTTTCATCCTCGACCTGCTGGCCGTCACCCGCATCCGCACCGGCGAAACCGGCGCGGCGGCTCTGTGACGCCGTCCCATCCCGGAGAAATCTGCACCATGACAAAACTCAAGACCTATGGAGTGCTGGGGACGGCTGCGGTGGCAACGCTCGCGCTGACGCTGCCCGCCTTTGCCCAGGACGCCGCGGCACCCGCGGCGGCGGCCGCTGAAGCGGTTGCGGCGGTGGCCGACACTGTCGACAAGGGCGACACGACCTGGATGATGATCTCCACCATCCTCGTCATCGCCATGACGATCCCGGGCCTCGCCCTGTTCTATGGCGGCCTCGTGCGCGCCAAAAACATCCTGTCGGTCCTCATGCAGGTGCTCTCGGCGTTCTGCATGATCGCGCTGCTGTGGGTGATCTACGGCTACTCGCTGGCCTTCAACGGGCCGACTGAAGGTGGGCTCTCCCCGTTCATCGGCGATTTTTCGCGGCTGTTCCTCGGGGGCATCGACATCAACTCGCTGGCGGCGACGTTCACGGCCGGCGTGAAGATCCCCGAACTCACCTTCGTCGTGTTCCAGCTGACCTTCGCCTGCATCACGCCGGCGCTGATCATCGGCGCGATCGCCGAGCGCATGAAGTTCGGCGCGGTGATGGCCTTCCTCGCCATCTGGTTCACCTTCTCCTACCTGCCGATCGCCCACATGGTGTGGT
>DAORUH010000057.1:0-17082 GCA_035433065.1 Devosia sp. | reverse complement strand
TCCCGGTGGTGATCGTGGCGGGCGTCCGGGCGGTTTCGACCGCGGCGACCGTCGTCCCCCGCGTCGTTTCTAATCCGGAGTAACGAGCTATGGCCATTAAAGAACTCACCACTGCCCAGAGCCGCCGCCCGTTCCAGCGCCGGCGCAAGACCTGCCCGTTCTCGGGCGCCAATGCCCCCAAGATCGACTACAAGGACGTCCGCCTGCTGCAGCGCTACGTGTCCGAGCGCGGCAAGATCGTCCCCTCGCGCATCACCGCCGTCTCGGCGCTGAAGCAGCGCGAACTGGCCCGCGCCATCAAGCGCGCGCGCTTCATCGGCATCATGCCCTACGCCATCGGCTAACCAGCTGATCGTAGAGCAATAAGCCCAGTGGGCGGTTGGCGCTTTGTATGCGCGCCAACTCGCCGTTGGGGTCGCGGATGGTCCGCGGCTCCTAACCGCCGCATCCGGCGGGACAGCAAGGAGAATACCCAATGAAAGTCATTCTGCTCGAGCGCGTCGGCCGTCACGGCCATATCGGCGACGAAGTCACCGTGAAAGACGGCTATGCCCGCAACTTCCTGCTGCCCCAGCAGAAGGCCCTGCGCGCCACCGAAGCCAACCGCAAGCGCTTCGAAAAAGAGCGTACCAATATCGAGCAGCGGAACACGGAGCGCCGCGAGGCCGCTGCCGGTATCGCCTCGGGCCTCAACGGCCACACCGTGGTGATGATCCGCCAGGCCGGCGAAACCGGCCAGCTCTACGGCTCGGTCTCGTCGCGTGACGTTGCCGAGGCGCTGGTCGCCGACGGCTTCTCGGTTGCCCGTTCGCAGGTCGATCTCGCGGACCCGATCAAGACGGTCGGCGTCCACGCCGTCCAGCTTCATCTGCACGCCGAAGTGCTCGTCTCGGTCAACGTCAACGTTGCCCGCTCCGAGGACGAGGCAGCCCGCCAGTCCAAGGGCGAAGACCTCACGGTCCAGACCTTCGACGACGAAGCCGCCGAGCAGTTCGCTGCCGGCCGCAACGAAGCCGGCGCCGACGAAGCCACCGAGGGTGGCGAGGCCTGATCGCTTCGATCAGCCACACAGTTCAAAGGCCGGGAGCAATCCCGGCCTTTTGCTTTCTGCGTTCAGGCGCTTGTGCTGACTACGGGTATCCCGTATATGGATAGTCGGTGCACACCGTGGTCGAAACACCTGCTTTTCTGGCATCGTGCAAGGTCGCGGGCGTCGCGGACCATGTGCGGGCCGAGATCGTCTCGGCGTTGGCCAGCAACCCGGAACTCGGCGACCTCGTGGTTGGCACAGGCGGGCTCCGCAAATTTCGCTTTGCCCGGCCCGGCGGCGGCAAGAGCGGCGGGTTTCGCGTGCTGGCCTACTTTCTTTCCGAGGATTATCCGGTCTTCCTGATCGGCGCCTTCGGCAAGAACCAGAAGGCCAACCTCACGCAGGCGGAAAAGGGCGAGATCGCGACGCGCCTGAAAGGCATGGCCGCAAACTACGCGAAGAAAGGCAACACCCGATGAGCAAGGCGTTCGACATGATCATGGGAGGCCTCGATGACGTCGAGAACTATCTGGGCGGAGATCGCGAAGGGTTTGCGACGCACATTCCGGAAGACGTCGATGTGAAGGCCATCAGGACCCGGCTGAAGTTGTCGCAGGTGCGTTTCGCCGAGACCTTCGGCTTTTCTGTTGGTCGCGTGCGTGACTGGGAGCAGAAGCGCTTTGCTATAGACGCCCCGCTGCGGGTCTACCTGACCGTGATCGAGAAAGAGCCCGATGCGGTCCTGCGCGCACTGTCCGGCCGAGGCCGGGCCGAGAAGCGGCGCGGGCAGACCGGCGTGAAGGCCGCTCCGCGCGCCGCAAGATCGCCTTCCGGCTAACTTCCCAGCCCCATGCGGGCCAGCAGCCGGTCGCGGCGGATGAACTGGTGGTAGAGCGCGGCGCCGATGTGGAACACCAGCAGGGCGATCAGCACCCAGGCGAAGATGCCGTGAGCCGCCCGCGGCGGCACCAGGTCGAAATCGGGCAGCGGCGCGCCGCTGAGCAGCGCCGGCAGCGCCCCTGACAGCACCGTCGTCGCGAGGCCGCTGGCGACCAGCGCGACAAGCAGCACATAGAGCAGGCCGTGCACGATGCGCGCTGCCCATTCCTGCGCCACCGGCAGACCCTCCACCGGATCGGGGCGCTTGTCGCTCCAGATCCACCAGGCGATGCGGAACAGCGTCAGCAGCAGCGCGAGGACGCCGAGCGTCATGTGGAACGGCAAAATGGTGCGGATCAGCGCGGGATCGGTGGCATTGCCCATCACCAGTCCCCCGCCGAGCGCGGCGAGGATGACGAGGGCGCTAGTCCAGTGGACGGCGATGGCGACGCTGCCGTATCGCGTCGCGGTGCTTTTCAACGACATGGTCGAACTCCTTGCGAAACGTGGGCTATGGGTTTATCCATAGCACACTATGCAATTACATAGCAAACTATGCACATGAATTTCGTGCGCGACCGATCTTCCGGCTATCTCACCAACTGGGCCGCCCGGCTCTTCGCCCGCGCCATCGACCGGCGACTCACGAAGCTTGGGGTGAATTCGGCCTACATGCCCGTGTTCTTCGCGCTGGCGAACGGTGAGTCGCTCTCGCAAACGGCGCTCGCCAATCTCGCCTCGGTCGAGCAGCCGACCATGGCCGCAACCCTCAAGCGCATGGATCGCGACGGGCTGATCGCCCGCTCCCCAGACCCCGCCGATGGCCGCAGCGCCCTTGTCTCCCTCACCCCCGTGGCGAAAAAGAAACTGCGCGGCGTGCAGGCGGCCGGCCACGAGGTCAACGATGTCGCCTTCAGCGGACTCACGGCCAAAGAGCAGGCGCAGTACCTCGACCTGCTGCGGCGGGTGATCGCATCGCTCGAAAGCGATTCCGATCCGTCGAAACTCTAGCTAGAAGCGGCTTTGCGGGACGCAAGGCTTTGCCTCAGTTTCCCCCACTATCAACATTAGTCACATAAGCGCCGCATGCAGTTCACCGCATCGTCGCATTTGTGGCCATTGCCTCTACCCCACGCCCCCCGTGCGTGGTTAAGGAGGGATTAACGGGAACGGGGAGACACTGAGTCCATTATGGTTGACGCTGGCGCCAACGTTCACAGGCTGCATCAGGACGACGGGGCAAAACCCTATCGGCTGGCGCCTCACAACGTCGAAGCCGAACAGGCGCTGCTGGGCGCCATCCTCGTCAACAACGAGGCGTTCTACCGCGTTTCCGATTTCCTCATGGCCGAGCACTTCTACGAGCCCGTGCACCGCGAGATCTACGAGGTCTGCGGCAAGATCATCCGCGCCGGCAAGACCGCGACCCCGATCACCACGAAAACCTACCTGCCCGACCAGCTGCTGGCCGACGTGACCATGCCGCAATATCTCGCCCGGCTTGCCGCCGAGGCGACGACGGTCATCAACGCGGGCGACTACGGCCAGACCATCTACGACCTGGCGCTGAGGCGGAACCTCATCCTCATCGGCGAGGAGATGACGGCGACCGCCTATGAGTCCGATGTCGAACTGACCGCGCCCAAGCAGATCGAGGAAGCCGAAAAGCAGCTTTTCGATCTCGCCGAAAAGGGCCGTTATGACGGCGGCTTCCAGTCCTTCAACGACGCGCTGCGCGAAGCCATCGAGATGGCGGGCGAAGCCTATTCGCGCGACGGCACGCTGTCGGGCACCTCGACCGGCCTCACCGATCTCGACCGGCTGATGGGCGGCCTGCAGCGGAGCGATCTGGTCATCCTCGCGGCCCGTCCCGCGATGGGCAAGACCTCGCTCGCCACCAATATCGCCTTCCACGTCGCCAAGAGTTTCAGGGGCGAGATCACGCCGGACGGTCACAGGAAGACCATCGATGGCGGTCACGTCGGCTTCTTCTCGCTCGAAATGAGCGCCGAACAACTGGCCACCCGTATCCTTGCCGAGCAGGCCGAGATTTCCTCGTCCGACATCCGCCGCGGCAATATCCACGAGAGCCAGTTCGCCAAGCTCGTCGACACCTCGAACCTGATGTCGACGGTGCCGCTCTATATCGACGATACCGGCGGCCTTTCGGTTGCCCAGCTCGCCGCGCGCGCCCGCCGCCTCAAGCGCCAGAAGGGCCTTGACCTCCTGATCGTCGACTACCTGCAACTGCTCTCCGGCTCGTCGAAGAAATCGAACGAGAACCGCGTGCAGGAGCTGACCGAAATCACCACCACGCTCAAGGCGCTGGCCAAGGAACTCGAAGTGCCGATCATCGCGCTCAGCCAATTGAGCCGTCAGGTCGAAAATCGCGAGGACAAGCATCCGCAGCTCGCCGACCTGCGCGAATCCGGCTCCATCGAGCAGGACGCCGACGTGGTGCTGTTCGTCTATCGCGAGGAATACTACCTCAAGAACAAGGAACCCAAGCTCAACACGCCCGAGCACATCGCCTGGCAGGACGAGATGGAGAAGGTCACCGGCCGCGCCGAAGTGATCATCGGCAAGCAGCGACACGGCCCGACCGGCACCGTGCAAGTGAGCTTTGAGGCGCGGTTCACGCGCTTCGGCAATCTGGCGCACGATTCCTATTTGCCGGAGCGGATGGAATGATGACCGCACCCGCCGTGGCGACCGGCTATGGCTGCCGGCTGACGATCGATCTGGGCGCGCTGCGCCGCAACTGGACGGCGCTCAATCAGGTGAGCAAGGGGGCGCTGACCGGCGCCTGCGTCAAGGCCGATGGCTATGGGCTGGGCGCCGTCCCGGTCAGCCGCGCCTTCTACCAGGCCGGGGCGCGCTTCTTCTTCGTCGCCACCCCCGATGAAGGCATCACCATCCGGCACGCCCTGCCCGAGGACGCGCATATCTTCGTGCTCGACGGCCTGTTCCCCGGCGCCGCCCCGCTTTACGTCGGCGAGCGGCTGATGCCGGCTTTGTGCTCGATCCCCATGCTCGAGGAATGGCTGCAGGCGTGCATCGCCAGCAACGAGGCGTTCCCCGCCGCGCTGCACTTCGACACCGGCATCAACCGGCTCGGCTTCCGGCTCAACGAGGCCTCGATCGTCAAGCGCATGGTCGACTCGATCGGCTACAAGCCGCAGATGATCATGAGCCATCTGGCCTGCGCCGATACGCCCAAGCACGAAAAGAACCGCACCCAGCTGGCGCTGTTCACCTCGGTGCTGGCGCAGTTCCCCGGCATCCCCGCCTCGCTCGCCAATTCGGCGGCGCTGATGACCGGCCGCGAGAACCATTTCCAGATGGTGCGTCCCGGCATCGCGCTTTACGGCGGCCGCGCCGTCGCCGGCCGGCGCAACCCGATGACCCGCGTCGTGACGCTCGAAGCGCCGATCCTGCAGATCAAGGAAGTGAAGACCGGCGAGACCGTCGGCTACAGCGCCGGCCACACGGTGAGCCGCGACAGCCGCATCGCCGTCGTCGCCATCGGCTATGCCGACGGCTTCTTCCGCAGCCAGTCGAGCTCCAACAACCGCCCCGGCGGCAAGGTCGCCATTGCCGGGCACTATGCCCCGGTCGTCGGCCGCGTCTCGATGGACATGATCGGCGTCGACATCACCGATCTCCCGGTCCAGCCGCTGCCCGGCGACATGGTCGAGATCATCGGCCCCCACATCTCCCTCGACGATGTGGCCGACGTCTCGAACACCATCGGCTACGAGGTCCTGACCTCGCTCAAGGGGCGCTACTCGCGCACCTATATCGACGGCGATTCCACCAGCCAGGGATTTGTTCCCAACGAGTAGCGGGAACCTCGAAGTCCCTCGGACATTTCTTTCCCGTGCCGCAGTGGCACGTTAGGAGGAGCGTCAATGGGAATTCTCTGGACGATCATCATCGGCTTTGTCGCAGGACTGGCCGCAAAGTTCCTCGTTCTCGGCACGACGAGCACTGACGGCTTCGTCGTCACCACCATCATCGGCATCGTCGGCGCTTTCATCGCTTCGTTCCTCGGGCAGGCGCTCGGCTGGTATCAGCCCGGCGAAGGCGCGGGCCTCATCGGCGCCATCGTCGGCGCGGTGATCCTGCTGCTCGTCTGGGGCATGATCGCGCGCCGCCGCGCCTGATCCGCCCACGTTCTCCACGTCACCTGAAAGGAAACCAAATGGCCAAGAATGCCATGCCTTCAATGCTCGCCCTGCTCGGTCTGCTGGCGGTTGCCGGCTACCAGAACCGCGACAAACTCGGCAAAATGATCGGCGATGTGCAGGACCGCGTCGCGTCCGGCGCCGGTGGAAAGACGGGCACCGACCAGTATGGTGCGGGCACGCAGACTGCCTCCTCCGATCCGCTCGGCGGCCTCCTCGATGGGCTGGGCGACCTCTTCGGCATGAACCCGAAACCCGGCGAAGAGCAGCCGCGCGGCGTCCTCACCAAGGGTCTCGATGACCTGATGAGCACGTTCCGCAACAAGGGCCAGGCCGAGACCGCCGATTCCTGGGTGACCATGGGCGTCCCGACCAAGGGCCTGTCGCCCTCGGATGTCGAGCAGGCCATCGGCGACGAGAACCTCACCGAACTCGCCCGCCGCACCGGCCTGTCGCGCGAGGACCTCCTCGACCGGCTGGCGACCGCCATCCCCGAGACCGTCGACCGCGCCACCCCGGACGGCTACATGCCGGCCTCGGACACCGAGCTGCGCGACCGCCTGTCGCGCGGATAGCCGGCAGTATCTGGATGGCAGGCCGCGGCAATCCCCGCGGCCTGTTCTCTTTTTGTTCTTGCGCACCGGCCGCGCTGGTGCTTATCTCCCGCTGACCTGAGGGAGAATCGCATGGGCGCTGCCCGCCTGCCGGTGTTCGACGAACAGTTCTTCGCTGGCGCCTGGCCGTCGCCCGGCCGCGACCGGCTGTATTTCGCCATCCAGCCCGAGCCGCGCGTGCTCGACAACATCGCCGGCGTCACCGCCTCGCTGGTGAAGCGCCACGGCCTGCGCGGCCGCCCGCGCCCGCTCGATACGCTGCACATCTCGATCCTCGGCGTCGGCCTCGATGAGGCGATCTCCCCCGAACAGATGGCGATCGCCGCCGAGGCCGCGCGCCGCGTCGCCTTCCGGCCTTTCGCGCTGACACTCAGCGAAGCGGTCAGCATCCGCCGCTGGGATGGCAACGCGCTGGTGCTGCGCTGCGGCGAGGGCAGCGACACCGTCACCGACCTCGCCCACGCCCTGTTCGACCGCATGCTCGATGGCGGCCACACGCCGCGCGGCACCGCCGACGTCCGCCCCTACCTCACCCTGCTGCACGACAGCGTCGAAGTCCCGCCAACCCGCCTCGCCTGGCCCATCCAGCTCGACGTCACGCGCTTTTCGTTGATCCGCAGCCAGTCGGCGCGCGGCCGCTTCGAGCGCGAGAGCTTTCCGCTGCACGACTAGCCTGTGCGTTATGTTCACTTTTCGTTCTTGCACGTAAGGGCAGGCTGCCGTACCTTCTGCTGAGTCTTCGGGGCATCTCATGGCGCGCGCCAAATCTTCCTTCATCTGTCAGGCCTGCGGTGCGGTCTATTCGCGCTGGCAGGGGCGCTGCGACGGCTGCGGCGAATGGAACACGGTGGCTGAGGAGATCGCCGAGTCCGGCGTCGGCGCTGGCCCCAAGTCGGCCATTGCCGGCGCCCGCCCCTCCGCGCTGGTCCCGCTCAGCGGCGAAATCGAAACCGCGGCGCGGGTCGAGACCGGCATTGCCGAACTCGACCGGGTGACCGGCGGCGGCTTCGTCGTCGGTTCAGCCATTCTCGTCGGCGGCGATCCGGGCATCGGCAAGTCGACCCTCTTGCTGCAGGCCGCGGCGGCGCTGGCGGCGCGCGGCAAGCGCGTGGTTTATGTTTCGGGCGAAGAGGCCGTGGCGCAGGTGCGGCTGCGCGCCCAGCGGCTCGGCCTCGGCAACCAGCCGGTGGCGCTGCTCAGCGAAACCAGCGTCGAGATCATCCTCGCCACCCTCCAGCAGGGCCCTGCCCCTGATCTCGTCATCATCGATTCCATCCAGACGCTGTGGACCGAGCGGGTCGAGAGCGCGCCGGGCACCGTGACGCAGGTACGCACCTCGGCGCAGGCGCTCACCCGCTTCGCCAAGAAATCCGGCGCCGCCGTCGTGCTCGTCGGCCACGTCACCAAGGACGGCCAGATCGCCGGCCCGCGCGTGGTCGAGCACATGGTCGATGCGGTGCTCTATTTCGAGGGCGATTCGAGCCACGCCTTCCGCATCCTGCGTGGCGTAAAAAACCGCTACGGCGCGACCGACGAAATCGGCGTCTTCGAGATGTCGACGCTTGGCCTCCAGGAAGTCGCCAACCCCTCCGCCCTGTTCCTCGACCAGCGCGATGAAGGCGCGGCCGGTTCCGCCGTTTTCGCCGGCATCGAGGGCACCCGGCCGGTCCTCTGCGAAATCCAGGCGCTGGTGTCCCCCTCGCCGCTCGGCACGCCGCGTCGCGCCGTCATCGGCTGGGATTCGGGCCGCCTGTCGATGATCCTCGCGGTCCTCGAAAGCCGCTGCGGGGTGCGCATCGGCGCCAACGACATCTATCTCAACGTCGCCGGCGGCCTCAAGATCGGCGAACCCGCCGCCGACCTCGCGGTCGCCGCTGCGCTCATTTCCTCGCTCACCAATTCCCCGCTGCCGCCCGACGCCGTCTATTTTGGCGAAATCTCGCTGGCCGGTGGCGTCCGTCCGGTCGTCCACGCCCCGCTCCGCCTGCGCGAAGCCGAAAAACTCGGCTTCCGCGCCGCCGTCACCGGCCGCCTCAACGCCGCCGACCGCAACTCGGGCCTCCACGTCCAGGAATTCTCCGAACTCGCCGAACTCATCGGCCGCATCGCCGCCACCGGCCAGCAGGCAGTCGCCGCGGAATAGCCGTGCTAAGCCTTCTTCACCCTCCCCCGTCGCGGGGACCCAGTCGCCCCGAACCCTCCCCCCGCACCGCGTCACCCCCGGGCTCGACCCGGGGGCCCACTCGATCCCTCCGATGCGCCGAAACATCGAGTGGATGCTCGAATCCCGCCTCCCCACCGCCGTCAGGGCACATGCGTCCCGGGGGGCCGCCTACTGGCGGGAAGTCATGAGAAAACCCGGAAGCCGCGCGGCTGTCCGGTGCAGAGCCGCGCCTTTTCGCGCCCATTCCGCCCCGCAGAACGCCTCGGCGCTTGGCACGCGCGGCGGAAGCGGATAAACGGGGCGGCGGGCACCAATAGCGGGACAGACTCATCTTATGTTGACAGCGTTCGATGTCGGCGTCGGCATCCTGGTTCTGATTTCCGCGATCCTCGCCACCGCGCGCGGCCTCACCCGCGAAGTGTTGTCGCTGGCCACCTGGGCCGGCTCGGCGGCGATTGCCATCTATATGTGGATGAACCATCCCGAGATCGCCCGCGGCTTCATCTCCGAGCAGATCGTCGCCGACGTGGCGACGGTGGTTGTCACCTTCATCGTGGCGCTGATCGTTCTGCACCTCATCACCATGCGCATCGCCGATTTCGTCGTCGACAGCCGCGTCGGGCCGATCGACCGCACTCTCGGTTTTGTCTTCGGCGTGCTGCGCGGCGGCCTGATCGCCGTGATCGTCGTCGTTTTCGGCCAGTGGCTGATCGGACCGAACCTGCCGACCTGGGCCTCGGAGAGCAAATCGCTCCCGCTGCTGCAGCGCGCCGGCGACAGCCTGATTGCCATGCTGCCGCCCGACCTCGAGAAGCAGGTCACCGATATCCTGCAGAAGCGCGGCATCGGCACCGAAGACGTGCCAGATGACCAGACGCCTGACGAGAGCACCGACGTGCCCGAGAACGGCGCGCCGCCGGTCAGCGAAGAAGCGCCGCCCGCTGGCGCTGCCTGATTTGCGCCGCGTAGAATTTGCATAGCTCCGGGGACCGCAACGCGGTCCTCGCCGCTTCTGGTGATGCTATAGGTCCGAACATGAGCACAGTGCACCGCAACGACGATCTCGACGGCGATACCCTGCATGAAGAATGCGGTGTGTTCGGCATTCTCGGGCACCCCGATGCCGCCACCCTCACCGCGCTGGGCCTGCACGCACTGCAGCACCGCGGCCAGGAGGCGGCGGGCATCGTCAGCTTCGATGGCACGCAGTTCCATTCCGAGCGCCAGCTTGGCCTCGTCGGCGACCACTTCACCGATCCGGCAACGGTCGCCCGCATCCCCGGCCACATGGCGATGGGCCACGTGCGCTATTCAACCACCGGCGAGACGATCCTGCGCAACGTCCAGCCGCTGTTCGCCGAGCTCGAAGTCGGCGGCATCGCCATCGCCCACAACGGCAACTTCACCAACGGGCTGACGCTGCGCCGCCAACTCATCGCGCAGGGCGCCATCTGCCAGTCGACCTCCGACACCGAGGTCGTGCTCCATCTCATCGCCCGTTCGAAGAAGCAGGCCTCGTCCGACCGCTTCATCGACGCGCTCGGCCATCTCGAAGGCGCCTACTCTCTCGTGGCGCTCACCCGCACCAAGCTGATCGGCGCGCGCGACCCCAACGGCATCCGCCCGCTGGTCCTCGGCGAACTCGACGGCAAGCCGATCTTTGCGTCGGAAACCTGCGCGCTCGACATCATCGGCGCAAAGTTCGTGCGCGATGTGGAGAACGGCGAAGTCGTCATCTGCGAGATCCAGCCCGACGGCCGGATCACCATCGACTCGCTCAAACCCTTCGCGCCAAAGCCCGAGCGGATGTGCCTGTTCGAGTATGTCTATTTCGCCCGCCCGGACTCGGTCGTCGCCGGCCGCTCGGTCTATGGCGCGCGCAAGCGCATGGGCGTCAACCTCGCCAAGGAAGCGCCGGTCGAGGCCGATGTCGTCGTGCCGGTGCCCGATGGCGGCACACCCGCGGCCATCGGCTATGCGCAGGAAAGCGGCATCCCGTTCGAACTCGGCATCATCCGCAACCACTATGTCGGCCGCACCTTCATCGAGCCGACGCAGTCGATCCGCGCCCTTGGCGTGAAGCTGAAACACAGCGCCAACCGGCTGGAGATTGCCGGCAAGCGCGTCATCCTCGTCGATGACTCGATCGTGCGCGGCACCACGTCGGTCAAGATCGTGCAGATGATCCGCGAGGCCGGGGCGCGCGAGGTCCACATCCGCGTCGCCTCGCCGATGATCTATTATTCCGACTACTACGGCATCGATACGCCCGACCCGGAAAACCTGCTGGCCAACCAGCATGACAGCCTCGAATCCATGTGCCGCTACATCGGCGCGGATTCGCTGCAGTTCCTGTCGATCGACGGGCTCTACGACGCCGTCGGCGGCGTGAAGCGCAATCCGCAGGCGCCGCAGTTCACCGATCACTACTTCACCGGCGATTATCCCACCTCGCTTACCGATCTCACCGGGCGCGGGCGCTCCGATCCCAAGACCATCTCTCTCATGCGCGAGGCGAGCTGAGGGTTATCCACCCTCGCCTGACCCGGCCCATTGTCGCCGGGTCATCTCCGCGGAAGCCCGGTTTTAAGGTCAACGACCATCCGCCGCACCGCAAACGGCAATTCCCGCTTTCGCGGGCATGGCCTTGTGGGTAAGCAGCGCCGACACAGTTCAGACGAGGCCCCGATGTCCGACCCCAAACCCCTTTCCGGCAAAGTCGTCCTCGTCACCGGCGCGTCCCGCGGCATCGGCTACTTTGCCGCCCGTGAGGCAGCTGCCCGCGGCGCGCATGTGATCGCCGTCGCCCGCACCGTCGGCGGCCTCGAAGACCTCGACGACGAGATCCGCAAGGCCGGCGGCGAAGCCACGCTGGTGCCGCTCGACCTCAGGGACTTTGACGGCATCGACCGGCTCGGCCGCGCCATCTTCGAGCGCTGGGGCCATCTCGACGGGATGATCGCCAACGCCGCGGCGCTTGGCCTGCTCACGCCCGTCGCCCACCTCGCCCCCAAGGAATTCGACAAGGCGTTCTCGCTGAACGTCACCGCCAACTACCGGCTGATCCGCTCGATGGACCTGCTGCTGCGCCAGTCGGCGGCCGGCCGCGCGGTGTTCGTGTCGTCCAGCGCCTCGCACTCCGCGCCGGCCTTCTGGGGCCACTATGCCGCGACCAAGGCGGCGCTCGAAGCACTGGTGAAGAGCTACGCGGTCGAACTGAAGCAGAGCAACGTCGTCGCCAACGTGTTCTGGCCGGGCGCCGTGCGCACCGCCATGCGGGCCCTCGCCATGCCCGGCGAAGACCCCGAGACGCTGACACTGCCCTCGGCGGTGGCCCCGGCGCTGGTCGACATGATCATGCCGGCCTACGCCGAAACGCGCATGGTCTACGATTTCCCCAGGAAGACGCTGCAGCCGCTCTAGGCGGTTGGCGACCCGGTTTTCGACACCAGAATCTTGTCGATGCGGCGACCATCGAGGTCGACCACCTCGAACCGCCAGGGTCCGCGCTCGAACGTTTCGCCGACGGCGGGCAGGTGGTTGAGCTCGCTCAGCACATAGCCGGCGACGGTCTCGAAGTCCGGATCCCGCGCGACGGGCACACCCAGCCGGTCCTTGAACTCGTCGACCGGCATCCAGCCGGAAACGAGGAACGAGCCGTCCTCGCGCTTGACGAAGGCGGGCTCGTCGCCCTCCTCCTCCAGAAAACTGCCGGTGATCGCCTCAAGGATATCCCCGGGCGTGATCAGTCCCTCAAAATGCCCGTACTCGTCGAACACGAGCGCGGCATGGACGGTGGCGGCACGAATGGCCTGGAGCACATGGAGAGCATCGGAGCGGTCCATCACCACGGGCGCCTGCTTCACCAGCGAACGCACGTCGATAGGCGCATTCTGGAACAGCAGGTCCAGCAGGTCCTTGCGCACGATGACGCCGGTGATCTGGTCGGTCGCCCCATCCTGCACCGGCAGGATCGAGTGGCGGGTGGCGCGCAGCTTCGCCAGGATCTCGTCCTGCGCGTCGCCGAGGTTGATCAGTTCGACATCGAGGCGCGGCGTCATCAGGCCACGCGCCGAACGGTCGGCGAAGCGCATGACGCCCGAAATCATGTGGCGCTCCTCGGCTTCGAGCACGCCCGCGGTTTCGGCTTCGGCGATGATGGTCTTGACCTCTTCGTCGGTCACCCGCTCCTCGGACACCCCGCTCTGTCCCAGGAGCGTCAGCACGGCCTTGCCGGAAATATCGAGCAGCCATACCAGCGGCGCGCCGACCGACGCGATCAGGGCCATCGCCGGGGCAACCGCCGAGGCGATGCCTTCGGAATCGCGCAGCGCGATCTGCTTGGGCACCAGTTCGCCGATGATCAGCTGCATGTAGGTGATGACGATGACGACGAGCGCCACGCCCAGCGGCGCAGCGAGCCCCGGGCTCATGCCCGTGCCGATCAGGGCGTCCGAAAGCCGGTCACCCAGCGTCGCGCCCGAGAACGCGCCCGACAGCACGCCAACGAGGGTAATGCCGATCTGCACGGAGGACAGAAACTTGCCCGGGTCCTCGGCGAGCCGCAGCGCGGTTGCGGCTCCCTTGCTCCCATCCGCCGCTAAAACCTTGAGGCGCGCCGGACGGGCGGACACCACCGCAAGCTCCGACATGGCGAGCGCGCCGTTGATCAGGGTGAGGACAACGACGATCAGGATTTCGAAGAACAAGAGAGTCAGCCGGTTGCGGCCCCGCACTCAGCATCGGGTCGCTTAATGGAACGAATTATAGCGGCACCCGCGCCAATAGCGAATAGGGCAAATGGCCTTGTCATCGGCGCGGGGCAAAGAAAGAGCAGACGGCCTAAAGGCTTAGTCGTCGTTCTTCGCATACGGATTCCGGCCACCCCGGACCCATAGGCGGATCGGCGTACCGGGCATATTGAAGGCTTCGCGCATGCCGTTGACCAGGTACCGCTGGTACGAAGCGGGCAGCGAATCGGGCCGCGAGGCAAACACGATGAAGCTCGGCGGCCGGATCTTGGCCTGCGTCATGTAGCGCAGCTTCAGCCGTCGCCCCGACACGGCCGGAGGCGGATGGCTCTCGGTCATCCCCGGCAGCCAGCGGTTGAGCTTGGCGGTCGAGATGTGGGTGTTCCACACCTTCTCGATGGCAAAGATCGCCTGCATCAGCCGGTCGATGTTGCGGCCCTGCAGACCGGAAATCGTTACCAGCGGCACGCCGCGCACCTGCGGCAGCAGCCGGTCGCAGGCCTCGCGCAGGTCGGCCAGCGTCTTGTTCTTGTCTTCGATCAGGTCCCACTTGTTGACCGCGATCACCAGCGCCCTGCCCTCGCGCTCGACGAGATCGGCCAGCGCCAGGTCCTGCTTTTCGAACGGGATGGTCGCGTCGAGCAGCAGCACGACGACTTCGGCATACTGGATCGAACGCAGCGAATCGCCGACCGCGAGCCGTTCGAGCTTGCCATCGACGCGCGCCTTCTTGCGGATGCCGGCGGTGTCGACGAGATTGACCGTGCGGCCTTCCCACTCCCACGGCACGAGGATCGAATCGCGCGTGATGCCGGCTTCGGGGCCGGTCAGCAGCCGCTCTTCGCCGACCATACGGTTGATGAGGGTCGACTTGCCGGCATTCGGACGGCCGATCACCGCGACATTGAGATAGCGGCTCGGGTTCCAGCGGGGCGGCGGGCCCTCTTCGGTCGAACCGTCGTCCTCGGGAACGTCCACATCGACGACCGGCATATAGTCTTCGATCGCCGGTCCGCCCTCCGTCACCGCGGCGGCGTCGACCGCCTCCGAAACGATGGTATGCAGTTCCGCAAGGCCAAGCCCGTGCTCGGCCGAAATGCCGGTCGGTTCGCCAAAGCCGAGGCTGTAGGCTTCCATCAGTCCCGGCTCGGCGGCGCGGCCTTCCGCCTTGTTGGCGAGCAGGTGGACCTTCTTGCCGGATTTGCGCAGCACCTGGGCGAAACGCTCGTCGAGCGGCGTCACCCCGGCACGGGCATCGATCATGAACAGGATGACGTCGGCATCGCGGATCGCCAGTTCGGTCTGCTGGCGCATCCGGTCTTCGAGCGAGCCGTCGGTGCGGTCCTCGTAGCCGGCGGTATCCATGATCGTGAACGTCAGGTCCCCGATATGGCCCTCCGCCTCGCGGCGGTCACGGGTGACACCCGGCGTGTCATCGACGAGCGCGATCTTCCGCCCCGCGAGGCGGTTGAACAGCGTCGACTTGCCGACATTCGGCCGGCCGACAATAGCTACGGTTACGCTCATCTTGTCCTCAACGGTCCGCGCAGCGCGGACCGGTTAATTGGCCGGCGCCGGGGCCGAGAGTGCGGCCGCTGCGTCAGCGGCCCCCTTCTCGGCGGGAGTCAGCGGGGCGGCGGTGGCCGCGGGAGCAGCCTCGGCTGCCGGTACCGGAGCTGCGGCAGCGGCAGGCGCTGCCTCAGCAGCCGGAGTGGTGGGCTGGGCCGCCGCAGGGGCAGCCTCGGCGGGTGCGGCTGCTGCAGGCGCGGCCTCGGCGGCAGGAGCCGGAGTGGCAGCGGCAGGCGCTGCGGCTGCGGGCTCGGCTGCCGGGGCAGTTGCGGCCGGTGCCGGCTCGGCGGCCGGTGCTGCCGGTGCGGCCGCTGCGGGAGCAGCTTCCGCAGGTGCGGCTGCCGCGGCGGGTGCCGTAGCGGCATCATCGGGACCGGTTGCGCCCAGCGAAACAAGCTGTGCCGTGTAGAGCTGGATGCGGCCACGGATATCGTCGCCGGCACGCGGGTCGGCGAGAATCTGCTCGAACGTCGCGAGCGCGGCTTTCAGATCACCCGCCTTGAACTGGGACAGGCCGATCGCCTCTCGGGCGGCGCTGCGCATCGGATTGCCGTCTACGGCGAGGCCGCCGACGCGCTGCGTCACCGCAGCGGCATCGCCGCCGTCCACCAGCAGCGTACCGGCCAGCACCAGCGCCAGGTCGCGCAGGCGCGGATTGGTTTCCGAGGTCGACAGCGCGTCGTAGGCGGCAACCGCCTCGGCCGTCTTGCCTTCCTTGGCGAGAAGCGAGGCCTGCCGGAACTTCGCCAGCGTCGGATACCCACCGCTCGCCCCGGTCTCGACAGCGTTGAGCGCCGTCTCGGCCTCAGCGACCTTGCCCTCTTCGGCCAGCGTCAGCGCGCTGTAGAACTGGTCGGACGAGCGCGCAGAATTGGAATTCTGCCACCACGACCAGCCCTCGTTGAGGGCGACCAGCACGACGATCGCCACGGCGCCGCCGATGATCCAGGGTCCGAAGTTCTTCCAGAACTTGCGCATGCGATCGCCGCGCAGTTCTTCGTCGACTTCGCGAAAGATGGTTTCGTTGGACATGCAAACCCGAGCAAGGAGGGATGAAATTTCGGCGCAACATAGTGACCGCCCGGCCCGAATGCAAACCGCCTCGTCTTCGGCGCCGCTCTCTTTCGTGCACCAGCGAATCCGGCGGCTGCGCCGGCTTCCGGCGGCCGTTAACGCAGGCGCAATCGGCTTGGCCTATCGTGCCGCGCGAAAAGTATTGAGTATGTGGAGCTCCAGATGTTCCGTCGCGTGTTGTTTGCAGCATTGTTCCTTGCTGCAATATCTCCTGCCCAGGCCGGCAATCTTCTCGTCACCATCGACATCGAACGCCAGCAGATGCAGGTCCGCATCGACGGCGTTACCCGCCATGTCTGGGATGTCTCCACCGGACGCGTCGGATTCGAAACCCCGCCCGGCCGCTTCCAGCCGATCCGCATGCACAAGAAATACTTCAGCAAAACCTACGACAACGCCCCGATGCCCTACGCCGTGTTCTTCCACGGCGGCTATGCCATCCACGGCACCACGGCCCTCGACCGCCTCGGCAGCGTGGCCTCGCACGGCTGTGTCCGGCTCGATCCCGCCAACGCCAAGGCGCTGTTCGCGCTCGTCCAGCAGGCGGGCATGCTCAACACCGTCATCCGCGTCCGCGAAGCCGCCACCGGCCTCACCGACATGGACGATCCCAAGGCTCCTGCGGGAAAATCCGTCGAACTCGCCGCCGCCGGCAATCTCAAGACCGTGCTCATCGACGAGCAGACCACCGCCAGCATCGGCACGGTGAAGATCGACACACCCGATCTCCGCCCGGGCCTCGACGGCTGACGCTAGCGCGCCAGCCTCATTCCCACTCTATTATTAATGAGCATGATAACCCATTGAAATAGCT
>DAORUH010000056.1:0-17113 GCA_035433065.1 Devosia sp. | reverse complement strand
TCTGCACGATCATGTCGACGACAATGGATTCGTCGGCCAGCGCGCCGAAGATCGCCGCGGCGACGCCGGGCTTGTCCCTGACCTGGCGCAGCGTGATCTTGGCCTCGGCCTTTGCCAGCGTAACGCCTGAAACGATCTGCTTTTCCATGATCTCTTCCTCGTCGCAAACCAGGGTGCCGGGAACGCCCGGCGTACCGTCCGGCGCCAGCTGAACGGCCTCCGGATCGTCAAATGAAGAACGCACGACCAGCCGCACGTTGTGCGCCATGGCCATTTCGACCGACCGGATCATCAGCACCTTGGCGCCGAGCGAGGCCATTTCGAGCATTTCCTCGAAGGCCACCCGGTTCATGCGCCGCGCCTTGGGCACGATGCGCGGGTCGGTGGTGTAGACGCCGTCGACGTCGGTATAGATATCGCAGCGATCAGCCTTCACGGCGGCGGCAACTGCCACCGCGGAGGTGTCGGAACCGCCACGGCCGAGCGTCGCCACGCGCTGCGTTTCCTTGTGAAGGCCCTGGAACCCGGTGATCACCGGCACCATGCCCGCCTTGAAATCGCGGTCGAGATTGGTCGGGTCGATTTCCGCGATGCGGGCCGCGCCGTGATCGTCGTCGGTGAGGATCGGCACCTGCCAGCCCGAATAGGACCGCGAGGGAATGCCCATCTGCTGCAAGACGATCGCCATGAGGCCGGCAGTCACCTGCTCGCCCGAGGCCACGACCGCATCGTATTCGCGCGCGTCATAGTCCTTGCTGGATTCATTGACCCAGCCGACCAGCTCGTTGGTCTTCCCCGACATTGCCGAAACGACCACGGCAACTTCGTTGCCGGCATCGAATTCACGCTTCACGTGCCGCGCCGCCTGACGGATGCGCTCGACATTGGCGACGGACGTGCCGCCAAACTTAACTACGATACGGGCCACGGGCTGTCCCTGGGATACGGCCGGACGGACGTCTGGCCGGAGTTGTCTGATTGCCGCGGGGGACATGCCACAAGCGGCACGCGGAGGCAACGAAATGCGCACTGGCGGCTTGAATCGTTCAGTTCTCGGATTTGACTTGAGAACAGAACGTGAACATGCTTACCTGCCCCTCCCCCAAGTGAAGGAGAGAGACGATGGCCACCGTCGCCAAGAACACCACGGCCCCGTTGATGCCCACCATGCGCTATCGCGACTGCAACAAGGCGCTCGATTTCCTGACGAAGGTCTTCGGTTTTACCGAAGGCAACGCCTATCGCGACGACAAGGGCAACGTGATGCATGCGGAACTGTGGTTCGGCAATGGCGGCATCATGATCGGGCCGGTGGCCGATACGCCGTTCGGCAAGGTCATGCGCCAGCCGGACGAAGCAGGCGGCGTGACGGCGAGCTATTATTGCGTCGTAGACGACCCCGACGCGCACCATGCGCGTTCGCAGGCGGCGGGCTTCGACATCTTCATGCCACTGCGCGATGAGAGCTATGGCAGCCGCGAATACTCGGTGCGGGACCCGGAAGGCTTCGTCTGGACGTTCGGCACCTACGATCCGCAACCCAAAACAAAGTAAGGCCGCCCTCCGGGACGGCCTGGTCCGGCGGTCTCACCACGATCCCATGCATTTGGACGGCCTCGTGGTGAGCCGCCGGTCCGCCGGGCGTGGCACTTGCGCATCTTGTTCGCAACGCGCCCAACCGCTCTAATGGGGGCCATGACCGACACCACGATCAACGATGCCGAAGTGGAAAAATTCGTCCGCATGGCGGATGAATGGTGGGATCCGAACGGCAAGCTGAAGCCGCTGCACAAGATCAACCCGCAGCGGCTGCAATACATCCGCGACCACGCGATCAGCCATTTTGGCCGCGACAGCGGGGTGCGGCGGCCGCTCGAGGGGCTGCGCATCCTCGATATCGGCTGTGGCGGCGGGCTGCTGTCGGAGCCGATGGCGCGGCTGGGCGCGACGGTGGTCGGCATCGATCCGGCCGAGGAAAATATCCGCATAGCCAGCGTGCATGCCGAGGCAGGCGGGGTTGCGGTCGACTACCGCGCGGCGACCTCGGAACAGCTGGCGGCGGCAGGTGAAAAGTTCGACATCGTGCTGGCGATGGAAGTCATCGAGCATGTCGACAACGTGCCGTTGTTCGTGAAGAGCTGCACGGACCTGGTGAAGCCCGGTGGGCTCCTGGTGATGGCGACGATCAACCGGACGCCCCGCGCCTATGCGCTTGCCATCGTTGGCGCCGAGTATGTGCTGCGCTGGCTGCCGCGCGGCACGCACGATTTCTCGAAATTTCTGACGCCGGACGAGGTCAGCGCGCTGATCGGGCGCAACGGGATGCGGGTCACCGACCGGACCGGCGTCGTCTACAATCCGTTGCGCGATGAGTGGCGGCACAGCCCGGACATGGGCGTCAACTACATGATGCTGGCGGAAAAACCCGCCGCATAGACTCAGCCGACGACCAGCGTCTCTTTTCCATAGGCGACGGTGAGGGTGCCCTTGATCGGGTGGCCGCCGAGGTCTTCGTCCCAGCACAGGAACCAGCCCTGCTTGCCGTAGGCGCGGTTGAGCGCGGCGCTGAGGCCCGGAAAACTCGCTTCCAGCAGCGTGCTGGCGGTCAGTTCCGAAACCAGCGCGAGGATGGCGCCGTGCGGGGCGAGGTCGGCGGCGGTGGGTTTCGCGTGGCGCATTTTCTTGGCTCCCTGTCAGTTCGGCCAGATGTTCGGCCTGCTGTGGCGCCAGTTATGCGCCCGGGGACTGAACTCGGCTTGAACGCGCCTGTTCGGCTGCCGTTCAGCAAACCGGGCCGGGCTTGATGCAGATCAAGGAGCGCCTGCCCCACCGGCGCGAGGCTGGGCGCGAATGTGGGAGGACACGTCCATGCAGCGCCGCGACATGCTGGTTGGAACGGCCGGGGCGGGCCTTGCCGCCTTGGCGGGCAAAGCGCTCGCCGCGGACAGCGAGGCGAGCGTCGCCACGGCCGGGGGGAGCGTCCGCGGCCGCGCGGTGGACGGGGTGCTTGTGTTCAAGGGCATCCCCTTTGCCGTGGCGCCGGTTGGCGAGAGGCTGTTCCTGCCGCCGGTGCCGGCGAGGTGGGACGGGGTGCGCGACGCGCTGGAGTTTGGCCCGAAGCCGCCGCAGGCCGAGTATCCCCCGATGGTCCAGCCGTTGATCCCGCCGGAGTTGACGGCGGCCGGTGAGGATTGCCTGACGCTCAACATCTGGGCGCCGGTCGGCGGAACTGACCTGCCGGTGATGGTGTGGATCCCCGGCGGCATGTTCGAGTACCACGCGACCGGGGCCTCCCCCTGGTACGACGGGACAGGATTTGCGCGCGACGGGGTGATCCTCGTTTCGATCAACTACCGGGTCGGGGCGGCGGGTTTTCTCTATCTCGATGATGGCATCGCCAACGTCGGGCTGCTCGACCAGATCGCCGCGCTGGAGTGGGTCAGGACGAATATTGCCGGCTTTGGCGGGGACCCCGGCAACGTCACCATCTTCGGTGAATCGGCCGGCGGATTGAGCGTCGGCACACTGCTGGCGGTGCCACAAGCCAAGGGGCTGTTCCGCCGCGCCATCGTTGAAAGCGGCGGCGGGCAGCATGTGCTGACGCCGTCGACGGCGAAGCGGATCGGGGTGCGGCTGGCGGCGCTTCTGGGCGTTGAGCCGACTCGCGCGGCGATCGGTGCGGTGCCGGTCGAGAAGCTCATCGAGGCGCAGAACGCGCTACGGGGCGAATTGACGGCGGCGCCCGACCCGCAGGTCTGGGGCGAGGTGCTGCAGACCGGCCTGCCGTGGTCGCCGGTGATCGATGGGAGCGTCGTGCCGGGCGTGCCGCTCAACCTCGTCCGGGCTGGGGCAAGCGCCGATGTCGACCTGCTGTCGGGGTTCAATGCGGAGGAGTGGCGGCTGTTCCTTGTCCCGGGCGGGGCCATTGACCAGATCCCGCCGCCCGCGCTCGCCGGGACCGTTGCCGGGTTCGGCATGCCGGTGGAGCCGACGCTCGCGGCCTATGCGCAACTGCATCCCGGGGCCAGCACCGGCGATCTGCTCGCTGCGGTGATGACGGACTGGTACTGGCGCCTGCCCGCCCTGCGGCTTGCCGAGGCGCATGCTGCGGCGGCCGGAACGGGTACGACGCACATGTACGAATTCGCCTGGCGCTCACCGCAGTTCGACGGGCGGCTGGGGGCCAGCCACGCGATCGAAATCCCGTTCGTCTTCGACACGCTGGGCGCGCATGCCGAACCGCTGCTGGGCGCCGCGCCGCCGCAGGGGCTGGCCGACGCGGTGCATGCCGCCTGGGTGGCGTTTGCGACAACCGGCGATCCGGGCTGGGCGGCGTTTGACGGCAAGCGCCGGGCCACGATGCGCTTCGACACGACCCCGGCGCTCATCGACGACCCGCTGGCGAAGGAACGGGCGCTCTGGGAGGGCGTCCGCTAGCGAACTCAGTTGGCCTCGTCGGGGAGGTTGGGCAGGGGCATGAAGTCGATGCCGTCCTCGATGAGGCCCGTCACTTCATCGCGGGTCGCCTCGCCATAGATGCCGCGCGCGTCGGATTCCTTGAAGTGGATTTTCCGCGCTTCGTCGGCGAACTTGTCGCCCACGTAGTCGGCTTCGCTCGTGACCTTCTTGCGCAGCGCACGCATCATTTCGCGCAACTGCCGGGCCTCGGGATGCCCTGCGGAAAGCGAGACACGCTCGCCATCGGTGCGGTTGACGGCCGGAGCCATGATCGCCTTTTCGACGACCTCGCTCATGCAGACCGGGCACGTCACGATGCCGCGCGCATGCTGCTCGTCGTACGCTGCGGCGCTTTTGAACCAGGCGTCGAACTTGTGCGCGTTCTCGCAGATCAACGAATATTGGATCACGTCGAAATTCCGTTGCGGTGCTTCAGGTCGTGCCGCCGCTGGCGCCACTTAGCGAAAACGGCCGGGCATTGGCAAGCGAAGGGACCTTGCCGCGCGCTTCGGCGACGGCGGCAAGGTCGATATCGGCAACCGCGACGCCGACCTTGTCGCTGTTGACCTCGGCGAGGATGCGCCCCCACGGATCGATGATCATCGAGTGGCCGTAGGTGGCGCGCCCGTTCTGGTGCTGGCCGCCCTGCGCCGCGGCGAGGACGAAGCAGCCGGTCTCTATGGCGCGGGCCCTGAGCAGCACTTCCCAGTGCGCCTGCCCGGTGGGCACGGTGAAGGCGGCGGGTGCGGAAATCACCTGCGCGCCGCCCTCGGCGAGCGAACGATAGAGCGCGGCAAAGCGCATGTCGTAGCAGATGCTCATGCCGAGCCGGAAGCCGGCCGCATCGGCGACGACGGCGGTGTCGCCTCCCGCATAGGTCTCGCTTTCGCGATACTGCTTGATGCCGGGCAGCGTCGCGTCGAACAGGTGAATCTTGTCGTAGGTGGCCACCACCTCGCCTTGGGGCGAGAACAGCACGGAGCGATTGGCATAGCGCCCGTCGGGGAGCGCCACGGCGAGCGAGCCGAGATGAAGGTGAATGCCGTGCTTTCTCGCGATCTCACCGGCGCGGGTAACGGCGGGGTTGCCCTCCCAGGGGCCGGCGACGGCGCGTAGGCCATCGCGGTTTTCGGCGAACACCACGGTGACTTCGGGGCTCAGGGCATAGACCGCGCCGAGCGATTTCGCCTCACCCGCAAGACGGTCCAGCGCATCGAGATTGGGACCGGGTTCGGTCCCCGAATTCATCTGCAGAACCGCAACGCGCACGATGGGATCACTCGCTCTCAAAGAGGGTTTCCAGCTTGCCCTCGCGATCGAGCGCAGCGATGTCGGTGTAGCCGCCCAGGTGCCGGTCGCCAACGAATATCTGCGGCACGGTGCGGCGGCCGTGGGCGCGCTGCACCATCGCCATCCGGGTTTCCGGTTCGTCGGCGTTCACCTCCTCATAGGCGATGCCCTTTTCCTCAAGCAGCGCCTTGGCGGCGTGGCAATAGGGGCACCACTGCGTCGTGTAGATTTCGACCTTGGACATCAGAACTCCGGGTTCCCTTACATATGGAGGCCATCGGCCTCAGGACAAGTCGCCCGCCACGGTTACGCGGGCAAAGGAGATGACATCGACCTGATCGACACCGGCGCGCTTGAGCGCATTGGTCACGGCCCGAACGGTCGAGCCGGTGGTGACGACATCATCGACGAGAACGATGCGCCGTCCGCGCAGCCGGGCGAGGATGTCCGGCCGCGCGGTGAACGCCCCGGCGACATTGCGGGCGCGGGCATCGGCGGATAGGCCGACCTGGCGTTTCGTGCGGCGCGTGCGGCTGACGAGGACAGGGTCGACGGCAAGCCCGGTGACTGCCGCCAGCGCCCGCGCCAGTTCGGCCGACTGGTTGTAGCGGCGCTCGAACTGGCGCACCCGGTGCAGCGGGACCGGCACGAGCACCGGATTGCCCTCCCAGAGTTCATGGCCGGCGCGCGCCATCAGCCGCGCGCAGAAGCGGGCGAGTTCGGGCCGGTCGCCGTATTTGAGGCGGGAGACGAGTTTTCGGGCCACGGCGTTGTAGAGCACCGCCGAGCGGGCGCGGCCAAAGGGCGGCGGATCGGCGATGGCTTCGGCGGACAGCGCCTCGGGGCCTAGCGGCACTTCGAAGGGAATGCCGAGCACCGGGCAATAGGGCGCGGTGATCGGGCGGAGCTGGGTAAAGCAGGCGCCGCAGAGCGTGTCGGCATCGCTGACGGCGGCGTCGCAGTAAAGGCAGCGCGGCGGATAGAGCTGGTCGAGCGCCAGGGCGCCGAGCTGCCGTGCCGCCCGGCCCAAGCCGCCCGCCGCAACCGCGGCGATTTTGACAACCCGTCCCCCACTCTCCATAAGCCGGGACATTAGACCGAAAGCCCGTGGCGCTCCTATGGCCCTGCCGCCGAAAATCTTCGATCGCGCGCTGATTGCCCGCCACCTCAAGCGGCGGCCGGCCGAGCGCGACGATTTTGTCACCCGGCTGGTTCTTGATGACCTCGAACAGCGGCTTGCCACCGTCACCCGCAGTTTCAGGCAGGCGCTGATCCTGTCGCCGGACGGCGAGGGCCTGCCCGATGGCGGGGTGAGCGCGAGCGGCCCGTTCGCCTTCGAGCGCGCCGCGACCGTGACCGGCGAGCTTGATCCCGAGGCGCTGACGCTTCCGCGCACCGGCTATGACCTCATCGTGTCGCTATTCGACGTGCAGGTGGTCAACGACGTGCCCGGCTTCCTCGTGCGGCTGCGCGCGCATCTGGCGGCGGACGGACTGTTCCTCGCCGCGATCGTCGGCGGCGACAGCCTCAACGAATTGCGCGAAGCCTTTCTCAAGGCCGACACGATGCTGTCGGGCGGGGCCTATGCGCGAGTCGCGCCGTTCATTCCGCTGCAGGATGTCGGTGGGCTGCTGCAGCGCGCCGGGTTTGCCCTGCCGGTCGCCGATGTCGAGACGCACACGGTGCGCTATGGCACGCCGCTGCGGCTGATGAGCGAACTGAAGGCGCTGGGGGCATCCAATCCGCTGGCCGAACGGCCCGGCCGGATGGTGACGAAGGGCCTCGTGGCGGCGGCTTCGGCGGCCTATGAGGGGATCGCGGCCGATCCGGACGGCAAGGTGCGGGCGACGCTCGAACTTGTCTGGATGAGCGGCTGGGCGCCGCACGAGAACCAGCAAAAGCCGCTGAAACCGGGCAGCGCCGAGATCAGCTTGACCAAGGTACTCGGCAAGCCGTCCTAGAGCAGGTCGATGAGCGGCGCGATCAGCGGCTCGTCGGCGGGCGGCATGGGGTAGTCGCGCAGCGACTGCGGGCGCACCCACTTGAGCGCGGTGTGCTCGCGCGCCACGGGCGTGCCCTCCCAGCGGCGGCAGACATAGAGCGGCATCAGCAGGTGAAAATCGTCGTAGCGGTGGCTGACGAAGGTCAGCGGCGCGAGGCAGGCGGATTTGGTGGAAATCCCCAGCTCTTCCTCGAGTTCGCGCACCAGCGCGGCCTCGGGCGACTCGCCCTGTTCGAGCTTGCCGCCCGGAAACTCCCACAGCCCGGCGAGCTGCTTGCCCTCGGGCCGCTGCGCGATCAGCACGCGGCGGTCGGTATCGACCAGCGCGCAGGCGACAACCAGCAGCAGCTTCATTTGCCCGGGCTCCTGTAGTGATATTCGTAGTGCGGCACGTATCCGAGCCCCTGGTAGAGCGCGATGGCCGGGGCGTTATCGGCCTCGACATTGATCGCGGCGCGGCGCGCGCCGGCCTTCCTCGCCCAGTGCATGCCGGTTTCGAGCAGTCGCCGCGCCAGCCCCTGCCGGCGATGCCCGGGCGCGGTGACGACATTGCCGGTGTAGAGGATGCCGTTGGCGACCATCATGACCGCCGAGGCGGCCGGCTCGCCGTGGCCGACATAGATGGTGAGCCCGCGCGCCGGAACCGTGATGCGCTCGACGATGCGGCGCAGCCGCGCCAGCGTGTCGTCGTCCAGCCCCTTGAGCTTTTGCTGCTCCTTGAGCCAGCCGGACGAGGTGGGCGGCACCAGCGCCACGTTCTCGTCGACGCTGAACGACAGCGGTCCGAGATCGAGCGCAAGGACCTTGCTGTGGCCCTCGGCGGCCCAATGCTCGATTTCGGCGAGAATGCCGGGGCCGGTGAGCGGGGTAACGCGGAAAAACGGCGGCAGGCGCCGGTCGCGGTACCAGCGCACCGCCCGTTCGAGCCGCGCCGCAGCGTCGCCATCGTCGGCGGCATCGAGGCTTTGCACGGAATTGGCGCGCCGCGTGTAGCCGCCGGAAGCGCCCATCACCCAGCGTCCATCGACCGCCGTGTCGAGCGCAGGCCACGAGCGCAGGCTCGCCTCCTCGATCTCCGCGGCGGACGGAAGCGGCACGTCAGCTCCGGTAGTTGCCGTTGATGTCGATGTAGCCGTGCGTGAGATCGCAGGTGTAGACCGTCGCCGTACCCGAGCCGAGGCCGATGCCGACGCGCAGATCGAGTTCCTGGTTCTTCATGTAAGCCGAGGCCGCGGCCTCGTCGTAGCCCGAGGCGCGCTCGCCGTTTTCGGCGACGGTGAAATCACCGAAGGCGATCGACAGGCGGTCGCGGTCGGCGGGCTCGCCGGCCTTGCCCACGGCCATGACCACGCGGCCCCAGTTGGCGTCCTCGCCGGCAATGGCGGTTTTCACCAGCGGCGAATTGGCGATGGAGCGGGCGATCGCCAGGGCGCTCGCATCGGTGGTGGCGCCTTCGACGGTGACGGTCACCAGCTTCTGCGCGCCTTCGCCGTCGCGGATGACATGCATCGCGAGTTCGAACAGGACATCGCCCAGCGCCTCGGCAAAGGCGGCGGCGCGCGGATCGGCGGCGGAGGTGATCGGCTCGATCGGCGCCTTGCCCGTCGCGAAGACGAGGCAGGTATCGGAGGTCGAGGTGTCGCTGTCGACGGTGATGGCGTTGAAGCTGCGGTCGATGCGCGGCTGCAGCAGCTCCTTGAGCACCGGGGCGGCAATCGGGGCGTCGGTGAACACGAAGCTGAGCATCGTCGCCATGTCCGGCGCGATCATGCCCGAGCCCTTGGAGATGCCCGAAATGGTGACGATCACGCCGTCGAAATCGACCGTCGCGAAGGCCACCTTGGGGAAGGTGTCGGTGGTCATGATCGCCTTGGCGGCGTCCATCCACGGGCCCGGCTGCAGGCGGCCGGACATGTCCTTGGTCACGCCCTCGAACTTTTTGGCATCGAGCGGCTCGCCGATGACGCCGGTGGAGGCGAGGAACACTTCGCTCGCCGAGCAGCCGAGCGCCTCAGCCACGTAGTCGGCCGAGGCCTTGACCGACGAGCGGCCCTTCTGGCCGGTGAAGGCGTTGGCATTGCCGGAGTTGACGAGCAGCGCCCGGGCCTTGCCGCCCGGCAGCCGGTCGCGGCACCAGTCAACGGCGGCAGAGGGACATTTGGAGCGCGTCAGGACGCCGGCGACGGTCGTCCCCTCGTCCATTTCGACGAGCAGGACATCGGTGCGGTTCTTGTACTTGATGCCGGCTTCCGCCGTGGCGAAACGCACACCCGCGACCGCGGGCAGTTTAGGATAGGACTGGGGGGCAAGCGGGGAAACCGGGTGTGGCATCGGTGCGGTCCTTGGCAATGGCCCGCATCGTTTGCCCCATCGCCTTGCGCCGCGCAACTGGGATCGGCGGTCCACGCATGGGCCGCCGCAGGTTTGCCGGAGGGGCCGCGGTCGCGCGGCGTCCCGGGCCGGAACTTACTGGGCCGCAGCCGGGCCTTCGGACTGCTGCTTCACGCCGGCGGCGAGAGCGGCATCCGGGATTTCGACCGGCATGGTTTCCTTGAGAGTGCCAACCGACTTCTCGAAGGTCTCGAACATCACCTGCTGCTGCAGCTGCTGCTGAACCTGCTCAAGGGCCGGGGGAGCGCTCATGCTCTTTTCCTCGACCTTGATGATGTGCCAGCCGAACTGGCTCTCGATCGGGTCGGAAACCTGGCCGGCTTCCATCGCGAAGGCAGCGTCCTCGAACGGCTTCACCATCTGGCCGCGCTGGAAGAAGCCCAGATCGCCGCCATTCTGCTTGGCGGACGGATCGGTGGACTTTTCCATGGCAAGGATTTCGAAGGCCTTGCCGGTGGCCAGCTCCGCCTTGACGGCGTCGGCGTCTTCCTTGGTGGCGACGAGGATATGGCGCGCATGCACCTGCTCGGCCGGCTTGAATTCGGCGACGAACTTGTCGTAGGCGGCCTGCACCGCCTCGGGGGTGACGCCAACGGCGATCTTGTCGGCAAAGTAGGCGCGGCGCAGCGCGCGCTCCTCAAGATACTGCAAGCGGCGCTTGAAGATGTCCGTCTGGTCCATCTTGTCGTCGCGTGCGGCCTTGGCCATCACTTTCATGTCAATCAGCACGGTGACGAGGAACGCCTTGCGCTGCTCCGGCGCCATCTGCTGCAATTCCTGCTGCAGATCCTCGGCAGCGAACGACAGGTCGGCCTCGGTAATGGTTTCGCCACCAACCGTGGCAACCACCGTCTCGGGCAGCACTTCGGCTGGCGCGGCGGCGGGTGCTGCGGCTTCTGCGGCGGGAGCCGCAGGAGCCGGTGCGGCGGCGTCCTGCGCCAGCGCGGCAGGCACAATTGCAGTGGCTGCCGCTAGTGCGACGCCCGCGATTGAACCCCTGATCAGACTGAACACCGGACCGTTTCGGTCAAGCATGACATTGTTCTCCTTTGACCTCACGCCGGTGCCCTCTGGCGTGCGGAGCACGGTTTGCCCGGTTTTGCCTCCGTTGACAAGCAATAGCCCCGCTCTTACATGTCGCACCACTTCAAAAGGGAGTGGGCGGACTCGGATCCTGCCACCTTGCCGGCGCCCTGGCCCTCGCCCGCCCGGCCCCATTTTTACGAGGACATAGGCTATGGTTCTTGCAGCGCTCGCCAAGGCGATCTTCGGCTCCGCCAATGACCGCCAGGTCAAGCGCTACCAGCCGAAGGTCGATGCGATCAACGCGCTGGAGCCGGAGCTCAGCAAGCTGACCGACGACGAGTTGCGGGCGCGCACCGTCGAGTTCAGGGCCCAGCTTGCCGCCGGCACGAAGCTCGAAGACCTGCTGGTCCCGGCCTTTGCGACGGTCCGCGAGGCCTCGAAGCGCGCCCTCGGCATGCGACATTTTGACGTGCAGCTGGTCGGCGGCATGGTGCTCAATGAGCGCTCCATCGCCGAAATGCGGACTGGTGAAGGCAAGACGCTGGTCGCCACCCTGCCGGTCTATCTCAATGCGCTGGAAGGCAAAGGCGTCCACGTCGTTACCGTCAACGACTACCTAGCCCGCCGCGATGCCGCCTGGATGGGCAGGCTCTACACGTTCCTCGGGCTCTCGGTCGGCATCATCGTGCACGGCCTGTCCGACGCCGAGCGCAAGAATTCGTACGACGCCGATGTCACCTACGGCACGAACAACGAGTACGGCTTCGACTACCTGCGCGACAACATGAAATACGCGCGCAACCAGATGGTGCAGCGCGGCCATAATTTCGCGATCGTCGATGAAGTGGACTCGATCCTCGTCGACGAAGCGCGCACCCCGCTGATCATTTCGGGCCCCGCGGAAGATCGCTCCGCCCTCTATGAGACCGTCGACCTGCTGATCCCGCTGCTGGGCGAGGGCGATTTCGAGATCGACGAGAAGCTGCGTTCGGCGACCTTCACCGACCAGGGCGTCGAAAAGCTCGAGGAGCGGCTTCGCGCCGACGGCCAGCTCAAGGGCGAGTCGCTCTACGACATCGAGAACGTGGCGCTGGTTCACCACCTCAATTCCGGCCTGCGCGCCCACAAGATGTTCCAGCGCGACAAGGACTACATCGTCCGCAATGACGAAGTGGTCATCATCGACGAGTTCACCGGCCGCATGATGCCGGGCCGCCGCTATTCGGAAGGCCTGCACCAGGCGCTGGAAGCCAAGGAACACGTGAAGATCCAGGCCGAGAACCAGACGCTGGCCTCGATCACCTTCCAGAACTACTTCCGCCTCTACAAGAAGCTCGCCGGCATGACCGGTACGGCAGCAACCGAGGCCGAGGAATTCGGCGAAATCTACGGCCTCAACGTCATCACCGTACCGACCAATATGCCAGTCACGCGCGCCGATGACGACGACGCGATCTTCCGCACAGCGGCTGAAAAATTCGACGAAATCGCCGACCTCGTGGCCGATTGCAGGAAGCGCGGCCAGCCGGTTCTCGTCGGCACGACCTCGATCGAAAAATCCGAAATGCTGGCCGATATGCTGCGCAAGAAGGGCGTCGAGAACCTTGCCGTGCTGAACGCGCGCTATCACGAGCAGGAAGCCATGATCATCGCCGACGCCGGCATGCCGGGGGCGGTGACCATCGCCACCAACATGGCGGGCCGCGGTACCGACATCCAGCTCGGCGGCAACCTCGAAATGCGCGTCGAGCGCGACGCGGCGGGCCTTGAAGGCGCCGAACGCGACGCCCGGATCGCCCAGATCAAGGAACAGATCGCCAAGGACAAGAAGGCGGCCATCGACGCGGGCGGCCTCTACGTCGTCGGCACCGAGCGCCACGAGAGCCGACGCATCGACAACCAGCTGCGCGGCCGTTCCGGCCGCCAGGGCGACCCCGGCCATTCCAAGTTCTTCCTGTCGCTGCAGGACGACCTGATGCGCATCTTCCCCGTCGAGGGGATGGAAAAGATGCTGACGACGCTTGGCCTCGAGCAGGGCGAGTCGATTACCCATCCGTGGGTGACCAAGGCCATCGAGAAGGCGCAGGCGCGCGTCGAAGCCCGTAACTTCGATATCCGCAAGAACATCCTGAAGTTCGACGACGTGATGAACGATCAGCGCAAGGTGATCTTCAGCCAGCGCCTCGAACTGATGGACAGCGAGGATGTGACCGAAACCATCAGCGGCATGCGTCATGACGTTGTCGACTCGATCATGGCCAAGTCGATCCCCGAGCGCTCCTATCCCGAGCAGTGGGATACCGAGGCGCTGGAAAGCGCCGCGCGGACCTACCTCAACGTGTCGGTGCCGGTGAAAGACTGGGCCCACGAAGACCAGATCGAAGTCGAGACGGTCCGCGAACGGCTGGTGAAGGCCGCCGACGAGGCGGCTGCCGCCAAGGTGGCGCAGTATTCGCCGCAGGTCATGCGGTCGGTGGAAAAGCAGATCCTTCTGCAGTCGATCGACGGGCTGTGGCGCGAGCACCTGGGCGTGCTCGACCACCTCAACAAGGTCATCCACCTGCGCGGCGTCGCCCAGCGCGACCCGCTGACGGAATACAAGCAGGAGGCCTATGAGCTGTTCCAGCGCCTGCTGACCGACCTGCGCGAACTGGTGACGACCCAGCTCAGCCATGTCGAGGTCCAGGTCCGCCAGCCCGAGCCCCCGCCGACGCTCGATTTCAGCGGCCTCAGCGAGATTCACGTCGACCCGACCTCCGGCGAGAACGACGCCGAGACCGACTATTCCGGCACCATGCCCGCCCGCTTGGCGGCAGGCGCCGCAGCATTCGTTGGCGACGGCGGTCTTGCGGTGACCGACGAGGCTGACCCGCGGCTGCGTCCGATCGACCCCGAACTGCTCAAGAACGTCTCACGCAACGCCCCCTGCCCCTGCGGCTCCGGCCGCAAGTTCAAGCACTGCCACGGCTCGTTCTGAGCCCCGCGGCGCCTAGCCTGATCTGGCGGGTATCAGCCAGGTGACAGCGCTATTTCAGCAGTCCGTTCGTTGCCAGAAAAGCGCTGAACGGATCGCTGAGAATGGCCGCACCGTGTGCATTCAGATGGTCTGCGTCACGGAACAGGGCAATGCCGTCGAGCGCCGGCGAACATTCCGTGACATCAGCTGGGCACAGCACCTCGAAGGGATCGAATACAAAGAGGTTGCCCTCGCCTTTCGCGGTGTCCCGGAGGAGCCCAAGAACGGGTTGGACCTGGCCGACGAGGCCCGGCCGACGGCCACCGCAGGCCGGATCGCCGACCGAGAGCAGGCAGTTGGCAATCACATCGAAGTCGAACATTGGTGTCGGCCCCATCACGACGACGCTGGCCCCGAGCTCTGACACCTGTCGAGCCAGCCGAGCCAGCGCCTCGCTCCAGACGGGCAGGTCACCAAAGGGCGCATGACTCCCGTCGCCAGCCATCACATGCCGACTACAGGCAGCTGACCCGCATTTCGGCAAACCCGGCGGCGTCGGCGGAGAAGACGGTCAGGGTGCAGTTGGTGCCGGCGAGGGAGCGGAAGGCGGTTTCGGTGATAACGCCCGTGCCGTCGACCAGCACGTTGTCGTCGGTGATGGCGCTGATCTTCACCTTTACCGGCGTCTCGCAGATCGCCATCTCGTCGCCCAATGACGCCATGAAGCGGGTGCCCATCGGGATGCAATCGGTGGTTGGCCAGCTCGGATCGACGGCCGCCGGCTGACCGCCAAGGCTGGTGGCGAAGGCGTTGGCGATGCCGCCGCCGGACCCCGGCGCCGCGGCTGTCTGCGTCGGGCGCTCGTCCCATGCCGCCTCGAGGCGGTTCATGCGATCCTGCAAGGCGAGCATGGCATCGATCGCCCCGTCATTGGCGGGGGCGACGGCTGCTTTCGCCTGATCCGTCAACTGCTCGATGGTGGCGCGCAGGCCGGCCATTTCGCCCGCCATCTGCTTGGTACGGGCGTCGGCGTTTACCTGCACGAGCACCGCCCCGGCGAGCGCCACGAGGCCAACGCCGGCTGCGAGGAACGGGATGATGCGGTCCGTCAGGACCATGCGGCGATTGGATCGCAATCCTGGCCCTCCGCGTCTGTGCCGAATGTGTAGGCGCCGCGGCAGGCGGCGACCCGGGGCGGGACGCGCGCGGCCTCGAACAGGTCGTATCCGTGCTTGAGATTATGCCAGAATCCGGTCCACGGGCCATCGGCTTCTGCGGCGAGTGCGCGGTCGGTCAGGGCGAACGGGAAGACGTGGACATCCACCGCCTCCTGCCCGCGCGCGAGCGCCGCTTCGACGATGGCGTAGACCTCGTCCACCGCCGCATCGGTGATGGCAAAGCAGCCGACAGAGGAGCAGCCGCCATGCACCATCAGCGCTGAGCCGGTGCGGCCGTAGGAGCGGTCATAGGCATTGGGGAAGCCGAGATTGAACGCCAGATGGTGCCGCGAGTTCGGATTGAGCTGGAGCCGCGACACCCGGTAAAACCCCTCGGGCGCCTGCAGGTCGCCTTCGACGAGTTTTGGCCCGAGCGTGCCCGAATAGGTGCAGATATCGTAGCTGCGGAACTGGGCGTAGCGCCCGTCGTCGCGCGCCATCCAGACTTCGAGGCGCTTTTCGCGCTTGAAGATGCGCACGTGCGCCGGCGTGCCGAGCGCGAAGCCCGCGGCCTCGAGATCGGCAACGAGCGGCGCCCGGTCGTAGCGGGGCGCGTCGTCAGCAATGATCCGGTCGGCCAGCAGGTGCATCAGCGTGGGATAGCCCTGCGAAATGGGCCAGACAATGGCCCCGGTGAGGAATGCGGCAAATGCCGCGGCACCCACCGCCGCTCGCCAACGTCCCAACCGCTTCATCCCCGATCCCCGTGCACCCTGTGACGGGTAAGGAAACGCTGGATTTCTGGCAATATCATGAGCCCGGAAAGGCTAGCTGCGCTTCAGCGGCGGCGCGGGAACCGGAGCGGGCTCGGGCGGATTGGCGACACCTGCCGCGGCATCCGCGGCCGCCGGCTGAACGTCGCCGCCAAAAATGCCGCCGACGAAGGCGCCGATCGCCTCGCCGCGCGCCTTGGCTGCCGCGGCGACCGCTGCTTCCTTGGCCACGGCCTCGTCGGCCTTGGCCTTCCTGGTGCTGAGGGCGGCGATCTCGTTGTCCATTATGGTGTTGTCGGCGGCCTGCTTCTTGGCCAGTTGCGCGACCAGCGTGTCACCGGCGCGGCGGCCCGGGCAGGACCCGGCGGCCGACAGACCCTGCGCGCCATCGACATCGAACGTGTAGCGGTTCTCGCAGACATCCCAGGCCGGCGGGCTCTTGGCGAGCTCGAACCGGTCGTAGCCTTCCTTGATGTTCTGCCAGAAGGCGAAATGCGGGCTCGACGCATTCTTGGCCATATTCTGGGGGGTCATGCGGAAGGGGAAAATCTGCAGCTGGACGGCGGCGTTGCCGCCTTTGAAGCTCTCGCGGACGATGGCGTAGATCTCGGCCATCGCCTCGTCGGTCATGGAATAGCAGCCGCTCGACGAGCAATCGCCATGCACCATCAGCAGCGAGCCGGTGCGGCCGTTGGCGCGGTCGAACTTGTTGGGATAGCCGGTGTTGAACGCCAGATAGTAGTTGGAGTGCGGGTTCATCAGCGCCGGGGTGATGTTGTAGAACCCCTCGGGCGCCTGCCGGTCGCCTTCCTTGAATTTCGGGCCGAGGCTGCCCGACCAGGCGCAGATTTCGTAGGTGTTGTAGAGCTTGTAGCCACCCGAGGCGGTGCGCTTCCACACTTCGAGCTCGGAACTTTGCTTGAAGATGCGGATGAGCGTGCCCTGCGAGGGCTCGGACCCCATCGCCTTCAGGCGCTCGATGGTCGCGGCCTTCAAGGGCTGGATCGAGCGCGAGCTCTCGCCCTTGGGCACGATGCCGCCGCAGGCGCTGAGGGTAACC
>DAORUH010000055.1:0-17351 GCA_035433065.1 Devosia sp. | reverse complement strand
CCAGGCGGTGATCAGCACAAAGATGGCGATGACCACGGTCAGCGCCTCGTCCGGCACGAGGCTCGCGAACTGGCCGCCGAGGACCGCCCCGATCAGCACGCCGAGCGTGATCCAGACGATCATGTGCCACTGGATATGCTCGCGCTGGATCAGCGCGCGGCCACTGTTCGAACCGAGCTGGATGGCCCCATGCAGCGGCACGACCACCGCGGGTGGAAACACCAGCGCCAGCGTCGCGATCATCAGGATGCCGCCGCCGAGGCTGAAGGTTGCGGTGATGAGCGAGGTGACAAAGCTCAGCCCGATCAGCGCAAGCGCCATCAGTGGATCGAGGCCGGCGGGAAGGAGAGACGCGAAGGACACGCCTCCTGTTACTTGCCCTTGCCCGAACCTTCAAGCTCGGCCAGCGCGGCGGACTCCTCGGCCGTCAGCGGCGCACCTGCCGTCGGCACCGCGCGACGGCGGCGGACGCCGATCAGCACCGCGACAATGCCGATCGCGAGGATCCCCGGCGCGGCGACCCACAGCGCGATCGTGTGCGGGGCAATCACCGGGTTCAGCAGCACATACTCGCCGTAGCGGTCGACGATGTACTGCGTCGCGGCCGCATCGGTGTCGCCCGCCACCAGCCGCTCGCGCACCAGCACGCGCAGGTCGCGCGCGAGATCGGCGTCGCTGTCGTCGATCGACTGGTTCTGGCACACGAGACACCGCAGGTGCGCCGAGATGGCGCGTGCCCGCGCCTCGAGCGCCGGATCGGCAAGGATCTCGTCGGGATTGACGGCGAAGGCAGGCGAGGCCGCAAACACCATCAGCAGGGCAAACAGCAGCGCCCTCATTCAGCCGCCGCCGTGCGTTGGGCGGCCGGACGCGGCGCGCCGACGCGCAGCCGCCGGTAGCTCAGCGACAAAACGCCCGCGCCCGCCATGATCACGCAGCCGAGCCAGACCAGCGTCACCCACGGCTTGTACCAGACGCGCAGCACCTGATGGCCGCTGGGATCGGTCTCGCCGAGCTGCACATAGATCTGGCTGAAACCGAAGGTCTCGATCGCTGCCTCGGTCGTCGGCATGCCGCTCGCGGCGTAGACGCGCCGCTCGGGGTGCGTCGTGCGCAGCGAACCCATCGGCCCGCGCACTGTCACCGTGCCGATGTCCGCAACAAAGTTAGGCCCGCCCACCTGCTCGATGCCCTGGTAGGTGATCTCGTAGCCATCGAGTTTGATCACCTCGCCCGGCTCGACGGTGGTCACTGCTTCAGTCGACCAGGCGGTTGCCGCAACGATGCCGAGGACGGTGACGCCGAGGCCGAAATGCGCCAGCGCCGTCGCCCATGCCGTACGCGGCAGGCCGAACAGGCGGCGGAAACTCTGGCTCAGCGCCATCTTGCCGAAGCGGGCGCGGTCAATCAGTTCGGCGATCGCGCCCATCGCCACCCAGAAGCCGAGCAGCAGGCCGATCGGCGCCATCGAGACCAGTTGTCCGCTCAGCAGCGCGACGAGCACTGCGGCAAACAGCGCGAGCCCGGCGACGACGGCGAGCCGCTGCACGGCGGCGACGAAATCACCCCGCTTCCAGGCAAGGAACGGCCCGAACGGCAAGACCACCAGCAGCGGCGCCATGATCGCGCCGAAGGTCAGCGAGAAGAACGGCGCACCCACCGAAATGGTCCGCCCGGTGAAGGCGTCGAGCAGCAGCGGATAGAGCGTCCCCACGAGGACGGCGGCGGTCGCCGTCGACAGGAACAGGTTGTTGAGCACCAGCGCGCCTTCACGGCTGATCGGCGCGAACAGCCCCCCGGCCCGCAGCGTTCCGGCGCGCAGCGCGAACAGCGCAAAGGCCCCGCCGATGAACAGCGCCAGCAGCGCCAGGATGACGAGGCCGCGCGTCGGATCGGCGGCAAAGGTGTGCACCGAGGTGAGAATGCCGGAGCGCACGAGGAAGGTGCCGAGCAGGCTCAGCGAGAAGGTGATGATGGCGAGAAAGATCGTCCAGATGCGCAGCGCATTGCGCTTTTCCATCACCAGCGCGGAGTGCAGCAGCGCGGTGCCGGCCAGCCACGGCATGAAGCTTGCGTTCTCGACCGGGTCCCAGAACCACCAGCCGCCCCAGCCCAGTTCGTAATAGGCCCAGTACGATCCCATGGCGATGCCGAGGGTCAGGAACACCCAGCTCACCAGCGTCCACGGCCGCACCCAGCGCGCCCACGCCGCATCGATGCGGCCCGAGATCAGCGCCGCAATGGCGAAGGAGAAGCAGACCGAGAAACCGACATAGCCGATGTAGAGCAGCGGCGGATGGATCGCGAGCCCGATATCTTGCAGCACCGGGTTGAGGTCCTTGCCCTCGAACGGCGCGGGGTTCAGCCGCTCGAACGGGTTGGACGTGAAGATCGAAAAACCGCCAAACGCCGCGGTCAGCAGGCTCTGCGTCGCCAGCACCAGCGCCAGCAGGTCTTTCGGCAATTGCCGTCCGAAGGTGGCCACGGCGGCGCCCATCATCACGAGGATCAGCACCCACAGGACCATCGAGCCCTCGTGGTTGCCCCAGACCGCAGTGACGCGGAACAGCGCCGGCGCGGTCGAATGCGAGTGCTCATAGGCCAGCTTGAGCGAGAAGTCGGATAGCAGAAACGCCTGGATCAGCGCTGCAAAGGCCGCTGCAACCAGCAGGAACTGCAGGATCGCCGATTGCTGCAGGAACGCCGCGACCCGTCCGGCGCTGCGCCAGAACACGAACCCGACGACTGCCGACACCGATGCAATGGCGAAGGCAAGGATCAGAACAAAATGGCCGAGTTCGATGCTCATGGTCAGATCTTCCTTCCCCTCTCCCCCTGCGGGAGACGGTGCCTCGCGCAGCGAGGCGGGTGAGGCTCCGAGACGCGCCAGGGTGCCAGATCGGCTGCCGGTCTTGCGTCCGCGTTCATTGCGGCGCGCCCTCGCGCTGCCACTCGCCACGATCCTTGAGCGACTCCACGACTTCCTTGGGCATGTAGTTCTCATCGTGCTTGGCGAGCACATTGGTTGCCGCAAAAGTGCCGTTGGCACCGAGCGAGCCTTCGGCCACCACGCCCTGCTGTTCCTTGAACAGGTCGGGCAGGATGCCGACGTACTGCACCGGCATGTCGGTCTGGCCGTCGGTCACCACAAAACTGTTGGTTTCCCCGGTCTTGACCAGTGTGCCCTCCTTCACCAGCCCGCCGAGCCGGATTGGCGTGCCCACGGCAACAGCCTTCTCGTGCATTTCGGAGGGCGAATAGAAGAACACGATCTGGTCGCGTAGCGCGATCAGCACCAGCGATGTCGCGGCGACGAGCACGAGGCCCAGTCCGGCGATGATGGCGGCGCGCTTCTGTTTGCGGGTCATTTCGCTACAAGTCCGTGGTCGGCCGCGAGCACGTCGAGTTCCGTGCGGGCGGCGGGGTCGGGATAGGCGGCACGCGCGGCATCATAGGCCGACTGTGCGCGTTCGGTGTCGCCCAGCACAAGCCGTGAGCGGACGAGCTGGGTCCATTCGGCAATGCTACCGCCACCGCTCATCAGGCGCGAGGACAGTCCTTCGACCATCGCGCCGATCTGCTCTTGCGTCGGGCCGGGCGCAACGCCGTCGAGACCGGCGCGGGCCGCGGCCAGCCCCTGCTCCGCTGCCGCCGTCCACGTGTCCTCGGGCTTGCCGAGCGCCAGCAGCGCGCTCCACTGCTCGATGGCGGACTGATATTCCCCGGCGCGCGTGGCTTCGCTCGCCAGATAGAAGCGCGAGCGGACATGGTTGGGGTCGAGGGCGGTGGCCTTCTTCAGCAGTTCGGCGGGCTCGCCAACCAGATTGCCGCCGTCCTTCATCATGATCGCTTCGGCAAGATCAGTCAGCCGGTCCGGCGTCTCGCCGCTCAGTTCCAGCACGCGCCGATAGGCCTTTTCCGCGTCGGCGAAGCGGCCGAGCTGCATGTAGGCGGGCGCCACGACCGTCCAGCCCTGGATGTCGTCGGGGGCCGTCGCGAGCCGCGCCTCCACCCGGGCGATCGCCGCATCGAGCGTCACTTCGGGACTGGGCCGATCAGCAAGCGGCGCCGCAGGCAGGTCGGGCTGGCCGAGCATGGCATAGGAGCCGAACGCCAGAAGTGCCGTCGCGCCAATGGCGAGCAGCAGTATCGGCCGGTGTGACCCGTCCGTGGATGGCCGTACACCCTCGCCCTTCAGGCGGATGAGTTCGCGAGCCAGTTCGCCACGCGCCGCGAGGCTTTCGGCCTCGCCCAGCCGTCCCGATGCGACATCACCCTCAATCTCACGCAGCTGCAGACGGAAATGGGCGGCCGTCGCGCCGTCAACCGCGTCGGCAGGCACGGCCGCACGTCTGCCTGCTGCTGCAAAGTAAAGTGCAGCACAGGCGGCGGCCGTCACGGCAATGGCGAGCAACCAGAACAAGATGGACCCGGGACTTCCTTGGAAAAGCGCGCCGCCTGTATAGGGCCATTTTGGCGAAAAGTGCACCGCGCCACGGCGATGTGTAGCGCGCGCATTGCCGCAGCCGCAAGCAACCGGCCGCTATACGTTGAAAACTGCCTGCTTTGGCGGCCCGGCGCGCTACGCCGCCGCCTTGGCCTCACGGAGAACCTGCGCGTAGGCCGTATTGAACCGCAGCTCCGTCATCTTGATCGCCGCATCGAGGCGCAGGCTGGTCACCCCATCCCCCGGGTGGTCTTGCAGCATGTCGAAGTTGCGCTCGACGTGCAGTTCCAGCGCCTTGCCGACCTGCATCCAGATCGGATCGAAGACGTCGCCGAGATCCAGCGAATGGCGGCACGCATGCACCGCCGCCAACAGGTACATGGCGTTCAGCGCCGTCAGCAGCTGCTCGCGATCGAGCTGGTCGGCCCCGTCGCGATAGCGCCGCAGCGCCCGGTTGATGTCGGGAACCACGTCTCGCAGCAGCGGCCGGACGCGCTTGCTCATGGTCCCGATGATCCCGGCGAGTGCCGCAGACCACCGGCTGTCCCGGCCAATCTCCACCTGCCCCGTTACGGCGGCGATGAGCGAATCGAAGCGTTCGATCAGGCCGCAGATATGATCGAAATCGGCATACAGCCCCACCTGATCGAGCGGCCCGGTCTGATTCTGCGCATGCGCCAGCAGCGCGTCGATGAGCGGCGCAAAACCTGTGCGCACGAGGTCTCCCTCGGCCCGCGACTCGGCAATTCCCGCCGCCGCGGCAGTGAGCCGGCCCGGATCTGCCGTTCCCGCCACCACAGCCTGCATCAGCAGCGCAAAAACCTTAGGCTCGCTACGCGGCAGGGACCGCAGCGCCCGCTCCAGCTCCGCATCGCCCAGTCCATCCAGCGTGCGGCCAACGGCCCGCGCCACGGCGATGCCTTGGCGATGCTCGAACGCATCCAGAATGAAGGACAGGCGGCGAAGCTGGTCGTTGCCGCCGAGCCGTGCCTTGAGCCGGCTCTCCGCCAGCGCATTCCGGCTGCCCAGCGCCAGCGCATGGCGGGCCCGCCGCAGCAGTTCGGGCGCCAGCGCCTCGAGCGCGGCGGCATCAATGCCGCCCACGATCGGGCGCGGAAATTCCGGCAGAATGTCGTGCAGGATCCAGCCCCAGGCGTCAGCCGCGTGCCGGCGCTCGATTGCCCCGTCGAACTCGAACACCGCCGGACCATCGATCAGCACAGCATCGATCAGCCCGAGGAACGGCCGACCGTCCGCTGGAGCGCGAACAGACTCGGTATTCCGGAGGGTGGAGTGGGACATGACAGAACGCACGAACTGGGTACAACTGCCCCAGCCTACGTCGCCAATGTAAATACCCTATGAAACCGGCGTGACCGCCCGGCGCAATCAGCCCTGCTCGACCTTCCAGGTGCCGTCGAGCTCGCGGCAGGCGAGGCCCTTGCGGCTGTAGGTCTGGCCGTTCGCCGTTACCGAATGGGTGAAGTCGCGGCAGTAGAGCGAGTTGACGTTGACCGGCGGCCCAACCACCACCGAACCCGTGGTGCCGCCATCCGACCAGGCGCGCGGCGCGCCGGGGCGGCCGAACTGCAGGGCGTTGAACTGGGCGCCTGCCGCCTGCGCACGACCGCTTTCGGTCAACAACTGCGCGGCTGCGGGATCGAGGAAATTGGTCACATCGGTGCCCGCCTGGGCAACCTTGATGCTGTCACTGGGGGCCGGACCGGTCAGCATCGGCGCCGTTGCCACCGTTCCCGGCTGCGCCAGCGTCGGACCGAGATCGTTGTTCATCGAGCCGGAGCTTGCGCATCCGGCAAGGGTCAGGACCGCAAGGAACGGTAGGGCACGGAGAATCGTCTGCATTGGTCTCTCGAACTTGGCCGCCGCCTTATTCGCTCCATTATGAGGCAAAAGTGCGGTCAGGTGCTGCTGCGTCCGAGGCCGCCGAGCTTCGCGGCCGGCAGCCGCAGCTCGGCCAGAAGCCCCCCCAGCACGGAGCGCTTCAATTGCAGGCTTCCCCCGTAGACGTCAACCAATTCCTTAACAATGTCCAAACCCAGCCCCGAGCCCTGCACCTTCTCGTCGAGCTTGACGCCCCGGCGCAGCGCTTCCTTGGCCTCGTCCTCCGTCAGGCCCGGCCCGTCGTCCTCGATCTTGATGAGCAGCATCGGCCCCGACTTGCCGCGCTCCGAGAACATCGAGACGCCGATCTGGCCCTTCGCCCACTTGCTGGCATTGTCGAGCAGGTTCCCGGCCATTTCCTCGAGATCGCTCTCGTCGCCCCGGAACCACGGCAGCGACGCATCCGGGCGCACCATGGCGTAGGTCACCTTCGGGTTGAGCTTTTCCATCACCCGCACCAGCCGCAGCATGACGTTGATGCTGTCGGCCTTCTTGCCCACCACGGCGCTGCGCGCCGATAGCCGGGCCCGGTCGAGATAGGTGCTCACCATCTGCTGCATCTTCTCGGATTCCGAGGAAACGATGCGGCTCAGCTGGCTCTCCTTGGCGGCGCTCGCCTCGTTGCGCAGCACGGCGAGCGGCGTCTTCAGCCCATGCGCCAGATTGCCCACCTGGTTCTTGGCGCGCTCGATGATCTGCGCGTTGGAGCGCAGCAGCTCGTTCACCTCGTCGGCCAGCGGCGCGATCTCGGAGGGATACTCGCCGGTGATATTCTCGTTCTGCCCCTCGCGCACCATTTCGATGGCCTTGCCCAGCCGCTGCAAAGGCCTCAGCGCCAGCCGCGCCACGATAAAACTCATGATGGCGAGCATGATGGCCACCGCGGACAGCACGATCAGCGTCTGCCCGCGGAACTCGCCCACCAGTTCCATCACCTCGTCGAGGCTGCCGGTGACAGTGATGCGCAGCGGCACGCCGTTGGCGGTGACGTTGCGCTCGATCACCCTTATCTGCTGGTCGAACGGGTCCTTGAGCACGGCGACGCGCGTATTGTTCGCGTCGAACGGCGTGGTGACCTCCGGCAGGACGATGCCGACAATATTGGAGGAGAAATTGACCAGCGCCCCGCCGGCGTCGCGGATGGTCCAGTACCAGCCCGAGCTGAGCCGCGCGAACCGCGGATCGCCGACCCGCACCTCCTCGCTCGCCGGATCGCTGACCAGCACCCGGTCGACCAGCGTCTCGATGTGGAACTCGAGCGTTTCGGTCAGGCTCGTGTCGAGCGCCCGCGAATACAGTTCGGAGAGGAGAATGGCGGTCGCCAGCAACGCCACGATCAGCCACCCGGCCGACAGCCAGAACAGCGACGTGGCGATGGAATTGCGCTGGAACAGCGCGCGCAGCGAAAACCCTTCGGGCAGCTTCAACCAGGCCGGACGTTCAACACTCACGCTGCCCTCCCGCAGGCCCGGCAGCCGCTAGTCCTCGAGGATCTGGTAGCCGAGGCCACGGACCGTCTGGATACAGTCTTCCGGCAGCTTCTTGCGCAGCCGGCCGACGAACACTTCGATCGTGTTGCTGTCACGGTCAAAGTCCTGGTCGTAGAGGTGTTCGGTAAGTTCGGTGCGCGAGATGACCTTGCCCTTGTGGTGCATCAGGTAGCTCAGCAGCCGCAATTCGTGGCTGGTCAGCTTCACCGCGTGCCCGTCGACGGTGACCTTGCCGGCCTTCACGTCGAGCCGGACCGAACCGGCGGTGATCTCGTTGGACGAATGGCCCGCGGCGCGGCGCACCAGCGCGCGCATCCGGGCAAGGATTTCTTCCATGTGGAAGGGCTTCGCCACGTAGTCGTCGGCGCCGGCATCGATCCCCTGCACCTTGTCGCTCCAGCGATCGCGGGCGGTGAGCAGCAGCACCGGCATGGTCCGGCCCGCCCGGCGCCATTCTTCCAGCACCGAAAGCCCGTCCATGTGCGGCAGGCCGATATCGAGGATCACGGCGTCATAGGGCTCGGTCTCGCCGAGAAAGTGCCCCTCCTCGCCGTCGAAGGCCACGTCCACCGCGTAGCCGCCCTCGGTGAGCGCGTCCTTGATCTGCCGGTTGAGATTGGCGTCGTCTTCAACAACCAGAATGCGCATCGATCCCCTCTTTGCCGCCGCAGGCGACAGGTATGAGCATCATTGTCCGGAACACTGCCCTGGAAACGCGCCCGTAAGGCACGGCCAGCTTATTGCTAATTGCCTTGGGCGTTCAAGACGATGCGTTCGCTCTCGCCAGAGTTGTTCATGACGCTGACCACCCAGTGAGGCGAGCCATCGACATTGCACAGACGCGCCTGCTGGCCAATGAACTTGCGTTCCAGCCCGGCCCGCCGCGCGGCATCCGGCAACTCCATGATCTGCCCGCTTTCGACCGCCTGCTGCGCCTCGCGCGCCCCCATGCAGTCTCCCTCCTCCTGGGCGAATACCACCCCGGAAGAGCCGAAACCGACGGGAACCACCATCAGCACTGCCGCAACAACGATCGCAATAAGACGTTTCATGAGCCGGTTTATGGGGTCGATCCCCTGAACCTAGAATGAACGGAAAAATCCATTGCGGTGAAGGGGGTTAGAGGGGAGCGACAGCTAGCCGTTGAAGCCGTGCCGCCGCAGGAAGGTCCGCCACCGCCCGATATGGATGGGCCGCTGGCGGGACACCATGTCACGGATCATCTCGTGCCTGAAGTCCTCTGCCACGTCATCAAGCAGGTTGGGAATGTCGTGCTCGGCGTAAACCCCCTGATGCAGCAGGTCGCGCTTCACCAGCGGCACCGAAAGCAGCCTCCGATACAGCCCGAAGGCGAGGTGGATCTGGCTCCCCTGCGCGGCGTCTGCCAGCAGCCGGTCGATCAGCAGCCGCTTTGCCAGCGCCGGTACGGCAGGCCCGGCAGGATGCGCATCGCCCGTCATCAATTTCGAAAACGGAGAGACTCGGGCCTGATACACGCGGTTGTCGCCGTCGAACTCTTGGTCAACCATCATGTCCAGCAGCTCGGCCGGCGGTTTCAGCAGGCTGACCGGACTCGGCCTTGTGCTAAGCGGCAGGGTTTGCAGCAGGCTCACGATGTCGGCGAAGGAGCGGGTGTCGAGTTGCCCCCCGAGACGGTCGAGGGAAAACACCACGTCGGCGCTGATGTTCATCTTGCGGTAGAGCTGGCTCAGCGCGATCTCGCCGCGCCGGATGGCGTGCTGGCGCAGATCGTATGGCCGGTAGTTCCGCCAGAACGCCTGAAACCGGGCATCCCGGTACACGTCCCCGGACACGGCGAAAGCGAAGCTGCCCAGATGGTGGGTACGCGCATGGTTCTCGAATGCGCCTGTCACCGGCCTGTCGCTGCGGACCAGCCGCCCAACCATCTCGCCCAGTTGCCGTCCCGGCAGGTAGAAGACGCTGTCATTGAGGAAGAGCAGCCGCTCCACCTCGGCGCCCGAACTGATGAGGTTCAGCACGGCCGACCGGTATGCACCGAAATCGCGTCCGACATTCTTGCGGATCACCACGCGCCAGGCGTATCGGCGGGCGACCTCCAATTCCTGGCCGGTCGGTTCCCGATTGAACACCACGAGAATATTGACCCGCTCCGCCCTCAATGATTGCAGCAGGGCAAGCTGGCCGGCATCGAAGTCCCGACCGTAGTACTTGATGAAGATCGCATATGACCCGCCACCGGGCTCCCGAACCACTTCATCGCTCAGAAGTGGCGCGCGCTTCTCGCGCATGATGCGGGGGGACTGTGATGCCTTGAGCGCAAGAAACAGCGCCGACACGCTTGCCTTTTCAAGCATCTCCGAAAGTCTGAACTTCATGGTCATGGTTGAAAAAGGACGTGCCTGGTTTGCATCAGAACATTGAGCCGCGCCCCGCGGAGACGAATCCCGGAACGGACGGCGCGAAGGAGCCCCCCATCGCACCGAAACGCGAGCCGTACAACGCGCGAATTGGCAATGGCCCCGGCGCATTGGACATGCCCGCGAAGGACGTGCCAGCCTCGGTCAAACCGGCTCCGGTCCGGCCGGGTGACATGTCACCTGTTCTTTTGCCGGTCGGAACGAAATCGCCCAACGGCAATGTCATGTTGGGCGGCGGGGGGAAGTTCTTCCTCGTCGAGGGCAGCAATGGCCTGCTCGCCCAATACGGCCGGACCGCCTCGGAGGTGGCCCCGGACGTTGGCCGCTGGCGCGCGCTGGTCGCGGCCCGCCGGGATCATGCCGCAAGCGTCGGCGCGGCCCTGTTTCAAACCATCGTTCCCGAACAGCTTTCGGTGGTCCCTCACCTCTTTCCCGATGAGTTGCGCACGCCCACGGCAATGTTTGGCGGTGTCGAGGCCGCGCTGACCGAGCTTCTCGGTGATCGCTATGTCTCGGTCATCGGGTCGCTTGAAGCACTCGGCGCGCGGGCCGTGCGCCCCGGGGATTCGCATCTGACGCCCGAGGGCTCCTGCGCGCTGGCGCGCCGCATCACCGGCGCCATTGCGCCCGGCGTCTCGATCGCGCCCGAATTCAGCGGAACCGGCAAGCTCGCCGGCGACCTGCTCGTTCAGATGTTCAACATGCCGATCGAGGAGCATTTTGCGACCCCGTCGGAAAACTGGTTTCCGGTACCCACGCTGATCAGCCGGATCGAGCCGCGACCCAACCGGCACATGGGGCTTGAAGAGCACTGGGAGAATCCTGCTGCCCAGATCGACCGCTCAATACTGGTCTTCGGGAATTCGTTCTTTGCCACCGAGGCGTTTGGCCCTGCCCATCTTGGCTGGTGGTTCGCGCGCCTGTTCCGCGAGTACCATTTCGTCTGGTCGCCCGGCTATTTTGCCGAAACCGTCACGGACCTTCGTCCCGACATCGTCCTCTGCCAGACCATCGAGCGCTTTCTGCCCACGGTGCCCGTAGACAGCATGCAGGGTGGCAGAGGATCGGCCGGCGCCTGACACGCCGGCCGAAGCCACCCTACCCTTCCATGCCCTTCATCCCCTTGCGCAGGAAGATGATGGCGAGGCCCTCCATCAGCAGGTGGCCGGCGGACTGGCCATCGAAGCTCGGGATCTCGACCCCGATGAGCTGACCGAGGCCAGCAACGATCATCGCCGCCGCGATCACGTAGGTGCGGTAGCCGGTGAGGAATGCAAAATTCATGGTCGTTCTCCTTTGAATTCTCGTCCGCCTCGTGCGGACACGCGAAGAGAGCCGCCAGCGCAGCAGCGCGGCGGCGATGGCATCGGCGAGCGTCTTAGGCATTGAAGGCGTCGGTCGCGGCGTGGCCCGGCCCATAGACCGCGCTCAACTGCGCAACGGCATAGGCGAACGAAGCCGGCGGGCCGCCGAAGTCCGCCGCCTGCTCCGCCGCGGTGTAGGCCGCAGCAGGCGAAGCCACCTCGATCACCCGCACCGGCGTGGCACCATCGAGGATGGTCACGCGATAGGCTTCCGGCAGATGGTCATGCGGCGCGTCGGCCGTAGTCCAGCTATCGGTGTCGAAGCGGCTCCGGCGCACCCAGGTCAGCGCCACGTCGCCATCCGCGTCGCGCACCGCCCCAAGGTGAGCAGGCGCCAACGGCAACACCGGTCCAAGTCCAAGCTCAACGTCAAAACCGCTGCCCTCAGCGTCGGCGCTCCCCGCATAGGCGCGCAGCGAAACGGACTCGCCGAGCCATGCCGCTGGCACTTCCGCCAGCAGTGGCCTTCCGTCGAGCACGATCACCCGCGCGCCAGCGTCAGCCCCCACCATCGCGAAGTCGGTGCCGAGCTGCCCGCGCAGCAGCCGCGTCAGCCGATAGGTCTGCGGCGCCAGCAGTTCGGCCCCGGCATAGCCGACAACCTCCCCGCCCGCCTCCGTCACAACCGCGATGCGATTGCTGCCCGCCAGCACCGCCGCGTCATCGCCCGACGCGAGGTGCCCCGAGCGCAACGTCAGCACCACGGCATTCGCCATATCCCACACCGCCAGCGGCCCCGGCTCAAGCGGCTCCTGCAATTCGCCGACCACTGCCGAACGATCGATCCGACCCACGCCCGCGCCGGTCACCTCATCATTGACGATGACCCGGCCCGGCCACGGCGAAGCAGATGCCGCGACCAGCAGCCGTGAAGGCGCCTGCCCCGTTTCCGCCGGCAGATGCGCCGCCGCCATCAGCGGCAGCGCCCGCACCGGCGACGCCCCCGGCGCACTGCGCGGCGCGTCGGACACAATCGCTGCCTCCAGCACCGGCGGAATCGCCCGCGCCGAAACCTTGCGCACCTCGCCATCGCGGATCGCGGTGATCTCGAACGGCCCGTTGCCCTGCCCGAGAAGGCTCACCGCATCGCCCACTTCTAGTGCCGCAACGGATTGCGGCAGCGCAAAGTCCAGCGTGTCGCGCTGCGCAGCCCTCTCGATCAGCAGCCGCTCCGCCGCCCGCCTCGCCCCAGCGGGATCGAGCACCAGCGCCGTCCGCTCTGCGTTCGTCGCACCGCCATCCAGCGTCATCGCCGTCACCGATGCGGCAAGGTACGCGCGCTCGCGATCAAAGTAGCCGAACGCCACCTGCCCCACCGCCTCCGACGGATCAGGCCGCGTCCGCGCCGTCAGCGGCCCATCGCCCGCCGCGACCTCATCAATGGCCAGCGGCGCGCGCGCCGACACGCGCGGAAAACTCAGCCCGTCCGGCGTGTCCCGCACGCCCAGCCCCGCCACCGCCAGCACCGGCCCCATCGCCTCGCGCGCCGAGGCAACCGCCTCGACGCTCAGCCCCGCAACCAGCGGCCCCGCCGCATCCGCCACGGCAATATCGACGCCATAGTCCACCCCGATCGCCGCGACGAGCTCATCGCTCGCCAGCCCGCCGAGCCGGCCATTGAGCCAGTGCCCGGTCGCATAGTTCGGCCAGTCGCTCCACGCCTCGCGCTGCGAGGGGAATGCCGGATAGGGCCGCGCGTCCCACGCCCAGGGCGCGATCCGCGCCACATCCACCATCGGCATGCCGCCGCCGTTCACCGGGTTCGCCGCGCTCGCCCAGTGCGCGAACTGCGCCCGAAGGTACTGCCGCTGCATCAGCGCATCGGGCGCGCCGCTCGAAAAGAACGGCCGCGTATTCTCGATGCTCTTGGTGTCCCCGAATGCGCTCGGCTGGTTGGCCCCCTTGTCCACCGCCCCGCAGCCGATCTCGGTGAACCAGATGGGCTTCGACCCCGGCACCCAGTCCGTCGGCGTGCCGCTCCGCACCCCACCCGGCCGGTCGTGGTGTTCGTTCAGCCACCACGACTGCAGGTCCTTGAACCGCCACACCCACGGCTCGCCATAAACCTCATCGCCAATCGGCGAACGCACCCCATCCAGCCGGTCCGGCTCGTCCGCATAGTACCAATCAAACCCATCGCCCCCGGCCACACCGGCCCGCAGATAATCGAGCCCATGGATCGAGTCCCACGCCTCCGCGTCCACGTGATCCGTCCCCTCGCGCCAGTCGGCAATCGGCATGTAGTTGTCGATCGCTACCGCATCGATCGCCTCCGACGCCCACAGCGGATCAAGGTGAAAATACTTCGCCCCGCCGCCCGGCTGATACCCCGTGACCTCCGACCAGTCCGCCGCATAGGTGAGCTTGCACGCCGCCCCCACCACCTCGCGCACATCCCCCGCCAGCGTCACCAGCGCATCGACGAACGGGAACGTATCCCCCGCCCCGCGCACCGCGTTCAGCGCCTTCATCTCCGTTCCGATGATCAGCGCATCCACCCCGCCCGCCGCCACCGCGAGCCCGGCATGATGCAGGATGAAATCCCGATACCCCGGCACGAACGCCGCCACCTGCGCCGCCGCCGTCGGCGTCCCATCAACCGAGCCAACCGCCCCCGGCGCCGGATCGCAGCTGATGCGCCCGCGCCACGGATACGCCGGCTGCCCCATCGGATTGTCCGCCGGAATGTCCATCATCATCAGCGGATAGAGCGTGACCTTCAGCCCCCGCGCCTTGAGGTCCGCAATCGCCGCCAGCACCGATGCATCCGAGGGCGTACCGCCATAGGCGAGCCCACCCTCATGCATCGAACTCACCTCAGCCTCCGCCCGCGACAGCCCGGCGACGCTCCACACGGTCCCCGACACATGGCGCACCGCGCCCTCGGTGCGCGGCGCCACCGTGCAATGCCCGCACCTCAAATCATTGCCAAACCACGCGATCACCAGCTGTACCGTCTCGAGGTTCGGACACAGCGCCACCAGTTCATCGATGGACACCGTCCAGTCGCTGACACCCGCCGCCACATGCGTGTTCTCGCTCGCCGTCACCCCCGGCGACACGATCCGCATGCGCGGCACCGGGTCGTACACAAACTCCCCCGCCCCCGGGATGACATTGATCGCCCGGATCTGCGGCTCCAGCCCGCCCGCCACCCGGCACAGCTCCACCGCGATATTCGGAATGCGGTTGCCGAACTGCCCCAGCGGCAGCCGCTCGAACACGACATAACAGAGCCCGCGATACGCCGGCGCGTTCCCCGTCCCCTGCACCGCCTCGATGAGACTGTCCGCCTCCTGCGTCTCGCTGCCCGAGTAGAACCGCAACATCACGCCGTCAGTATCGAGCACCTGCCCATCGGCCCACACGCGCCCGAGATGCGCCACCTCGCCCTCGCACAGCGCCACCGCAAAACTGCCGACGACCGTCCGCTCGCCCTCCTCCGGCGCGCCAAAACCCTTGGCCCCGGCGCTCTCGCCCGCGATCTCCTCAAGCTCCGTCGCCCAGATGATGTTGCCGCCCAGCCGGCTCCACCCATAGAGCCGCGGCACCGCCCCGCCCTCGCTCGAACCGGTGAGCCTTATGTCCGCGCCCCCGCCGGACGAGGCCGCCGGCCGCTCGCCGAACAGCGCGTTATCGACCGCCGCCCCCGCGAGCGCCCCGAGCGCCCGCCCGACGGTCGCCCCGAACGGCCCGGCAATCGCCCCGCCCACAAACTGCCCTGCCAGCGACAGCGCCAGAGTTGCCATCAGTTCCGCTCCGGAAATTCAAACACCGCGGCCACGCGCCGCCGCCAGCCATCGGTGAGGTTGGCCTCGCAGACGCCGAGCCGCTCCTGCGCGTGAACGAACCGCGCCCCGCTCATCATGATCCCGCAATGCCGCGGCGCGACCTGCCGCCCCAGCCGGAACAGCACCACGCTCCCTGCGCGCAGTTCACCGCCCCGCACCAGCCACCGCTGCGCCCCATCGAGCAGCGCCGCATCGCGCCCATCGGCCCGATACGGCGGCACCGCCACCGGCTCCGCGCCATAGAGCACGCGCCAGACGCCGCGCAGCAGCCCGAGGCAATCGCACCCCGCGCCCAGCGTCGATGCCTGGTGCCGATAGGGCGTGCCGAGCCAGGCGCGCGCCGCGCCCACAATCTCATCGCTGCCGATCATCATTCGACCAGCGCCCGCCCATCGAGCGCATCGCCCGGCCGCGGATAGCGCAGCACGAAGTCGCTGCCCGGAATGTGCGGAAAGCCGCGAAAACTGACGCCGTTCTCAAACTTCGTCCGGCACGTCGCAAACCGCCGGTCGCACCCGGCCGTCACCACGAAATCATCGCCCGCGACAACCCAGTCGCCCACCGGCTGCGCAAACCCCAACACATCGACGCCGCCAATCCGCGTGTGACTCACGACGCGATCCACCAGCACCGCCCGCTTCCCGTTCGCCCACTCGGCCCCACCGAGCGCAAACCACCCCGCCTCAAAGCCCTCGAGCCCATCGACCGCCAGCCGGAACCGGTCCCGCACCTCGATCACCGACGCGCTCGCGCGAAACGCCGGATCACCCAGATCCACCCCGCACCGCGCGTCCCCCAGCACCGCGTCGCAAAGCCCCTGATAGACTCGCCCCTTTGGCTGGTTCAGCGCATGCTGTCCGCTGCGCAGCTCGGCGCGAAACACCCCGTCCTCGCGCACGATTTCGCCGATGCTGGCGCGCCGTACGAGATGCCGCACACCCACGTCGCGCCAGTTCACCCGCCAGGTCTCGACCAGCGCGCCGTCATAGCGGCCAAGCAGGATGTCAGCCTCGGCAATCGCCGCCGAATGCAGCACGCCGACCACCTCGGACGTATCGACCTGCGGCCCCAGCTTCTGCGCCGCCTCGCCCCCATCCAGCCCATGCGCCGGCTCAAACGTCACGCCCCCGAAGGCAAGCCCCACATCATGGTCGGTGAACCCCAGCACCACCCCGTCGCCGCGCTCGATCCGCCAGCACGTCGCCAGCGTCGTCGCCCCGCTCTCGACATGCGCGCGAAACGCCGTGTCCAGCACCCTCATTCCCGCACCTCGATCAACGGAATGGACGGCGCATCGGCCGCATCGAACGAGGTCAGCTCGATATCCAGCCGATCGATATCGAACCGCACCGGCACATCGAACTCAAAGCTCGCGGTGATCGCCGCACCCGCGTCCGGCGCGACATCGAAGGTCACAACGCCCGTCAGCGCGTCCACGTCCACCGGCACGACAACGCCATCAACTCGCACCTCAACGGTCCCCACCACCGGCTTGGTGATCGGCCGCACATACGGATCGAACGCCGCCCCATAGGCCTTGCTCAACTGAAGCGAGACGGCCGTCCCATCTCCGGCACCGATCACCTGGTCCACCGCCGAGTGATCCAGCGCATCGCGCCACAGAAACGCATGAAACCGCCCTCGCCGCTCCTCGAAGAACGCCAGCACCGCCTGCATGTCCGCACGCGATTTCACGCCGTACCCTGCATTGTAGCGCCGTCGCGAATGCGCCCACCGGCTGTTCCGCTCCTCGCGCCCACTCGCCAGCGTCACAATATCCGTCGCCCGCTCCGGCCCGCCCCGCGCCCCCAGCGCAACATCGAGCGGAAAGCGAATGGGATGAAAGGTCATTTTCGTGTGTCTCCTGCCCCACCCTGATCCGCCCTTCGGGCACCTTCTCCCATCCAGGGAGAAGGCGATGGAGTCTCAAAAATCTCAGTCGGGATTCCTTCTCCCTC
>DAORUH010000054.1:0-17369 GCA_035433065.1 Devosia sp. | reverse complement strand
CCATGCCGTATCTCTTCGCCTCGATGAAGGTCGGCATCGCCATCTCGCTGATCGGCGCAGTGGTGGGCGAGCTCAGCAACAGCGCGGGAGGCGGGTTGGGTGTGCGGCTGCTCACCGGTTCGTACAACGGCCAGACGATCCAGATCTGGGCGGCGCTGTTCCTTGCGGCAGGTCTGGCTGCGGTGCTGGTCATCGCCGTCGGCGCGGCCGAGCGGGCGGTCAATTCGGCAATGGGGGCGCGACCCGCATGAGTCGGCTCCAACTCATCCTCGCCATCGGCGCGGGCGCCGTCAGCCTGCTGGCCGCCGTTCTGGCACTGGCGCAGGGCGGCACGGCCCCGCTGTTGCTCGTCGCCATGCTTCTTGGCGCGGGAACACTGCTGCGCTTCGTCGCGCCACTGCCGTTCTGGATGGACGGCATCGTCGCTGCACTTCTCACCGTCGCGCTGATCCTCGCCCTGCCCGACCACAACATCGAGCCGCTCTGGTTCTGGCTCGCGCTGGTCGCCGCGTGGGGTTTCGCATGGCTCTTCGTCGAGCGGCTGTCGCTCGCGATCCGAAAAGAGGAAGTGTCGGGCCAAGCCTTCGGCATCCTGATTCCGGTGATCTTCGGCCTCGCGCTCCTCGTCATCTGGGAAGTGGTGGCGCGCGGCGCCAATGTGCCTATGGTGCTGCTGCCGGCGCCCTCGCAGATCTGGGCGCGGCTCGTGGCATCCGTGCCGACGTTGTGGGCGGATTTCCAGCAGACCTTCAAGGCGGTGCTGGCTGGCTACATCATCGGCTGCGGCGCGGGCTTCCTCGTCGCCATCCTTGTCGACCGCTCGGGCTTCCTCAAGCGCGGGCTGCTGCCGATCGGCAATTTCGTGTCGGCGCTGCCGATCATCGGCATCGCGCCGATCCTCGTCATGTGGTTCGGCTTCGACTGGCCCTCGAAAGCCGCCGTCGTTGTCTGCATGACGTTCTTCCCGATGCTGGTGAACACCGTCGCGGGGCTCAACGCCTCGGGCGCCATGGAGCGCGACCTGATGCGCACCTATGCGGCGTCCTACTGGCAGACGCTGTGGCAATTGCGGCTGCCGGCGGCCGCGCCGTTCATCTTCAACGCGCTCAAGATCAACTCGACTCTGGCGCTGATCGGCGCAATCGTAGCGGAATTCTTCGGCACCCCCATCGTGGGAATGGGGTTCCGGATATCGACCGAGGTCGGCAAACTCAACATCGACCTGGTCTGGGCAGAAATCGCCATGGCGGCGGTTGCGGGATCTGCCTTCTATGGGGTGATTGCCCTCATCGAACGGGCTGTCACCTTCTGGCATCCGTCGGTCCGTGGTGGACGGACGTAACAGGGGTAAAGGGAACGAGACGATGAAAAAGGTTCTATTGGCTCTGGCGGCAGGCGCATTGGCGCTGACGGCGACCGCTGCAATGGCGCAGGACAAGTTGACGCTGCAGCTGAAGTGGGTGACGCAGGCCCAGTTCGCCGGTTACCTCGTGGCGAAGGCCAAAGGGTTCTACACCGACGAGAAGCTCGACGTGACGATCCTCCCCGGCGGCCCGAACGTCGCGCCGGAGCAGGTGATCGCCGGCGGTGGCGCCGACATCATCGTCGACTGGATGGGCGGCGCTGCGGCTGCGCGCGACAAGGGCGTCAACCTCGTCAACATCGCCCAGCCCTTCAAGCGGTCGGGCCTGATGCTGATCTGCCCCAAGGAGAACAACATCAACACTGTCGCCGACTTCAAGGGCAAGACGCTCGGCGTCTGGTTCTTCGGCAACGAATATCCGTTCTTCGCATGGATGAACAAGGAGGGCCTCAGCACCGCCGAAGGCGGCGATGTGAAGGTGCTGCAGCAATCGTTCGACATCCAGCCGATGATCCAGAAGCAGGCCGACTGCATCTCCGTCATGACCTACAACGAGTATGGCCAGGCCCTGGATGCAGGCTACAGCCCCGACAATCTCACCATCTTCAACTACACCGAACTCGGCAACGACCTGCTAGAGGACGGTCTCTATGTGATGCAGGACACGCTGGCCGATCCGGCCAAGGTCGATGCCTATACGCGCTTCGTGAAGGCCTCGATGCAGGGCTGGCAGTACGCTCTCGACAATCCCGATGAGGCCGCGCAGATCGTCGTCGACAGCGACGAAACCGGCGCCGCCGAACTCGCGCATCAGCGCTACATGGTTGGCGAAGTGTCGAAGCTGGTCGATGCCAAGGACCCGGCCCTCGACATTGCCGCCTACGACCGCACGGTCAAGGCGCTGCTCGATCAGAAGATCATCAGCAAGCAGCCGGAAGGCGCCTACACCACCGTCATCACCGACGCGCTGAAGTAAGCGAGCCTCACGACAGGATATGCAGAGAGGCGGGAGCGATCCCGCCTCGTTCATTTTTGGCGGAGCTCCACCTCACGCGTGACGCCGATGGCGTCGAGAAACGCGCGGTCGTGGCTCACCACCAGCAGCGCGCCGTCATAAGCCCTGAGCCCCGCCTCCACCGCCGCAATGGCGTGGATATCGAGGTGATTGGTCGGCTCGTCGAGGATCAGCAATTCCGGCGGCGCGCTGGACCCGATTGTCGCCGCGAGGCCTGCACGCAGGATTTCCCCACCGCTGAGCGTGCCGACGGGCTGCAGTGCGGCTTCAGCGCGGAACATGAAGCGCGCCAGCGCCGCCCGGCATGCGTTCTCGCCGTCATCGGGGTTGAGCCGCAGATAGTTGTCGCGGATCGTCAGCGCGGGATCGAGCAGTGCCACCTGCTGGTCGAGGAATGCATGCCGCATCGTGACGCGGACGTGGCCCGAAAGCGGCGCGAACTGCCCCGTCGCCAGCCGCAGCAGCGTCGTCTTGCCGGAGCCGTTCGGGCCGGTGAAGGCCACGCGTTCCGGGCCGGTGAGGGTCAGCGACACGCCGTCGATCACGGGCACGTCTCCCGGACCACCGCGCACGTTGTCGAGCTGCAGCACGGTGCGCCCGGCCGGCAGGCGGGCGGATTCGAGCGTCACCATCAGCGGCTGCAGGATTTCCACTTCTGCACGCGCCGTGGCGAGATCGCCCAGAACGGCACCACGCCGCCGTTCGGCGATCCGTGCCGACTCCCCGCCGGTCTTTTCGGCATTGTCCTTGAGCGCGCCGAGGAGGATTTTCGGCATGTCGCCCCGTGCCGCCTTGCGCTTGCCGCCGGCGTCACGTTTCTGCTGCCGTTCGCGCTGGCGCTGCGCATCGCGGTCGAGTTCGCCCAGCCGGCGCTCGGCAACGCCGACATCGTGTTCGGCGGCGGCGAGTTCCACGGCCTTGCGCGCCTCATAGGCATCCCAGTTGCCGCCGTAGACGTTCACGCCGACGCTGGTCAGTTCGACGATCCTGTCCATGCCGCGAAGGAGATCGCGGTCGTGGCTGACGACGATGGCGCCGCCGCGCCACGTGGCGAGCAGTTGTGCCACCGCCTTGCGGCCATCGGCGTCGAGATTGTTGGTGGGTTCGTCCAGCAGCAGGAAATCCGGCGCGTCGAGCAGCAGCGCGGCAAGTGCCAGCCGCGTCCGCTGCCCACCGCTGAGGGCCGCGACGGGACGGCCGGGAGCGAGTTGCGGCAGGCCGACATCGGCCAGTGCCTTATCGATGCGGGTGGGCAGCGTCCAGTCGGCCGCTTCGATGTCGCCATCTTCCGGCATACCGGCGTCGATGCGCGCCAAACGGGCCAATTCTCTTGCGGCCCCGAGCGCAGTGGCGACGGTTTCGTCGCCCGCGGCAACGCTCTGGCGCAGCATGCCAATGCGGCCATCGACCTGCACGCTACCGGCAGCCGGGCTCGTCTCACCGGCGATGAGCAGCATAAGCGTGGTCTTGCCGGTGCCGTTGCGACCGATGATGCCGGTGCGCCCGAAGCCGAAACTGAGATCGAGGTGGGAGAAGAGTTCGCGGCCGTCAGGCGTTGCCGCGCTCAGCGCTTTCAATTGAATGGAGGGCATGGAGAGAGTCCGGGTGACAGATCAGGGCGAGGCGATCGGTCAGGCGGATATCCATGGTTCACCATCCGGTTGGGTTGCGACTGGGCCCAGACATAGGCCGGCCAGGCGCGATGTCAACCGGCGAGCCGCGCCACCACGCGGTCGGCCATGCGGGCGCAGCGCAGACCGTCGAAGGGGTAGACGCCCGCGAAACCGCTAGAAAACCGCGCTTCGAGCCCCTCGCGCAGCAGCTTTCGCGCCCGGAACAGGCGGGTTTTCACTGTGCCTAGCTGGATCGAGAGATGGCTCGCCACCTCGTCGGTGGACAGGTCCTCGACCTCGCGCAGGACGAACACCACGCGGAACGGTTCGGGGAGCGAATCGACGAGTTCTTCGAGGATTTTCTGCATTTCACCCCGCATCGCGGATGCTTCAGGGGACGGCGGCACCGCTGCGCCTGGGAAGGGAATGATCTCGGCGCCGCCTGTCTGCGCCAGTTCGGCCGCCTCTATGTCCAAGGTGGGGCGTTTCTTCCGTCGGCGGCCCAGCGCCTCGTTGATGGCGATGCGAGTCAGCCAGGTGGAGAAGGCGGAGCGGCCCTCGAAGGTGGCGAGGCGGGTGAAGGCTTTCACATAGGTTTCCTGCACCACATCCTCGGCTTCGGCGTCGTTGCGCAGGATGGCGCGGGCGGCGCGGAAGAGGCGCTGGTTGTTGCGGCGGATGAGTTCGCGCACCGCCGCCTCGTTGCGCTGCCGCGCCAGCGCGAGAAGTGCGGCGTCGTCGAGGGTTTTGGGGCTGGCGGTCGTACCGGCTGATCTCGTCATCGTGTGCTCCGGTCCATTGGACGGCGCGCGTGCGGAAAGGTTCCGCAGGACCCGCAACCGGAAGCGTACTGCGAAGTTGACTGCCTGCGTGTGAGATTCAGGCGCTAGGCTTTCAAGCCAAGGATGCGCTGAGAGAAGGCGGGCCGAGTGGCCCGCCTTCATCATTCGTGCTGGCCGTATAGGTTGGGCATCAACCCCGCCAGGGCAGAAAACCGCGAGAAATCCTTGCGTTCCGGGGCGGTCCAGGCGGTTTCGGCGATGGCGCTGAGGCGGGGGAAGACGAGGCGGTCGAACACCGCGCGGTCGCTCATCGGCTCGCTCCAGATGCAGGCCTGCACGCCCATCAGGCGCTTGCGCTCGGCCTTGCTCCAGCCGGCGGAGGGATCGAAGGCGTAGGTGGTTTCGGGAGATGACCAGCCGGCCCAGCCGGCGCCGCATTCGTGCCAGTCCTCGCTGTTGGCCATGTCGAGATAGTAGGCCTGTCCGGGGGAGACGACGACGTCGTAGCCCTCGGCGGCGAGGCGCTGGCTGGCTTCGACGGTGTGCCAGCCGACGAGGTAGCTGTTGGCCTTCTCGATGCCGCCGGCCTGCGCGGCCTCTTCCCATGCGCCGGTGATCTTGCCCTCGGCGCTGAGGAAGGCCTGCACGCGCTGGAGGAAGTGGGCCTGCAGCGGCGCGGGGCCCGGCGCGCCGAGCTTTTCGCCCATCGCCCGGGCCTTTGGCGAGGTAGCCCAGGCGTCGGCGGGGACTTCGTCGGCGCCGATGTGGAAATAGCGCGAGGGGAAGAGCTCGATCAGCTCGGAGAGGATGGTCTCGACCACCGGATAGACGGCCTCGACCGCCGGGTTGAGGCAGTTGTTGGGGAAGCCCTGAACCGAGTGATAGAGGCCGCTTTCGCCGGGATCACGCAGCTGAGGGAGTGCCTGCAGCAGGGCGAAACAGTGGCCCGGCATGTCGATTTCGGGGACCACGTCGACGCCGAAATCGGCAGCGAGATCAACGATGTCGCGGATGGCGTCCTTGCTGTACCAGCCGCCCGAAGGCTCGGGGCCGGAGCCGAGCAGCGGCGGGATTTCCATGCCGTAACCGCGCCAGGCGGCGGTGTCGGTGAGTTCCGGATAGGCCTCGATTTCGACGCGCCACGCCTCGTCATCGTTGAGGTGCCAGTGGAAGGTGTTGAGCTTGTTCCAGGCGAGGATGGCGATGAATTGCTTCAACTCCTCGCCCGAATACAAGCGCCGCGCCACGTCGAGATGGCAGCCGCGCCAGCCCATTTCGGGGGCGTCGGTGATGTGGCCGCCGGTGGGGAAGGAGAAGGATTCCGGGTGGAGGCGGGCGCCGCGCTGCATCTGGCCGAGGGTGACGAGGCCGTAGAGCAGGCCTTTTTCCGAGCCGCCGGTGACCTCGCAGCCGTCGGGCTCGAAGGCGATGGCATAGGCCTCTTCGGCGAGAGAGTCGTCGAAGGCGAGGTCCACGGGATAGCCGCCTTCCTCGTCTTCGCGGACGATGCCTTCGCCGGGGAAGAGGAACTGGGTGAGGGCGGAGAAGCTGTCGGCGACGGCTTCGCTCTGGGGGTCGCTGCCCATGAGGGCGAGGCCGGAGGGGGTGGTGCGGCGGCCGGAGACCGCGACCTCGCGGGGCCAGGGGATGATGGAGACGGGGACCGGCGGGTCGGCCGGGATGGGCAGCGAGACTGTGCCCCTGCGGTGGGGGGCGGGGGTGGTGGGGAGGGTGAGCGTGGGGACGGCGGTGCCATCGGCGCGGATGACGAAGCCGGAGACGGCGCCGTCGGTCCAGTGGCGAAGGGGGAAGGCGAGGTGGGTGATGGAGACGGTCCAGCTCGCGCCGGGATGCAGCAAAAGCCCGGATTCCGGGGCGATTTCGCAGTAGGTGGAGAGCTGGGTGACGATGCCGCCGCCGCTGAGCACGGCGCTGTCGCCGAGGCGGCCGGGGCCGGAGATGCCGAGACGCCAGTCGCGGAGCGGAGAGGCGGTGCGGTTGGTGAGGGTGAGGCGGTAGGTGTCGCCCGTCCACACGCTGGTGAGGACGAAACCGTCGAAATGTGTGCCTGCCATAAGTCGTTCCTGCCGAAAATATGAGCGCAGTCTGCCACAATTGGGCACGGAGGGTGGTTCCCAATTTCAACTGCGGGCGGAGCGTGCTGCGGCGAATATGATTGCCGCAGCGCCCCCCGAAGACCAAGGGCGGGCACGTCGCGGATCAAGGCCGGGCAAGGGCGGATGCAGTTTGCGCTTGAGTGGCGGCGCGGGGCGGCTTCAAGTGGGGGCGCTGAGGGAGGGAACGCCATGCAGCTCAAGGACAAGGTCGCGATTGTGACAGGCGGGGCGCGGGGGATCGGGGCCGCCATCTGCCGCCGCTATGCCGAAGAGGGCGCGCGGGTCATCGTCACCGACCGGCTGGGGCACGAGGCACAGGGGCTGGCGGCCGAGATCGGCAACGGGGCGTTTGCCGTGCCGCTCGAGGTGACGGACCTTGCCTCGATCGACAACCTGATCGCGCAGACGGTGCAGACAGCGGGCAGCGTCGACATCCTCGTCAACAATGCCGGCACGTTCGACATGGCGCCGGTGCTGGAGATCACCGAAGAGAGCTATGACAAGGTGTTCGCCGTCAACGTGAAGGGCCTGCTGTTCACGCTGCAGGCGGCGGCGCGGCAGATGGTGAAGCAGGGGCGCGGCGGCAAGATCATCAACATGGCGAGCCAGGCCGGGCGGCGCGGCGAGCCGCTGGTCGCGGTCTACTGCGCCAGCAAGGCGGCGGTGATCAGCCTGACGCAGTCGGCGGGGCTGAACCTCATCGAGCACAAGATCAACGTCAACGGCATCGCCCCCGGCGTGGTCGATACCCCGATGTGGGAGACGGTGGATGCGATGTTCGCGCGCTACGAGAACCGCAATGTCGGTGACAAAAAGAAGCTGGTCGGCAAGGCCGTCCCCTATGGGCGCATGGGGTTTCCCGGCGACATCGCGGGCGCCGCGGCATTCCTCGCGTCACCCGATGCCGACTATATCGTGGCGCAGACGCTCAACGTCGATGGCGGCAACTGGATGAGCTGACGCTCAGGCGTCGACGCCGCCCCAGATCGTTTCGGCCGTCTTCACCACCAGTTCGAGCTTGCGCTTCTGGCCGTCCATGGTGATGGCGTTGCCCTCCTCCGTCGAGGCGAAGCCGCATTGCGGCGCGATGCCGAGCTGGTTGATGTCGCAGTATTTTGACGCCAGCTCGAACTTCCGCTGCAACTCGCCGAGGTCTTCGAGATCGGCGGTCTTGGTGGTGATGAAGCCGGGCAGCACGCGCTTTTTCCCCTTGGGGAGCTTGCGCAGCGGTTCGAGCCCGCCCGCCCGGTCGGTGTCGTATTCCATGAAATAGATATCGACATCGGTCTGGTTGAAGATGGCGTCGGCCGCCGGGTCGTAGGCGCCTTCGGCGACCCAGGTAGATTTGAAATTGCCGCGGCACATGTGCATGCCGATCAGCATGTCGGCGGGGCGATCGGCGATGGCGTCGTGCATCATCTGCGCATACCGGCCGATCAGCCAATCGGGGTCGGTGCCCTCGGCCTTTTTCGCGGCGCGGATCTTTGGATCGCACAGGTAGGCGAAGAAGATGTCGTCCATCTGGAGGTACCGGCAGCCGGCGGCGTAGAACGCCTCGACGGCCTTCTTGTAGGTCGCGGTGATGGCGGCGAAGTACGCATCCGGATCGTCGAGATATTCCTTCACGTGGATGTCGTCGCGGCCGACGCGAAAGTGCACGGCGCTCGGGCCGGGGATCGAGATTTTTGGCGTCACCTTGGTGTTGGCGGCGACGAACTTGTAGTGCGCCAGCATCGGGTGATCGTCGGGGAAACCGAGCGGCCCGTTGATCACCGGCACCGTCGCCTTGGTCTGCGTGCCGTGGAACTGCACGCCGCCACCGGCGCGCTCGATGAGATCGAGCCCGTCGAGCATGCCCATGAAATCAAAATGCCAGAAGGCGCGGCGGAACTCGCCATCGGTGACGGCCTTCAACCCCACATCTTCCTGCATGCGGATGACATCGCGGATTGCCTTGTCCTCGACGGCCTTGAGATCGGCGGCGGAGAGGGTTTTTTCGTCATAGTGGGCCTTGCGCGCCGCGTGCACACTGGCGGGGCGGAGGAAACTGCCGACGACATCGGCGCGATAAGGGGGCTTCTTTACGGTCGCGGTGGTCATCGTCAGGTTCCTCGCTTGGCGGTGAGACGATGAGGGGCGCCGCAGCGCCCCTCCCTATGTCGCGGTCCCCTGCCCTCAGGCCTCGGCGTCGACCAACGCCTTGGCTGCGTCGTGCAGCGCCTTGCCGTCAAAACCTGCGGCCTTGGCGTCCTCGTACCACTTGTCGACGGTGGCCTGGGACGCGTCCTTCCAGCGCTGGGTTTCGGCATCATCGAGGGTGATGATGTTGTTGCCGGCATCCTGCGCGATCTTCAGGCCGATGGCGTCGCCCGCATCCATCGCCTTGCCGAAGGCACGGGCGGTTTCGACGCCCGAGTTCTGGTCGATGATGGCTTTGAGGTCATCGGGCAGGCCGTTGTAGCGATCGAGGTTCATGGTGAACCCGAAGGTCTGCGTGTAGAGCCCGTGCGTGCCCGAGAAGCCGGTGTGGTTCTTCACCAGTTCGCTCAGCTTCAGCGAGGGCGTCACTTCCCACGGCACGGTGGTGCCGGTGATGACGCCGGTCGACAGCGCTTCGGGCACCGCCGGAACCGGCATGCCGACGGGCTCGGCGCCGAGCCGGCCCAGCATGTCGTTGATGATGCGCGAGCCGCCGCGGATCTTCATGCCCTTCAGGTCTTCGAGCTTGGTCACCGGGGTCTTGGCATGGATGAGGCCCGGGCCGTGGGCGTGGACGCAGAGCAGTTTGACGCCCGCGAACTCGTCGATCGAATTGGCTTCGACGAACTTCTGGAACGCCACCGAGGTTGCTTCGCCCTTCGTCACCATGAAGGGCAGTTCGAACACTTCGGATTTGGGGAAGCGGCCGGGGGTGTAGCCGAGCACGGTCCAGATGATATCGACCACGCCGTCTTTTGCCTGGTCGTAGAGATCGGGCGGTCCGCCGCCGAGCTGCATCGCCGGGTAAAGCTCGAACTTCAGCCGGCCGCCCGACGCTTCGGCGACCCGCTGGGTCCACGGCTCGATGGCGGTCTTGGGGATGGTTGCCTGCGCGGGAAGCATCTGATGCACGCGCAGCGTCGTGGCATCCTGCGCGCGCACGATTGCCGGCGCGGCGAGGACAAGGCTACCTGCGGCCGTACCGGCCAAGAATGCACGTCTGTCCATGATACGTCCTCCCTGACGTTTTCAACTATCGTATGGTTCAGTGGTGCGCAAAAATAAGTAATTCCGCCCTTCCGATAACCTCCGGGATATGTGTCGGGCGCGTGGCGGATGGGGTCTGCACCCGCGGCTCACCCACGGCGGTCATTCCGGCGCACGCCGGAATCCATTGCTCGAACCGAGCCACCCATTCAGCGCCAGCCGGTCCATCCCCCGGGATGGGTCCGACAGACCGGACCCGGGCAGAAACCTCAGCGCCCTGGATTCCGGCCTTCGCCGGAATGACGGCGGTGGGTGAGGCAGGATGAGATATGTGCTGGCCGCTTCTCTCCAATTGCCCGGCCCCCTAGAACATCCATCGCACGAGGAACAGCGAGATCGTCGGGAAGGCGACGAGGATCACCGTGCGGATGAGATCGGAAATGAGGAAGGGCGTGACCCCGAGGAAGGTCTGCCCCATGCTGGTGCCCTTCGACATGGAATTGATGACGAACAGATTCATCCCCACCGGTGGACTGATGAGGCCAACCTCGACGACCACCAGCGTCAGCACCCCGAACCAGATGGAAAACTCCTCCGGCGTCAGCCCGAAATCGAGCGCCAGCGCCACCGGGTAAACCACCGGAATGGTGAGCAGGATCATCGACAGCGAATCCATCGGGCCGCCGAGGATCAGGTACATGATGAGGATGAAGGTCATCACCACCCAGGGGTTGAAACCCTGCTCGGTGACGAAGGCCGCGGCGACCTGTGGCAACTGGCTGAGCGCGAGGAAATTGTTGAGCGCGGCGGCCCCGAGGATAATCATGAAGATCATGCCCGTGCCGGTCGCCATCTGCACCATCGAGGTGACGAAGGTCTTCCACGTCAGCTGGCGTGACAGCAGCGCGATGAGGCCGGTGCCCACCGCGCCCACCGCCGCCGCCTCGGTGGGCGTGAAAATGCCCGTATAGATGCCGCCGATGACGAGGATGAAGATGAGCGGCGCGGGCCAGATGCGGCCCAGTTGCCGGAAGCGTTCGCCATAGGGCACGCGCGGATAGGCGGTGCCGGCGCTTTCGGGGTCGATGCGGGCGACGATGGCGATGGTGATGCAATAGCCCACCGCCGCCAGCAGCCCCGGGACCAGCGCCGCGAGAAAGAGCTTGGCGATATTCTGCTCGGTGAGGATGGCGTAGATCACCAGAATCCACGAGGGCGGCACGAGGATGCCGATGGTGCCGCCGGCCGCCAGCGTGCCAGTGGCGAGCGCGCCGGAATAGCCGTGGCGCTTCAATTCGGGCAGCGCGATCTGGCCCATCGTCGCCGCGGTGGCGAGCGAAGAACCGCAGATCGAGCCGAAGGCGGCGCAGGCGCCGATCGAGGCCATGGCGATGCCGCCCTTGCGATGGCCGAGCCATGAGGCGGCTGCCTCGAACAGCGAGCGCGACACGCCGCTGACGGCGGCGAACTGGCCCATCAGCAGGAACAGCGGCACCACGGCGAACGAGTAGCTCGAAAAGGTCGAGTAGGTCAGCGACTTGAACAGCGCGAAGCTGGGGTTCCAGCTCTTGGTGACGAGGTAGTTGCCGACGACGCCCACTATTAGCATGGCGAGGCCGATGGGCATGCGCAGAAAGATCAGCAGCAGCAGGACCGGGAACGACCAGAGCCCGAGTTCGATGTTGCTCATCAGAAGATCCCCGGTTCGGGTTTCTTCGGGTCGGCGGAGGTGGCATTGACGAACGAGCGCACCACGCAATAGGCGGCGACGACCACCATGCCCACCGCGCCCAGCATGCCGGCCGCGTAGCTCCACCAGATCGGCATGTGGAGGATGAAGGTCATCTCGCGGTTGCCGAGCTTGTCGAGCATGCCGATGGCGAAGCGCCAGAGGATGAAGCTCGAGGCGATGAGCATCAGCACATCCATCACCAGTTCGATGATGGCGTTGGGGCGGGCGGGGAGGAAATCGGTGAGCACGGAGACATCCGCATGGCCGCGCAGATATTGCGTGAGCGGCATGGCGCAGAAGATGGCGAACAGCACGCCGGTCTGCACGATCTCGTAGTCGCCGTGCACGGGGCTGAGGCCGAGCGGGATCAGCGCGCGGCCGATGACGGAAATGACAGTGATGATGGTGATGAGGACGAGCACCGAGCCGCCGGCAATGGCGATGGCCGTGGCGAGCCAGAGGATTGCCTTGCCGAGCGGCGTCTCATCCATTGGCTTTCCCCAAAGCGGTGATGGAATTCTGCAGTTCGATGGCGGTGCGCAGCGACGCGCCGGTACAGAGCAGCATCTGCGGCAGGACCAGCCATTCGAGCGTCCAGGCGGCGCCGGAGCGCTCCTGTTCGTGCACCAGCGACTGGTGCAAGCCACCGAGCAGCGCGGCGTTGTAGCGGGCGAGCGCCACTAGCACCTCGGCCTTCACCGGGTTCTGCTTGTGCGGCATGGCCGACGAGCCGCCGGCGCCGGCGAGCGCGATTTCGCCGATGGGGTTCTGCGCCATCAGCGCCACATCCTGCCCGATCTTGCCGAGGGCGCCGGTGACGAGTGAGAGCCAGTTGCCGAGTTCGGCGATGGCGTCGCGCTGGGTGTGCCAGCTTTGCGCGCGATGGCCGAGGCCGAGCGCTTCGGCGAGGCGGCGGGTGACGGCGTCGCGCTTGTCGCCGAGTTCGCCGAGGGTGCCGACGGGGCCGCCGAGTTGCAGGACGAGGAGGCGCGGGCGCAGTTCATCGAGGCGGGTGAGGGCGCGATCGAGCGGGCTTTGCCACGCCGCGATGCGGTCGGCGACGGTGATCGGCAGCGCCTCCTGCATGCGGGTCCGGGCCATCAGCGGCTTGGGGCCGTAGGCGGCGGCGAGCGCGAGGTGGCGCTCGGTGATGGCGTGGAGGCGTTGCTCGAAGAGGGTGAGGATGGCGCTGAGTCTTATAATGAGACTGGTGTCTACCGCGTCCTGGCTGGTGGCGCCGAAGTGCACGAAATTCGCGAAGGGCTCGCCGACTTCGGCGCGGAGCTGCGCGACGAGCGCGGGGATGATGACGCCGTCTTTCGCCGCGCCGTCGCGGAGGGCGTCCTGGTCCAGGGTGAGGTTGGCGAGCTTCAGCGTGATGGCGGCCGCGGCTTCGGCGGGGATGACGCCTTCGGCAGCCTCGGCGATGGCGAGGGCACTCTCGAACAGCAGGATGGCGGTGAGCTCGGCATCGGGCGAGAGCTGCGCCGCGGTTTCGGCGTCGCCGAGGAGGAGGGTGAGCAGGTCGTTGCTCATCGGGGTGCCCGGCCTGCGTGGTTCGACAGGCTCACCACGAGGGCCTCATGAACATGTGAGCTCGCAGCAGCCTTCGTGGTGAGCCTGTCGAACCACGGGGGCGTGGCGGGGTGCATGAGCGAGCACCGCACCTCACGCATCGAAGAACACCGTCTCATCCGGCCCCTGCAGGTAGATGTCGAAGGTGTAGGTGGAACCGTCCTTGGTGGCGACGAGGGTGGGGACGCGGCTGCGGTGCTCGATGCGGGCGAGGATGGGGTCCTCGGCGTTGGCGTCGGCTTCGTCGGAAAAATACATGCGGGTGTTGAGGCCGATGTTGATGCCGCGCGCCACGATCCAGAAGCTGATGTGCGGAGCCTGGAGGCGCCCGTCCTTGGCCGGGACGCGGCCGGGCTTGATGGTTTCGAAGCGGTACTCGCCGGTTTCGCTGTCGGCGGGGCAGCGGCCCCAGCCGGAAAAGTTCGGGTCGGCGTCGCCGCGCCACTCGCCGGGCGAGGGGTAGAGACCGGTGCTGTCGGCCTGCCAGATTTCGACCACGCAATCGGTCAGCGGCTTGTTGCCGCCGTCGATGACGCGGCCGGTGACGGTGATGCGCTGGCCGCGGGTTTCCTCGTTGCGCATCGTGGTGCCGAGATCAGCCGGATAGACGCCGCCGATGCCGCAGAAATTGGGGGTGAGGCCGATGTGGACATAGGGGCCGGCGGTCTGCGAGGCGGTTTCCTTGAGCCGGTCGAGCTGCTGCGCCATCAGTTGCCCTCCAGCCGGTTCTCGAACAGCGTCGAGCGGCGGCCGCGCAGCACGATGTCGAACTTGTAGGCCCGTGCATCCATCGGGATGGTTTCGGCCATGTCGAGCGCCGCGACGAGGCCGGCGATGGCGGCGGGGTCGTTGATGGTGCGCACGATCGGGCAGAGCGGGATCATCGGGTCGCCCTCAAAATACATCTGCGTGATGAGGCGCTGCGCGAAACCCGAGCCGAACACCGAGAAGTGGATGTGCGCAGGGCGCCAGTCGTTGGGGCCGTTGGGCCACGGGTAGGCGCCGGGTTTTACCGTGCGGAAGCGGTAGTTGCCGGCTTCGTCGGTGAGGCAGCGGCCGCAGCCGCCGAAGTTGGGGTCGAGCGCGGCCTGGTAGCCCTCGCGCTTGTGGCGGTAGCGGCCGCCGGCATTGGCCTGCCAGAACTCGACCAGCACGTTGGGCACCGGCCGCGCGTTCTCGTCGAGAACGCGGCCATGCACGATGATGCGCTGGCCGATGGCGCTCTCGCCGGGCTTGGCGAAGTTATAGATGAGGTCGTTGTCGAGTTCACCGATGACCGCGTGGCCGAAGGTCGGGCCGGTCATTTCGCTGAGCGTGTTGTCGAAGGCGATCAGCGCCCGCTGCGGGGAGCGCAGCACGCTCGACTTGTAGCCGGGCGCATAGGCCGGGGGGTGCCAGGCTCGGTCGCGGCCGTAGAAGCTGCCCAGCGCCGGCGGGCGGTTGGTCTTTGGCGTCAATCCGTCCTCCCCGCGTCGATTTCGGCAAAGGCCTGCTTCGCGTGCTTGATGGCCTGGTTGGCTGTCGGAACTCCTGCATAGATGGCGACGTGCAGCAAGGCCTCGCGCACATCGGCCTCGCTGGCGCCGGTGCGGGCGGTGGCGCGCACATGCATCGCCATTTCCTCGTAGTGCCCGAGCGCCGCGAGTAGCGCGATGGTGACCATCGAGCGCTCGCGCTTCGTCCAGTCGGGCCGCGACCAGACATGCCCCCAGGCCGCTTCGGTGATCAGCGCCTGGAACGGCGCGTCGAATGCGTCGGCCTGTGCCGAGGCGCGGTCGACATGCTCGTCGCCGAGCACCGCGCGGCGGGTCGCCATGCCTTCGGCGGTGCGGTCAGTGCCGCGTTGGGGCATCTGTTGCCTGTCCTTCCCGGGCCAGCGCCGTGAACGCCCGGATGATTTCGCTGAGCATCAGCGGCTGCTCGACCGGCACGATGTGGCCGGCGTTCTTGATGAGTTCGAAGCGCGCGTTGGGGATGAGCCGGGCGAACTCGGCGCACAGCGACGGCGGCGTCGCCCCGTCATGCTCGCCGACGACGACGATGGCGGGCACATCGATGCGCTTCGCGATATCGGTGAGATCGGCGTCGCGCAGCGCCACGCAGCTGGCGGCATAGCCTTCGGACGACTGCCGGGCCAGCATGGTGCGATAGCCCCGGCATTCGACGGTGTTGAGAAAATCCGGTGCGAACCAGCGGGGCATGATCGCATCGGCGATGGCCTCGACGCCCCCCTCCTCCACCGCCTTGATGCGGGCCTGCCAGAACTCGGCGGTGCCGACCTTGTGCGCCGTGTCGCAGAGGATGAGGCCGCTGACGAGATCGGGCCGCTGCGCCCACAGCATCTGCGCCACCATACCCCCGATCGACAGGCCGCAGATGAGCGCCGGACCGGATCTGACGTGATCCATCAGCGCCGCAAGGTCGTTGGCATGCTCCTCGATAGAGTGCGGCACCGAGCCGGTGCTGCTGAGCCCATGCCCGCGCATGTCGTAGCACAGGATCGCGTAATCGCCGGCCAGCCGGACGATCACGTCGCGCCAGATGCGGAAATCAGTGCCGATGGAATTGACGAATACGATCAGCGGCTTACCGGCCGCGCCAATCACCTGGTAGTGGATCGTGACGCCGTTGACATGCGCAAACTGCACGCTTCTTTCTCCCCTTCCGGTATCGTCACCGGATAGTTTGGTTCAGTAAAATGATATATTGAGCTCATAGCATAACCCGGGGGCTATGAGTGGACCACCGCATCAAGTTCCGGCATCTGCAGACCTTTCTCGAGGTCGCGCGGCAGAAAAGCGTCGGCCGCGCCGCCGAAATCCTGCATGTCAGCCAGCCGGCTGTCACCAAGACCATTCGCGAACTGGAGACCGAGCTGGACGCGGCGCTGTTCGAAAAGGACGGCCGCGGTATCCGCATCACCCGCTATGGCGAAGTGTTTCTGCGGCACGCGGGGCAATCGGTCGCCGCCATCCAGCAGGGCATCGATTCCGTCGCCCGGGCGCAGCGCAGCGGCGGCCCGCCGATCCGTATCGGCGCGCTGCCCACGGTTTCGGCCCGCATCATGCCGCAGGCGATCATCCAGTTCGTCGCCGAGCGCACGGGCTCGCCGATCAAGATCGTCACCGGCGAAAACCTGGTGCTGCTCGACCAGTTGCGCATCGGCGTGCTCGATCTCGTCGTCGGGCGGCTGGCAGCGGCCGAGCAGATGGAGGGGCTGGGCTTCGAGCACCTCTATTCCGAGCAGGTGGATTTCGTGGTGCGCAAGGGGCACCCCTTGACGCAGCAGTTCGATTTGAAGCGCCTGCGCGACTACACGGTGCTGATGCCGACGCGCGGCTCGATCATCCGCCCCTTTGCCGAGCGGCTGCTGATGGCGCACGGCATCGCCGAACTGCCGGACGAGATCGAGACCGTTTCCGACAGCTTTGGCCGTGCGCTGCTGCGCCAGTCGGATGCGGTGTGGATCATTTCCGAGGGCGTGGTGGCGGCGGACCTGGCGGAAGGCGTGTTCGAGCTATTGCCGATCGATACGAGCGAAACACGCGGCTCGGTGGGGCTGACAACGCGGGCCGGTGTGGAGGCGACGCCGGCGCTGGAGATTTTGATGCGGACGATAAGGGAAACGGTGGGGGTGCTGGGGCTTTAGGGGGACGGGTTACGCGGGTGGGGCGGGTGCGTGCCACGCCCTCGTGGTTCGACAGGCTCACCACGAAGGCTGATGGGAACGCGGCGGTTTTGCAGCGGGGCTTCTGAGTCCTTCATGGTGAGCTTGTCGAACCACGAAGAACGGGCACGCTGGTGGATACCCTCAGTCGTCATGGCCTGGCCTGACCCGGCCACCCACTCGATGGTCGTGCGCGGCTGGAGAGATCGAGTGGGCCCCCGGGTCGAGCCCGGGGGTGACGTAGTGGGTGGGGAGGTTTCGGGGGCGGCAACGGGCAATCGCACCACGCGCTCCCGCTCATTGGCCACCGCTCACCAAA
>DAORUH010000053.1:0-17531 GCA_035433065.1 Devosia sp. | reverse complement strand
GAGCCCGGCAGCGTTGAGGAACTGCACCTCATCGCCGAGGCGCAGCGCCGCGCCTTCCTCGACCGCTTCGCCCATCTTGCCGATGCCGACTCTGTCGCGGTGCCGGTCGATGGCCTCGTATCGCGGGCCTTCGGCCGCCAGCGTGGCTCGGAAATCCGCCGCGACGCGGCCGACACCAACGCGACGGCAGGCGATCCGTGGCCTTTCAACGGCAGCGGCGCGGCGCCCGGCCTGTCGCATGGGCAGGCCGGCGAAGGTCAGACGACGCATCTCACCGTGGTCGACCGCGACCGCAACATGGTGACGCTGACCTCGACGCTGGGCCAGCACTTCGGCTCGGCCGTGGTGGCGAAGGATACCGGCATCGTCCTCAACAACGGCACGATGTGGTTCGACCCCATCCCCGGCCACGTCAACTCCATCGCACCGGGCCGCCGCCTGATGACGGCGGCAGCGCCGACGATCGTGCTCAGGGAGGGCAAGCCGCTGCTCGCGGTGGGCGCACCAGGCGGGCGGCGGGTGATCAGCTCGATCATCCACTCCATCATCAACGTCGTCGACCACGGCATGGGCCCGCAGGATGCGGTCAACACGCCGCGCGTCCATTGCGAGGGCACCGAGACCATCGTCGACACCCGCGTCGGCGAGGAAAAGATCGAGGCCCTCCGCCAGCTCGGCCACAAGGTCGTGCCGCGCGAGGAAACCTTCTCGACCAGCTACTTCGGCCGCCCCAACGCCGTGACGGCCGACGCCAAGACGGGCCAGCTCTATGGCGGCGTCAACCAGTTCAAGCCGACCATGGCCATCGGGCTCTAGGACATCGACATGACCAGAATACTCGTCGCCGAGTGCATGCAGGAGATCTCCTCCTTCAATCCGAGGCCGTCCGGCTATGGCGATTTCCGTATCCAGCGCGGCAACGAGATGCTGCAGCAGCGGGGCATGAACACCCCGCTCGGCGGCGCGCTCTCCGTCTTCGAGGCGACTCCCGGCATCGAACTGGCGCTGATCTACGGAGCCCGCGCCAGCAGCGCGGGCATCCTCGGGGCAGAAGGCTGGACCCGGCTGTCGGGCGAGTGCCTTAGCGCGATCGAGGGCAAGCTCGACGGCATCGACGCCGTGTACTTCTCGATGCACGGCGCGATGGGCGCGCAGAATGACCTCGATCCCGAGGGCCATTTGCTCACCGAACTCCGCCGCATGGTGGGGCCGAACATTCCGATCGTCATATCGCTCGATCTGCACGCCATTCTGACCGAGCGGATGATCGCCAATATCGACGGCCTGACGATGTTCCACACCTACCCGCATGTCGATTTGGCCGACACGGGCGAGCGCGCGGCACGGCTGCTGCTCGACGTCATTGAACGCCAACTGAAGCCGGTCATCGTGCGGGTGCCGATCCCGGCGCTCACCCGTGGCGATGAGAACATCACCAAGACCGGCTGCTACGGAGACCTCATTCGCAAGGCCCAGTTGATGGAGCGTAACGGCACGGCGCTGGCCGCCGGTATTCTCATCGGCAACCCGTTCACCGATGTTCCGGAACTGGGCTCACAGGTGGTGGCCACGGTGCTGCCGGAGAAGATCGACGATGCCTCGCACGCCGTCGTCGACATTTCCGAACGCTTCTGGGCGCAGCGGCACCTGATGCAGGCCAAGCTGATCCCGGTGGATGAGGCCGTCGAAGAGGCGGGCTATCTGAAGGGCCCCGTGGCTTTCACCGACGCGGCCGACGCGACGTCGTCGGGCGCTTCGGGCGACTCCAACCTGATCCTCGCCGGGCTGATCAAGAGCGGCTACCGCGGCAAGGTGCTCGCCCCGATCGTCGATGCGCCCGCGGCCGCTGCCGCGCACAAGGCCGGGATCGGCGCGACCATCGAAGTCACGCTGGGCGGCACCATCGATCCTGTGCGCTTTCCGCCGCTTGCGGTGAAGGCCGTGGTCAAGACACTCACCGATGGCAGCGCCCGGCTCGAGACGATGCGCCTGCCCATCGACGGCGGGCCGACGGCGGTGCTCGCTTTCGACAATTTCACCGTGATGGTGCTGTCGAAATCGGCCCGACTTTTCGACCGCTCGCTGTTCTTTGCCTCGGGGCTGCAGCCCAAGGACTTTGACCTCGTCGTCATCAAGTCCCCGCACTGCGAGTACGAGATGTTCGATGCGTGGGTTGAAAAGAACTTCAACGTCGATGTGGAGGGGGCGACGTCGGCCAACCTGCCCACCTTGGGGCACACCATCTGCCGGCGGCCGATGTACCCGCTCGAACCCGACACGGCGTTTCAACCGGCCGTCGAGGTACACCGGCGCGGTTGACGGTCCGGGCCGACATCCCGGACCGGCCGGATCCAACCGGTCGATCCAGTGAACCTAGCTCGCGCTCGGGTTCCTGCTGCGGCGCGACGGCAGCCGGCTTTCCCGCTCTTTGCGCTGGTTCTGGATCATCGTGTCGAAATCGATGGTCTCGGACAGCACGACGATGTGGTCGTGCATCACCCGCTCCATGTTCTTCTTGTTGCCCGACTGGAAGACTTCGATGATCAGGTCGTGCTCCTCGACGATAGATTCCATCGATTTGGCGAGCGTCGAGAGGCCGACGATGATGGTCATCTGCCGCGCCAGCGATTCCCACAGGTTGGAGAGGACGGGGTTCCCCGCGAGCTGCACGAGCACGCGATGGAAGGCCGCATCGGCGAGAGCGAAGGCATAGCTATCGCCGAGACCAGCCTTCACGGCAAGGTCGTCGCGCGCGGCCTTGAGCCGCTCGATCCCCTCGCCGCTATTGGCCTTCGCCTCAATGGCGCGGCGCACCGCCAGCTGTTCGATGCTCACCCGTACGTCCAGCACCTGATGCAGCCGCTCGTGGCTGACCTCCATCAGGCGGATGCCCTTGTAGGGCTCGCTGGTGACGACGCCCTGGCTTTCGAGCAGCCGCAACGCCTCACGGATCGGCACCCGGCTCATGCCGAGGCCCTCCGACAGGTCGGCTTCCACGATCCTGTCGCCGGGCAGGATAACGCCCCGGGCGGCACCGGAAATGATGGCCGCAGCGGCGTAGTCCACCATGGTCTGCGGGCGCGGCGCCTCCCATGCAGGGGCATCCGCCGTCCCACGCTGTTTCGTCCGTCTCGTCATGTCCGAGGGTCTTCGCTGGCGCGTTTGCGTTACGCCCCTGTATACGAATTGCCGTCAATTGGACAATAGGTTGCCCCGCGCAGTGGATGGCCTGCGATTGATCAGCCCGCAGTCGGTCGCGGAGCGACGCGGCCCCAGATGCGGATGACATCGCGCGGTTGGCCGCCCCCGTCGGGCAGCGCGAAGAAATCGACGGTCGAGTCGCGGCTATCGAGGCTGGTGACGCGGAAGCGGCCGGGCTCCAGCGGTTCAAGGTCAAACTCGCGCCTGAGGCCGCTATCGGCCCCCGTCGCCTCATTGATCTCACAGGAGACAACCCGTAGCCCCGCGCCCATTCGGGTCACGTCGAAGCGGGTGAGCTGACGCCGGTAGGTGCCGGTGTGGCCATCCAGTTCCGATGCGGCGAGCGCCACTGCCGCGGGCCGTGGCTTGGTGAAGCCCAGTTCGAACGTCTTCAACAGCCCGCGCTGCACGGCCGTGCCACTGCGTCCTGCCGGTACGAGACGTTCCTCTAGGCAGCGTCGTGCCCGGGAGATCGCTCCCGGGCGCTGGCGACGCTAGAACTTGGCGGCCATGTTGAGGAACAGGCCGTGGTCGTCGTAGGTGACGTCGCGCAGGTCGTCGGAGAACTGGCCGAAGTTGTAGCCGAGGCCGGCCCGGAAGTTCTGCGAGAAGTCATAGGACACGACGCCGAGCGCGCCGAGGTTGGTTTGCGCGGCCATTGCGTCGTGCAGTGCACGCGCTTCCAGCAGCAGGTGCCAGTCCTTGAGGACCGCGACATCGGCACGGACAATGCCGAGGTGCACCATCGAGCGCTCGAAATCGTCGCTCAGGCGTGACTTCGACACTTCACCGACGCGCAGGCCGTACTTGGCGCCGATGGTGATGTCCTCGGTCACGTCATAGTTGGCGTCGACGCTGAGGATATGGCTGCGCTGGGCGGGCCCGAGGGCCGAGCCGGTGCTGGTCACCTGATCGGGACCCGGCAGATCATAGAGGTAGGTGTAGCGGAACAGCGCATTCAGCCGGTCGTTATCGACGGGGCGATAGGCGGCGCCCACCGACGCCTCGATATAGTCGCCGTCGAGGATGGAGCTCTGATCGGAATTGCTGATCAGGCCGTCGAAGCCGGCAAGCACGCGCCACGAAGGATCGGTCTTGATCGACAGGCCCGACTGCAGCAGCACCGTCTGGCGGTCACGGCTGCCGTCGCTCGAATCCTCGAGCCGGAGTTCTCCCCTGCCGTGCCAGGCGATGTCGTCGGCGTCGTAGCTGAGCGCCACCGACATGGCGTGCCGGTCAAAGCTCGAGGCGTGATCGTCCTCGATGTGGCCGGTCTCGTAGGTGGCGGCGCCCAGCCAGTAGGTATCGGGCCGGAAATCGACGCCGTAGAGCCCGGTGGTGGTGCCGTCCTCGGTCATCAGGCCGTAGGTGTTTTCGGAGCGGACGGACACCACGTCGTTGAGCTTCTGCTCGGTGCCCATGACGATGCCGCTGAGGGCGCGGTTGGATGAGAAGAAGTGGTCGGCCTCATCGGCGGCGACGCGCGCGCCGATATAGGTGCGCCTGCCGGACCCGGCATCGTGGTTGAGGGAGACCATTGCCTCGGGGCCGGTGCTGCCGGCCGAGGCCTCTCCCGATACGCTCCAGTCCTGCGCCAGCTGCACGTCTGCGCCCGCGCCGACCCGGTCGTTGCGGCCGTATCCGGCGCTGTGGGCGAGCGTCGCCTGGCCGAACGCATAGACGGAGAGCCAGTCGTCGGGGCTGTAGGTCACCCGGGCGCCGACATCGGTGCGCGAGCCGTTGTATTTTGCGACGCCGCCGGGGCGCACTTCGTTGCGATGGAGCAGTCCGACGCTGACCGACCAGTCCTCGGCCAACTGATAGCTGACTTCGCCGCTGAGTTCGTCGCGCCGTGCGCCGGTCGTGTTGTCGAGGTGGTCGTAGTCGAGCGAGAGCGTTGCGGCCTCGCCAATCTCGGCGTCGACAAAGGCGCTGAAGGCGAGCGTGCCGTGTTCGACCTGCTGGCTGGGAGTGGCGAAACCGGCTTGCCGCGCCTCGGCGGTGAACCCGGCGATGGCGCTGAAGCTGCCGTCATCGGCGTCGCCGACCTCCACCTGCCCGGCGAGCCGGAAGGCATGCGCCTGACCGCCGGCACTGATGGCCGGCTGCTGCGTGTAGGTGAGGCCGCCGTCGGTCGACAGCCAGCTCGGGCCGGCATTGCCCTGGCTGCGCAGCACCTCGGCCTCGATGAAGGTTCCTTCGCTGGCAGACAGGCGCACATTGCCGCCATAGACCTGCAGGTCGCCGCCATCCTCGCTCTTTTCGGACAGGCCGACGACGCCGACGCGCACGGCATCGCCAAAGCGCACCGCCCCGCTGCCGCCGAAGGCGAGTTCTTCGAGGGCGACGTTGGGCGGGCTGAACTCGTACTGGACGACCAGCGAGACCTCGTCATCGGCGGAGGACTGCACCGCCGAGGCGGAGCGCGCCGCGGCCGAGAGCGGCCGGGTCAGCAGGACGAGGCCCTGCATGTAATTGATGGTGTAGTCGACGCCGGCGCGCAGCGTTTTCGTCGAGGTGACGATGTTGCTGACCGCATCGCGGGTTTCGATGGTGACGATCTCGGAGCCGGGAACGACATCCTGGCGGCGCAGCACATAGGCCGAACCGCCGGTGCCCCGCAGCACATCGCGCGCCGGCACCGTGCCGGGCTGGGCGGCATGAACATTGGCCTCGTAGACCGGCAGGCCGGACGGGGTCACCCCTTCGGATTCGATGCGGGCCGCGGCGCCATAGAGCACGCGCTCGGCGCGCAGGAGCGAACTGGAGCCGACGACGGTGCGGAAGTTGCCCCAGACGACGCTGCTTTCGCCCTTTTCGAGCCGGACATAGAGTTTGCCGCGGGTCGGGGCGTCGTCGACCAGCACCGAGTCATCGCCGTAGACGGGGTAGAACTGCGAGGGATCGATGCGGCGCAGCACGCCCCGCGGATCGCTGGACAGCACACCCTGGAACATCTCGCCGATCGGGCCTTCGCCAGTGTCGCCGGAGGCGGTCAGCAGGTACTCGCCCTTGACCTTGCCCTTGAGGTAGAAGGCGGTGCGGCCCTTGACGTAGATACCATCGAATTCGCCGGCGCCGGCATCGACAACCGGGGCGCCGCCCCAGTTCTTGCCGACGGTGACATCGGCCATGCCGACATAGAACCAGTCCTGAGTGGGAATGTTGATGCCGCGCGTGAACGCCATCCCCTTGCCCGCCGGATTGTCGACGGTCACCTCGATGCTGTGTTCGCCGGGCGGCAGGATGCGCCGGGCGACGAAGGCGCCCTGACCATCGACGGGAATGCTCTCGCCGAGGAAATGCACTTTGGAATTGGCGGGCAGGCTTGAGCCGTGCACGGTGACGATGCCGCCTTCGACCGAGATATTGCGGCGCGCGGTGTTGTCGTCGCCCCAGACCGGAAGCTGGCTGCTTCCCTTGTCGCTGGGCTCGCCGCGCGACAGGGGCAGCGGGCGGGTCTCGTCGTAGCGGCCGTTGCGGTCGTAGACGCGGGCGACATAGACGTAGTCGCTCGCGCCCTCGGTGGGCATGACCCAGGAGACGGTGCCGCCGACCTTGGCAGGGATCACCGCCCCCAGCGCCTGCACACCGTTGGCGCGGTAAAGGCGGATCTCCGCGCGCTCGATCCAGGGCGCATAGTTCGCGTCGAGCGTGAGGCGCACGGTTTCGCCGCCGGTATAGCGGATGCGCCGCTCAACCGGGGTCACGTTCAGTGTCGGCTCGATCCCCAGCCCGTCGAAGGTGACGCGGATATCGGCCTGCGCCAGTTCCTTGTCATTCTTGCGGTTGAGGTCGGGCGCGACGGCGTCGCCCGCGACGTGCTCGCCGTCTACCGAGATGGAAAAGCCCATCTGCGCGAGCGCGGGTCCGGCCAGCCCAAGCACCACTACCGAGCAGGCGGTCATCAGGGCAGCGCGCGTCAGGAAATGATTGCGCTTCATGATCAACGCTCCAGAATTTCGGTATTGATGACGAGCTCGTAGGGCGCTCCGGCGCGGTCCCACTCAGTGCGGACCGTAGAGATCACCCGGTCGATGCGCTGGCGCGCCAGGGCACTCGCGTCGCCCGCATAGCTGACGGTGACGGTTGTCCGCTCCTTGCCCAGCAGTTCGACCAGATGCGTGAGCCCCTCGGCCAGTGCCGTGGTCGGCTCGGCCGAACCCTTCACGAAGGCCTTGTCGTCGAGGCCCAGCTTGATCTGACGGCCGACCGAGGCGCCGAAGTTGATCTCGGTCATCTTGCCGGCGGTGAGGCGGACCATTGCCGGGTTGTCGGTGGTGAGGCCGAAGCCGGTCGGCAGGGTCCGGGTGTCGAGCTTCAGGACGAAGTTCGAACCGGTCCGGCTGTCGGGCAGATCGGCGCAGGGGATCGAGAAGCGGCCGTATGCATCGGTGGTGATGAGGGTGCCGCGCACCGTGCTCACCCGAACGCCGGGCAGACCGGGCTCGCCCTGATCCTGATAGCCGTCGCTGTCGAGGTCGTCGAAGACCTTGCCGATCACTTCGCTGCAGTCGAACACCGCTTCCGCTTCAATGCGGATTTCGGCGCGGCCCGGCGGCGCGATGGGCGTGCCGAGGTAATCGACGCCCGTCGCGGTGTTAAGGTAGGTGCCGGGCGAGGTGCTGGCGAGCGCCCGCACGACGAGACCGATTTCGATCGTCGTGTTGGGGGCGAGCGGCAGATCCTCGAAGGTCACAGTCGAGCCGGCGACAACCGGCGTGACGGCGACGCCGTCCACCGTGGCGCTGCCCTCGACGAAGACGAAGCCGGGCGGCAGGCTATCGGTGATGTCGACGAGACCGGCATTCACGCCCGAGGCGTTGGTAACCTCGATGACGAACCCGGCGGTCTCGCCGCGGCGGATGGACGACAGCATGGCGCGCTTGGCGATGGTGATGTCCGCCGGCTCCTGCGGCGGCAGGGTCAGGAGAGCATCATCGGGGTCGGCAAAGACCGGAAGCGTGTCGTCGTCGATCGGCGATATGTAGATGCCCACCGCATCGGCCGTGTTCGCTACCGCATCGGTGATCCCGGACGAGTTGTTGAGGTCGTCCTGGGTCAGCGCGTAGGTGGCGGTGAAGTCGGCGGATTCGCCCAGTCCCAGCGTGGTCGGTGCGGGGGTGATGGCGCTGAGGCTGCCGGTGGCCGGCTGGCCGCCGAAGGTCAGGTCGAGTTCCCGCGGCGCGACGCTGTCGAGCGCGATATTGCCGGTGTTGGTGACGTGGAACCTGTAGGTGATGAGGTCACCCGGCTTCGCGTGGCCGCCGCCGTTTTCGAAGCTGGCGGTCTTTTCGATGGCGAGACCGGGGCGAGCCTCGAGGACGGGAACCTCCGTGGGCTCGTCGGTTTCATTGGTCGGGCCGGACGGGTCATCGACCGTGCCCGGGCCGCCGCCGTGGGTGCCGGTTGCAACGGCCTGGTTGACCACCTTCGTTGCCCTGATGTCGTCGGCGACGATCGCGTAGGTCGCGGTGAACGGTTCCGACGTCTCGCCGGGCGCCAGCGTGCCGACGTCGAAATGGTTCGGCGTGAGGCCTTCGAGAGGGTCGTCAATCTCGACGTCCGTCAGTTCCACGTTGCCGGTATTGGTCACGGTGAAGCTGTAGGTGATGAGCTCGCCGATCGTGGCCGGATCGCTGAGGGCAGACGACGCTGTCTTGACGATGGCGATGGATGGCGCCTGGTCGAGCTCGACGATCACGATGTTGGAGTCGGTCCCGCCCGGCGTGGTCGGCGTCGAGTAGGTGGCATTCGCCTGGTTCTCGACTTCGCCGGCTTCGATGTCGGCCTGCGTGACGGTGTAGCTGCCGGTGATCGCCACTGCGTTCGCGGCGCCGGGCAGCAGCTCGGGGATCGTCTGGAGCGGCTCTTCGGCGTCGAGCAGCGGGTCGTTGACCACGACATTGGTCAGCGTGACGTTGCCGATATTGGTCACGACGAACTGATACTCGATGGTGTCGCCGGCGAGCGGCGGCGTCCTGAGACTCGGCGTCGCGCTCTTGACGATGCTGAGGTCGGAGGTTCGGGTCAGGTTCACGGTGGTGGGATCGTCGTTGTCCACCGAGGTGCCGGAGGTGTCGTTTACGGGTTCCGCCTCGCCGACGGGTGGGACGAATTTGCCGGTGACTGTCGCCGTGTTGGCGAACGTCCCCGCATCGATGTCTGCCTGCGTGAGGACATAGCTGCCGGTAAAGGCGGTGCTGTTGACGCCACCCGGCGCGAGGGGGCCGGTCCAGTTGTGCGGGTTGAGCACCTGGACGCCGGCGACGTGGTCGACCAGGTCGATCTCGGTCAGCGTCACGTTGCCGGTGTTCTCGATGCGGAAGCCGAAGGTGATCTCGTCACCTGCCTGCGGAATCGCGGGCAGCGTGCTGGTGACGGTCTTCACCAGGCTGATCGAGGCGCCACGCAACAGGACCGTCGTCGTCGGATCGTCGGATTCGAACGTGGTGCCGCCCCGGTCGGTGACCGGCGGGCCGCCGGGTACCGGGTCGCCGTCGACCACGGCGGTGTTCACGACGGAACCGGCTTCGATGTCGGCGGTGGTGATGGCGTAGGTCGCGAGGACGGTGATTTCCGTGCCCACGGCGTTGCCCGCGGCGTTCTGAGGCTGGAGCACCACGCCGTCGAGGACGGACGTGTCGATGTCCACGCCGGGAAGCAGATCAGTCAGCGTGATGTTTTCGAGCGCCACGTTGCCGGTGTTGCGGATGACGATCGTGTAGACGATTTCCTCGCCGGCAGCCGGCGGCGTGCTGAGACCGGCGACGTCGCCGTTCTTGCTCAGCGCGATGGCCGGGACCGGATCTGGCAGCGGCACCACCTCCGGTGCATCGACCGGATCTTCAGGGCCTTCGGGACTGTTGAAGTTGATCCGGGCGGTGTTGTCGATCTGCCCGTCCTCGATATCCGCCTGCGAGAGCGGAGCGGTGACGGTGAACACGGCCGTACCACCGGGGACCAGCGTGGCAACTGACGCCGGAGTGACGGTCGCGCCCGGGAACGGGTCGGTGACCACGAGATTGCTCAGCGTGACGTTGCCGGTATTGGTCGCGGTGACTTCCCACCGCAGGGTGGTGCCGACAAGCGGAATGGCCGGAATGGTCGAGACCAGCTCCTTGACCAGCGTCAGGTCGGGCTCGCGGTAGAGCGGGGTCGAGGTGGTGCTCGGGGGCGTGGTGATCGGCGTGCCGGTGCCGGGACCATAGGTGCCCTTGGCCGTCGCGCTGTTGTCCACCCTGCCGGCATTGATGTTGGCAAGCGTCACGGCGTAGTCGGCGTAGACAACCGTGGACTGCCCCGGGGTGAGCACCCCGATGGCGAACGCACCTGTCGGATCGGCCGTCACACCAGCGAGTGCGTCCGTCACGGTGACATTGCGCAGCGTCGTGTTGCCGGTGTTGGTGACAGTGAACTTGTAGCGGATCTCGTCGCCGACGTCGGTACGTGGGTTGCCGATGTCAGCGGTGGATTCGACTTCCTTGAGGAGCGTCAGTCCCGGGCTGCTGAGAGCCGGCACGTTGGCAACGTCCGTCGATGTGACGTTGACCGGTGTGCCCGACTGTACGCCCCACTGCCCGGTCGTCTGGGCCGTGTTGGGAACCTGCCCGCTGTCGAGGTCGGCCTGGGTCAGGATGTAGTAGGCCGAGAAATTCGTGGTGTTCACCGCAGCCGGGTCGAGACGCGGGATCGGCGTGTTCACCACCCAGACAAGGTTGGGCAGCGGATCGGTCATCGTCACGTTGAACAGCGGCGTCTTGCCGGTGTTGGTGACGGTGAAGCTGTAGTTGATCCGATCACCGACGGCGGCAATGCCCGTGGTCCGCTCAGGCGTCGCGACCTTGTCGAGAAGGATCGAGCGGGTCGGCGACTGGGTCACCGTGGTGGGCGTGTTGTTGTCGGTGGCAATGCCGTTGTTGTTCGGATCGGGATTCGGCGTGTTGTTGGACAGGTCGTCGACATTGGTCTGGCCGGAATAGCTGCCGGTGCCGGTGACGCTGGCCTGGTTGCGCAGGACCTGCAGCGGCACGATGCGCGGCACGACCGGGTTGACCCGGACGGTCACCGCAATCGTTGCCGAGGCGTTCGACGCCACGGTCATCCCCGAAGCCAGCGTCTGCACGCCGGCGCCGGTGTAAGCCGTGTTGACGGCCCCGCCGCCAAGGTTGGCGCCGGCGACACTGGTGATGGTGTACTGGCCCGGCCCCGGCGTGCCGGCGGCGTAGGTGCCGAAGTTCTGGGTCGCGCCGTCAAGGACGTCGGTGACGGTCAGCCCGATCAGCGGCTCAAGGCTGAGGTTCTTGACCGTGAACGTGTAGGCGACCGTGTAGCTGCCATCGCCGACCTGGAGCGGCGCTCCGGCGACCTTGGAGAGGCCGACGCGGGCGACGGGGACGCGGGTGAAATCGTGCCTCGTCTCGAGCGAGTCCTCGACGACGATGATCTGATCGATGCGGTTGACGCCATTGGCCACGGATTCCGGCGAAGCCGCGGTACCCGGGAGAGCGGCGCCGTTCACGAGGTGGCCCTCGCTGATCGTGCCATACGCGACGCTGTAGGTGCCGGGTGGCACCGAGCCGATCGAGTAGGTGCCGTTGCTCGCGGTGGTGGTGGTGATGGTGATCGGCTCACCGTCATGAAGGGCGGTGCCGGTCAGCGTCATGGTGATGCCGGTGATGCCGGTGTCGACGCTGTCCTTCGTGTTGTTGGCGTTGAAATCGCGATAGAGGGTGCCGCTCACGGTGCCGCCGCGCACCAGCGCAACGCTGCCGGTGCCGGTGTTGTTGGGCGGGGTCTGCTCGAACGAGTGCGTGCTTGCCGTCGCCGAATTGCTGGCAGCCTGCGCCGACATCGAGGTGATCTTGGTATAGAGGGTCACGGTCACCACGGCGCCCGGCGCCATGTCGCCAAACTCACAGGTGATGTCGCGGCCGCCGACGGCGCCTGTACAGGTGCCCACCGAAGCCACCGGCAGGCGCGTCAGTTCCATCCCGACCGGCAGGGTGTCGACGAGCGTCACCCATTCGGCGATGCCGAGGCCGACGCCTGACTTGTTGGTCGTGGTGATGGTCCACGAGAACTCTTCGCGCAGGTCGACCGTTCCGGAGCTCGGCACCTTGGTGACCGAGAGATCTGCGCGCTCGCGGACCGAGGTGTCCTCATAGGACGCGTTGTTGTCGAGGACGGCTTCGTAGCCGCCTGTGCTTTCGGCCGAGGTGACCGAGGCGTTGTTCGTGTAGCGGCCGCGGGCAACCGCCTTCATCAGCACAGTCACCGAAGTCGAACTGTTGGCCGGCAAATGAGCGAGGCTGCAGGTCAACTCACCTCCCGGCACGGTGGGGCCGGTGATGTTGAGGGCACAGCTCGTGCCGGTGGGCGCGGTGAAGCGCGGATTGACGAAGCCGGCGGTCGGGAAATCGTCGGTGATCACGACGTCAAAGGCGTCGGACGGACCGGTATTGCGGACCGTGACCGTGTAGGTCACGTCAGCATCGATCTCGACCGGATCGGGCGTATCCGTCTTGGTGATGATCAGGTCGAGTTCGGGCGGCAGGATTTCGATCGGCAGTTCGGCCGTGTTGTTGGTCTGGTTCGGTTCGGGCGTCGATGTCGAGACAACAACGCCATTGGTGACGGTTTCGCCGACAAGCGCGGTCGTCGGGACGACACGCACCGTCACGGTCTGCTGGGCGCCATTGACGATGGTGCCGAGATTGCAGGTGAGCGTCCGGTTGGTGCTGGTCGTTTCCGCGCCAACCACCGGCGTGACCGCGCACGAACCGGTGCTGGCGGTGGCGCCGAGGAAGATCAGACCGGTCGGCAAGGTATCAGTGACCGAGACGCCGGCCGCGTCGCTCAGGCCGTTGCCCGGGACCCCAGCGGTCAGCACATAGACGAGCTCCTGACCGGCCCGCGCGCCATCAGCGGCCGACGGGCTCGCCTTCTCGACAGTGACATCGGTACGCGGGGTGACGAGGTAGTTTGCGCTGTCTTCGTTGTTGCCGGTGTCGGGATCTGGCGTCAGCGTCGAGAATGCGATCGCCGTGTTGACCTTCGCCCCCTGGCTCCCGGCGCGGACCGTCACGCTGATCTTTGGGCAATCCACGCCCGTCGTGCACACGGGCAGCGTCGGAATGGTGCATTGCAGATCGCGCGAATAGCCGCTGCTGGTGGGAACCACGCACGCGGTCGAGAGGGTTCCGGCGACCGTATCGGGCACAACCAAGATGTCAGTGGAGAGAGACTCGCCGCCTGCCGCCGCGCCCACGATGTCGCTCAGGCGATCATCGAGAACGACGTTGAGGGCGGGTGAAGGGCCTGAATTGGCGATCTCGATCTCGAACGTGACCTGCTCGCCCGCGGCCAGCTCGCCGCTCAATGGCGCAACCAGCGTCTTCCTCACGCTGAGGTCGGACCAGTTCAGCGGGTCCGCGCTCGACGCGCCGGCGCTGGTGGTGTTGTTGCCCGGAAGCGCGTCATCATTGGTGTAGTCATCGAACCACACGAGCATCTCGTTCGAGATCGCGCCGGACGCAGTCACCGCCGTGGTCAGTTCGATCGTGTCCGTTGACTCTCCCGGCTCGAGTTCCGAGCCCGGAGCGTACATCTCTGTCGTGCAGGAGAACTCGACGCTGGGTCCGCCGACCAGCGGCAGTGCCGGGCCACACGTCCAGCCGGTGGGCACGTTCGCTGAGACCAGCGTCAGGCCTGCCGGCAGGCGATCGGTAATGGTTAGCGGCCCGCTGAAGCCGGAATTGCCCTGGTTGTAGGATCGCAGGCTGAATATGTAGCTGTTGCCCTCGGTGACGAGCCCGCGCGGCGGCCCTGCCTTGACGGCAACCAGATCGACGGTCGGCGTGGCGATGAACGCTTCGCCATCATTGGCGTCGTTGTTGCCGCCGGCGTCGGTGTTCTCGGCCGGCGCGCTGATCGATGCGTGGTTGGTCACGCCCTCGGCCGGATCGGTGGCGAGGATGGCGGTCGCGGTGATCGAGATCGGCGCGGTGAAGCTGGTGCCGCTGCCTGCCGTGTAGGCGCATGACACCGCCTGGCCGGCGGGCGCCGGGCAGTTCCAGCCAGACCCCGCCACAGGCGTCACCGCGGTGATCGCGTAGTTTGCCGGCACCGAATCGGTAATGCTGGCCGCGGCCGGCGAGATGCCGACGAGGCGGGGCTGAAGCGTGAAGGTGATGGTGTCACCCACCAGCACCAGGCCCTGCGGCGCCCGGGTCTTGGTGAGGCTGACATCGGTGCCGGGCGTCACGGCAATGTCGGCGACGTCGGCATTGTTGGTATTGACGCCATCGATGGGCGTGCTGCCCGACACCGCGGCGGCGATGGTGATCGTCGAGGCATCGGCGGTCGTCACCTGCGATGCGAAGTGGAAGGGCACTGACGCCCCTACGGCCAGCGGACCCGGAACGGCGCAACTGATGGTGCTGGACGCGATCGAGCACCCCGAGGGCAGCGTCACGTTGCCCGAGAGCCCCGCAGGCACAGGAATCGTCAGCGTGGCCTGATCGGCCGGATAGGGACCAATATTGGTCACGACGGCGCTGAATGCAGCGGACGAGCCCATCTGCACCGGGCTCGCCGGCGGCGTCAGATCGACGGTGAGGTCGGCGCCGCGCGTGATCGTCGTCGAGCGGGTGAAGGTCGGTCCGGGCGACGGAATCGTGCCCGTGAGCGCAATGATCCCCGCAACCATAGGGCGCAGCTCAACCTGTGCACTGACCAGCGCGGCGGGGCTCAGCGCGGGCACATCGCAGGTCACGGTGGCGGGCTGCCCAACGGCCGGAACCGGTACGCAATTGGCAAGGCCCGTGACGCCTATGAACTCGGCGCCGGCAGGAATTGCGAAGGTGATCTGGGTGGGAGGCGTCGGATCGTTGTCGTTGTTGTCAACGCGCAGTTGATAGGGCAGCACCCCGCCCGCGGCCATGGGGTTATAGCCAGTGTTATCAATGTTGATAGTCCAGCCACCGGTCGTTTGCGCATGCGCGGGTACAACAAGGCAGCCGATCGCAATGATCGACAACAACGACTTAAAAGTCATCGCGATCTCTCTATGATTGTCGCAAAACGAGTTCGTTTTCCGGCAATATGGATTGCCGAAATTCAAGCCGCTTCCGATGTAGACTGATAGACCCCAGTATTATGCCGACAGGCGAACCACAGTATGCCTGTCATACCAATGGCTAATCTTTGGACGACGGACTGTCAAGGTTAACAAGCCCTTTCCAGCAAGACCCGGCTGTAATGTCGCAGTTCGAGCAGAATGTCGCACCACGTGGCCAACGCCGTTAGTGATGTTACGGCACGCCTCAAACATGCCGACTGACGAATGCTGCCGCACCTCCAGATCTGCAGAATAACCCGCTGGGGAAGCCAGGACGATAACTTGGAGCTCTGAGCCGCAGCAGCGCCCGATTGCCAGTTGCATCCAGGACGAACCGGATCGCACCTGCCAAGGTGAGCGCTGAGTCAACTGTTTGGGAAATGGTGCCCGGGACCGGGGAACCCTAACCTAATCATTTCAGATGCTTAGCGGATAGTGGGACAGGCCGCCGGCCTCACCAAGCCCCGCATTCCAGCTTCCGCCTGTCCCACCACGCATCACGCGGCCTAACCGCCTTCTACGCGCCCGGCCGATCGCCATGCGCAACCCCCCTGGAACATCGCCGGGCGCGTAGTCCCACAAGCGACCAACAAAAAAAATGAGCCGGCGACCCGTGAGGGCGACCGGCTCAGTTCGTTCAAAAGTGAGGGTGAAACATACGCGATGCACAATGCATTGTCAACCACAAGTAAACAGTCTGCCGAAAGTGTTCACCATGATGGCCTGCTGCAGCAGTTCCAGATGGCGCTTTTCGCGAGCAAGCAGAAGGAACTCACCGCCTGCGACCTGGCGGTGCTGCTGGAAATTGCCGACCGCCATCTGAAGTCGAAGGGGCTGTCGCGCCCAACCAGCGTTGGCCACCTCGTTCGCGAAACAGGGCGCAACATCAAGGCCGTGCGCGCGAGTCTGCTGAAGCTGGTGGCTGGCAACTACATTGCCGTTGTCGTGAAAGGTGCCGGCACCCGAGGCACCGAATACGCACCAAACTTCGCCTGGGTCCGTGCCACTGCGGAGGTCGTCTCTGCGGAGGTCAGGGCACGAGCCGGGAAAAAATCATCGCGTCCTAGCAGGGGCCTCAAGACCCCCTCTAGCGCTTCTGACCTAGAAGGGGCCTCAGCACCCCCACTAGCAGACCCAGACGGGGTTCCTGCACCACCACTGCGAGAGCTAGTAGTCCCTCCCAAACCCCCAGAAACCTACGTGGGCCCTGCTTCAGCAGGGGCCTACGTAGAGGATAACGCCGCCGTCGGCGCTTGGCCGGGGGCCGCGCCGCGGGGCGTTATCCGATGTGGAGAGGTGACAGCGGCGCCTCCCGCGGAGATTTCGTTGTTTCAAATCCTAGACAGCAGCGTGGAGCTCGGGCGCTTCATCGAGTTCTCTATGCGCGATATCGACACCGATGAGGTGTCGTTTGCGTGTTTCGACATCAAGGACCGAGACGGCAAGGAGGCGTTTGACAGGATGCTGGAGGTGGCGGGATGCAACAACGCGGAAGACACCAGCGAACTCCATGGCGCGTTCGTTCATGCGCGGCCCGCTGCTGATGACGCGTGGCGCTTCTACGACGAGCAGGAGCTCCAGGCTGCCAACCGCGAGCGAGCGCTTTCGTATGCCGCCAGCGCTGATTGCGCATGCGTCTAGTAGGGTATTGTCCTGTCCGGCGGCGCATTGGATGTCCGCACCATGCGGAGTCGGAGTCGGGCAATACCCTCAGCGAAAAATTTCGGCACGCCGGCGGTGTTGACGCCGCAAAACGTATGTTTCTCCATACCGGCAGCAGGAGGGACCGAGATGAAGCGCGCGAATGAAAAAGCCGGGCCGGTACGCCGCGAAAGCGCCCCCGACGGCACGCGGGTCGTCAACGCCAGTCCAGACGATTGGGCGTGGTACGGCGAAGAGCGCCGGGTCTACCCGCGCAACTCTGCCGTCAACGACGCCGATGATTTCGCCGCTGTACTCGAGCACCGCAACCGCCCCGACCATCCGTACGAGCCGCTGCAGTCGAACTGGTCGACGACACCCGAAGGTGTCGTCGAGTACGAAATGACCGGAGAGGGCAAGCGGGACGCGGTCCGTCCAGCGCAGGATCTTCACCTCGAAGTCACACCGTCGATCGAAGAAATTCTTCGGGCGATGGCTGGTGATTGGGTTTGGAAGCAGGAGCCTGTCGATCCTGCTGAACCGAAGATGCCACGGGGCGAACTCGTCG
>DAORUH010000052.1:0-17836 GCA_035433065.1 Devosia sp. | reverse complement strand
AAAATATTCGACGTTGTCGGCCTCGTCCTCGCCCGGCGGCACGCCTTCGGCGGGCAGGTTCGGGATTTCGAGCAGCACCCTGCGCAGCGCCTCCTCGGCGTCGCGGCGGGCGGCTTCCAGCGCCGGCATCTGCTCCTTGAGCGTCGTGACCTCGGCCATCAGGGCGGCGGCTTTCGCCTCGTCCTTCTGCGCTTTTGCCTGGCCGATCAGCTTGCTCGCGGCGTTGCGCTTTTCCTGCGCCACCTCGACCTCCTGGATCGCGGCTCGGCGCGCGTCATCGAGCGCCAGCAGTCCGGAGGACGACACCGGCACGTTCTTCCTGTGCGCGAGCGCGCTGTCGAAGGCGGCGGGGTTGTCTCTGATCCACTTGATGTCGAGCATGGTGATCGCTGGGCGTGTTGCGGGAGCGCATGCTTTATCCGAGCCGGGATTTGCTGTCATCCCCGCGCTCTGCCGCGGCGCCGCCCGACGGAAGAAGTGGTTGTTGCCCGCCCTGCTCCTTCTATAGATGACGGCGTTTGATCGAACCTCAGGACATGGAATGACTGACGCCCCCCGGGATAGAAGCGGCAACCTGCACGATTCGGCGGCTTTGCTGGCCGATGGCTGGGAGGAACTGTCCGGGGGCGACGGGTTCTTCGGGCTCCTCGGCCCGCACTGGCAGAAGCAGGACGGCGCGCACTATCTGCTGGGCTTTCTGGTTGCCGCAAAGCACCTCAATCGCAACGGGGTAGTGCATGGCGGCGTGCTTGCCAGCCTCGCCGACAACGCCATGGGTCTCGCCGCTCGGCAGCACGAACTGGGCCGGTTCCACGCCACTATCCAGCTCGGCATCCACTACACGGCGGCGGCACGGCTTGGGGAATTTGTGTTTGCCCGCTGCACGGTGAAGCGTTCGACACGGCAGTTGGACTTCGTCGAGGCGGACATCTTTTCCGGGGAACGGCTGGCGGCGACGGCGCAGGGAATATGGAAAATGCTCAAAACCGCGCCGACGACCGAAACGGCAAAATGACCGTGAATTTGGGGGGCGGTACTGCGCTGAGCCGCTGATCACTTCTGCATCCGCGGCCGCCGCCATGGGCTGCGCCGGGGGCTGGTCCGTGCTGGAATGGGACCGTCGCCGCATGGTCACACCGTCCATGTACCCTCGCTCCGTTCACAGGAGGATCAGCATGTCATCCCGTCTCAACCCGTACCTGAGCTTCAAGGGCAATGCCCGCGAGGCGATGAACTTCTACAAATCCGTGTTCGGGGGCGAACTCAGCCTGTTCACCTTTGGAGAAGGCGGCGCGGCGCCCGATCCGTCCGCCAACGACCTCGTCATGCACGGCCAGCTAGAAACGCCTGACGGCTACACCCTGATGGGCTCCGATACCCCGCCGGGCATGGACTTCCAGCGGGCCGGCGGCATGACCGTGTCGATCTTCGGCGATGACGAGGCCAAGCTGCGCGGGCACTGGGACAAGCTGGCGGCGGGCGCCACCGTCATGATGCCGCTGGAAAAAGCCTCGTGGGGCGACACCTTCGGCATGCTGACCGACAAGTACGGCACGCCCTGGATGGTCAACATCTCCGCGCCCGGCCAGAACTAGCCCCCGATCGAAACCCGCCGGCGGCGAAAAAATCGTCGCCGGATGTCGAATCCGCCGCCTGCCAATCGTCTACACTCCGGAACATTGGGAGTGGGTCATGGAAATGCGATACGGCTGGGTCATCGTGGCGGCAGGCGCCGTCATTACCTGTGTGGCGATGGGCGCGATGTTTGCGCTGCCCGTCTATCTCCAACCCATTGCGGACGAGACGGGATGGACCCGCGCCGGCATCTCGCTTGCGATGACCATCGGCTTCATCGTCATGGGTGTCGCCGGCTTTGCCTGGGGCACGCTCAGCGACCGGATCGGGGCGCGACCCGTCGTCCTCATCGCCTCGGTGCTGCTCGGACTGGGTCTCGCCATCGCCAGCCGCGCCACCGACCTCATCGTCTTCCAGTTCGCCTATGGCGGACTGATCGGCGCGGCGGGCGGCGCGTTCTTTGCCCCCATCATGGCGACCACCGTGGGCTGGTTCGAAAAGCACCGCGGCCTCGCCGTCTCGCTGGTGTCGGTCGGCGCCGGGGTCGCGCCGATGGTGATCACCCCGCTCGCCAGCATCCTGATCTCGAGCCACGGCTGGCGCTCGGCCATGCTGATGACGGCGATCGGCGCGGTCATTGTCATCATCCCGGCCGCGATGCTTATCCGCCGGGCCCCTGCCGTGCTCGAGACAGCCCCCGCATCGGTGGCGAGCGGCCCTGCCACGGCCTCATCGAATTTTGCCGTGCTGAAGACGCCGCAGTTCATCGTTCTCGCCGCAACGTTCTTTCTGTGTTGCGCGGCCCATTCCGGCCCGATCTTCCACACCGTCAGCTATGCCATGATCTGTGGTGCGTCGGCACTCGCGGCGGCCTCGATCTACAGCGTCGAGGGAGTCGCCGGGCTGGCCGGACGCCTCGTCTTCGGGCTGCTCGCCGACCGGATCGGCGTGCGCCGGGTGATCGTTGGTGGACTCGTGCTGCAGGCGGTCGGCATCTACCTTTATATCTATGTGTCCGAACTCACTCATTTCTACATGCTCGCGCTGGTGCTCGGCATGGCCTATGGCGGCGTGATGCCGCTCTATTCGGTGCTGGCCCGCGAGTATTTCGGCGCCCGTGTCATGGGCACAGTGCTTGGCGCGGCGACGATGACCTCGAGCATCGGCATGGCCTTCGGCCCGGTGGGAGGCGGCTGGCTCTACGATACGTTCGGCACCTATTCGTGGCTCTATGTCGCTTCGGCGGTCGTCGGCATCGCGGCAGCCGCGATGGCCCTCGCCTTCCCGCCCCCGAAGCGGATCGATGGCGACGCCATCCCGCAACCGGCATAGACAGGCGCAGAACAAACCAAAGGAACTGCGGGCGGCGGGCGTCCGATGTAGTAGAGTAAAGCACCGCTGCCCGGAGGAATATCTTGCGTCTACTGCTGCTGCCGCTCGTCACGCTCGCGCTCACCGTGCCCGCAGGCGCCATCGAGCCCTATGTGCCCCTGCCGCTAAAGGCCCCTGTCGTGGTGTCTCCGCCCGATGACCTGCTGGTCGCTGCCGCCGCCCTGATGGCGGCAGTCAAGGCGGCGGACGTCGAGGGTATCGGCAAATTCCTTGCGCCACGCATCCGCGCTGTCGACGGCGCGCTGGACCTGCACGTTAAGCGTCGCACCGAAGTGCTTGGGCCCCACCGCAACGCCAGCGTGATGCTTTCCGATCTCGCGAATTACATCGGCGGCGATGTCGAGCCGCCGCCGCCCGGCGGCGATGCGCTGCCCAACCGCCTGCGGGCCGAACAGCAGTACATAGAGGTGGCGCTGGAGGATGACGTAACGTGGGGCGCCGACCCGATGGTCAAGGGCGCCATCTGCACCTACGCCTATCGAAGCTACGACGTGGCGGCGATCAAGGCGCTGTCCGAGGCAACGGGCGTGGCAAGCTCCAGCTTCGTTTACGTCGACAAGCCCTACACCCTGCACACCGAGCCCGACACAGCGTCTGCGGCGAAGGGCGTGCTGGAGACGGACCGGCTCTACGCTCTCGACTACGACACTCCGTCGCCGGGCCACTGGATCGGCGTCTACCTGCCCGACGGCTCGACTGGCTTCGCCGACTTCGACGTCATCGATCTGCAAAAGCCCTACGCGGCAGGCATCTGCTTCGCCAAGGCCAAAAACGGCCAGTGGCAGATCGTCGGACAGACCTCGACGAGCCTCTGAGGCATCAGGTCGGCGAGGGTTCCTGATCTGCCGGGCGGGCGTAGGCGGCGGAAAGCTGGCGATAGTACTTTGAGTTGAAGGCGATGATCGTGACGATGAGTCCGACGAGGCCGGAGACCGTGAACACCAGCGCCATGCCGCGCGCCGGCCCGGTGCCGAACCAGCCGCCGATCGTCTGGGCCCCCGCCCCGTCGGTCATGAACGGGATGACCACGAACTCGGTGAACGGACCGATGAGGAACGCGGTCAGCGGCGAGGCGGCCTGTTCAACCGATTGCGCAAAGCCGAAGACACGGCCCTGCCGGTCGAGCGGCACCACCTTTTGCAGCGTCGTGTGCTCTGCCGCTTCGGCCCACGGGCTGAGGAACATCCAAACGAAACAGCCTGCCACCAGCAGCCAGATCGAGGGCTGGATGGTGAACACGCAGCACACCGACCACGTGATGACGTTGACCATCATCAGCATTTTCAGCGGATTCCGGCCAAGCCCGGTCCGCGCGATGATGAGGCCGCTGGCGATGAATGCGGTCGAGAGAACGCCGAACAGCAGGCCCCAGACCTGCACCGGAACCAACGACAGCCCGTAGGCGTCGAGCAGCGCCATGAAGATGCCGCCGAGAAAGTTGTTGAAGGTGGCAAAGAAGATCAGCGCGAACAGCCCCGGCACCGCCGCGATGACGACGATGGTCCCGGCGATGTCGACCTGCCTCGGCTCGGCCAGTGCATCGGCGGACGGGACGGCGCGGCCCTCGTCCACCTCGACGAACCACAGATGCACCAGCACCGCCACCGTCAGCCCCAGCGCGAGGAGGAGCACGGCGAGCATCCCGCCGAAGGCGACGAGAAAACCGGAGATCACCGAGGTGGTCAGAAACCCGATGCCCGACACCATGCCGACGAGCCCGTTGGCCCGGTCGCGCCGATCCTCGGGGATCAACACGGTCACCAGCGTCGGCAGCGCGATCGAGCGGATATTGCCGGCGATCACGCCGAGCATGACCGCGACGATGAGCGCCCAGAGCGCGATGCTCGACACGCTGGTGAACGCCGGCTCCGGCGTCAGCAGGTAGACGACGAGGCCGATGGCGTAGAGGACGAGCGACACGAGGCTCGAACCGAGCATCACCAGCCGCTTGGCATAGTGATCGACAAGGCTTCCGAACCAGATGCCGAAGGCGGCGGTCAGCACGAGATAGATGCCCGCGATCATGCCCGTCGCGAACACCGATCTGGTTTCGAGGTAGACCCAGAAGGTGACCGCGAACCAGACCGTGTAGTTGGTGATGTTGGCAACGAGGTTGTTGCCGAGGATGTGGTAGAAGACCCGGCTCATGGCGCACGCCTTCGTTGCGGGGCAACCTGACTACCGCATCAAACCGCTATCTGGAACCCCGAACGCCCCCTGCGACCGCTCCCAAGCGAGGCGATGGCAAATGGCGGGGGCTGCACTTATATCTTGCGCAGTCTTTTCAGATCATCGCGGAGGTACGAGACATGGCAACCGAGCGTGCAGTATTGGCGGGCGGCTGTTTCTGGGGGGCTGAGGACCTGATCCGCAGGCAACCCGGCGTGATCTCCACCCGCGTCGGTTATTCGGGCGGCAACGTGCCCAATGCCACCTATCGCAACCACGGCACCCATGCCGAGGCAGTCGAGATCGTGTTCGATCCAGACAAGACCAGCTTCCGGAAACTGCTCGAGTTCTTCTTCCAGATCCACGATCCGACGACGATGAACCGGCAGGGCAACGACGTAGGCACCAGCTATCGTTCGGCGATCTTTTACACCTCGCCGGAGCAGAAGGCGGTGGCCGAGGACACCATTGCCGACGTGAACGCTTCAGGATTGTGGCCAGGCAAGGTGGTGACCGAAGTCAGCGCCGACGGGCCATTCTGGGAGGCCGAGCCCGAGCATCAGGATTACCTGATCCGCAATCCTCGCGGCTACACCTGCCACTGGGTGCGCCCCGACTGGGTGCTGCCGAAGCGGGCGGCGGCGGAATAGGCGCGCGCGTCAGGGGCGGGGCTGGTTGCGGCGGGCGCGGACGACGGCTTCGTCCAGCGCCTGCAGGAACGCGCTGCGATCCTTCGCCGTGAACCCTGCGTTCAGCCCGCGGCTCTCGCCGGTTTCGCGCAGGTGCTGGTTGAGATCGCGGATGGCCAGCGCCATGCCGATCCCGTCTTTGGTGTAGGGTTTTCCGGTCGGTCCCATCACATGGGCGCCGCGGGCGAGCGAGCGGCTGGCGAGCGGGATATCCGAGGTGATGACGATGTCGTCGGCTTCGGCATGCTCGACAATCCAGTCATCTGCCGCGTCGGCGCCCTGAGGCACGACGACATTGCGGATGTCGGGATCGCGCGACGGGCGGAGTCCGAAATTGGCGACGAACGTGACGGCCATGCCGTGGCGCTGCGCCACCCGCACCACCTCATCCTTGACCGGACATGCATCGGCATCGACATAAATCTGGACCATGCCCCGGATTACCGCTTTGGCATGAGAACGCAACTCCCGGGCGGGGTTGAGAGTTTGACAGCCATGTTGACCGGATTCTTCCGCACCATCGTGCTCGCCGCCCTCCTCCTGCCGCTCGCCGCCTGCACAGGCGGCCCGCAGCAGCCGAGCGACACGGTTGACGACCAGGGCAACCCGCCGTCCACAAGCAGCAAGCCCGCCGCCGTTCGGCCACCGGCCAACAAGCCAGCCAACGTGCCGGAAGCGTCACTGGCCGCATTGGCGGGCGGCTGGGCCGGCGATACGGCGTCCTGTGCGGCGCCGGGGCCGCCGGTGAAACTCAGCACCACGCAATTCGTGACCATCGAGCGCACCTGCGGCATCGCCGACGCGATCCCCGATGGCCAGGGCGGCCTTACCATTGGCCTGCGCTGCGCCGGGCCAACGGGGGACGAGGATGCCCAATTGGTCAAACTCTTGCCCACCGGTAAGGGTATCGACCTGACCGTTGTGGGTGGTGATTCTGGCACCCAGTCCCTCGTCCGCTGCCCGTAGGCGGCTGTGCAACCAACGCGGCCCGGGCATCCGGGTCGAGCGTCAACCACTGGAGCAAAGTGTGCGCCCCTACCTTCTGGCCCTCAGCGTCATTCCCCTGACCCTTGCCCTCGCCGCCTGCGACAGTGCGCCCAAGCCCGAGGCGGCAAAGCCCACCGCGACGCCCCCGGCCGCCACCGCTCCCAGCCAGCCCGCCGCTCCGGCGGCTCCCGCGGCGCAGCCGGCGGCGGCATCGGCCAGCGAAGCGCTGAAGCCCGTCATTGGCGGCTGGGCGACCGAGCCGGCAAACTGCGGCGCGCCGATCACCATCGCCGCCAACAGCTTTGCGGGTACAGATGGCAACTGCGAGATTTCGGGCTGGACCGACAACGGCGACGGCACGCTCACCGCCGCGATGTCTTGCGGATCCGCATCGAAAAAGATCACCATGACGCCGATCTTCGGGCCGCAGGGCGAAGGCATCCGCATTGCCGACGGCGGTAACGCCAAGCCAGTGACGGTGTTCCGCTGTCCCAAGCCGAAGGCGCAGTAAGCTACATTCCCTCGGCGAGGCCGATGATGTTGCCGTCGGCGTCCTTGAACCAGGCATTCTTCACCGTCCCGAAGGTGGCGACTCCGCCGACGGTCTTGAGGCCAGGCAGGTCGTAGTCCTCGAACACCACGCCTCTGCCTCGCAGCGCCAGCATGTCAGCGGCGAGGTCGGCTGTGTCGAAGGCAATGACCGTATGCTGCGCCGTTCCGGCGAACTGCGACGTGTAGAGGAAGAAGCGCGTGCCTCCGGCGAGGCTGTAGGCCGCGCCGCCCTCGTTCACTGGCCCGGATGGTTTGAGGCCTAACTTGTCCTCATACCATCTGATCGCCGCGTTGAGATCCCGGGCTGGGACCATCGCCGTCACAGTTCTGTCGGCAAACATGGTGTTCTCCTCTCCACCACCGCAGTATTGCAACTGGGGTAAACCACCCCGCGACAGGATGGATGCATCCATGCCCACAGAACCCAGAACCGGTTCGGCCGACATTCTCTACGTCATGGCGGCAGACGCCGAGTACGGACCGCACCTCAAATCGCGGATCACGCCGCTGATGTGCGGCGTCGGCCCGGTTGAGGCGGGCGTCGCCGTGGCAGCCGAGCTTGGGATGCGCGAAGCCTCGGGTGAACTGCCGCATCTGGTGGTCTCGCTTGGCTCCGCTGGGTCGGCGCGGCTGCAGCAGGCGGGTATCTATCAGGCGACATCGATCTCCTACCGCGACATGGACGCCACGCACCTCGGCTTCGAGCGCGGCGTCACGCCCTTTCTCGGGCTGCCGGCGGTACTGGTGCTAGAACCGCGCGTGCCGGGGATGGTGCCGGCGTCGCTCTCCACCGGCGCGGCCATCGTCTCCGGAGCGGCCTATGACGCGATCGAGGCCGACATGGTCGATATGGAGACCTACGCCATCAAGCGCGCCTGCGATCGGTTCGAACTGCCACTCATCGCCATCCGCGGAATTTCAGATGGCATCAGCGAGTTGCGCCAGATCGGAGACTGGACGCAGTACCTGCACGTTATCGATGAACGCCTTGCCGCCGCGGTCGATGCGCTGGAGGCCGCCGTTGCCTCGGGCACGCTGGAATGGCCGGACCTGGAGAACTGAATGAAAATCGTCACGATTGGCGACCTGCGGGTGCTCGCCGTGGGCGCGAGCGGAACGGAACTCGGCTCCGAGCGCAGCGCCATCGACCTCATTGGCGAAACCTACGGCCAGGAGATTGACGTTATCGCCATCCCGCTGGAGCGTCTCACGCCGATGTTCCTTTCGCTGAAGACCGGCGTCGCAGGGCACTTCCTGCAAAAGTTCATCAACTACGGATTTCGCGTTGCAATCATTGGCGAAATCCCCGCCGATGCGCTGGCCAGCAAGGCTCTGCGCGACTTCGTCACCGAGTCCAACCGGGCCAAGCAGGTGCGCTTTGCGGCGACACTCGAGGCGCTGAAGGACCCAACGTGATCGTTCGCCTGCTCACGAAACAATGAGGATGGTTGCGACAGACAAAGCCGCCGAACCGTCCTAGGCTCCTCCTGTATGCAGGTTGCGGTCTCCGCACCGGCGCATGGGGACGCCTCGCGGCGACCGTTTCACTGCCTCTTTAAGGAGGGCCAGGAAATGGCAGACTTCCACGTGCTTACGGGCCACGACGGGACCGTCGACTTCCCCCGCGTGCGCACCATCGGCATCGACGATCTGTTCGACGCGCTGCGGCTGGGTTGGCGCGACTTCTGGCGCAAGCCCTCCCACATCGTCTTCCTCGGGCTGATCTATCCGCTGGCGGGAGCGATCATCGGGCTGTGGACCTCGGGCAGCAATTCCTGGCCCCTGCTGTTTCCGCTGGTCTCCGGCTTCGCGCTGGTCGGCCCCGTCGCCGCCCTGCCCATCTACGAGATGAGCCGCAGACAGGAGCTTGGGCTTGATACCCACTGGCTCAGCGTGCTCGGCGTACTGCGCTCCAAGGCCATGCCCTCGATCATCGCCGTGGGCCTGTTCCTGCTGGCGCTGTTCACTGTCTGGTTGCTGATCGCGCAGTCGCTGCACGAAAACCTGCTCGGGCCCGGCTCGCCGCCGACCTTCTCGGCGTTCCTCGATCAGATCTTCAACACCGCACCCGGCCAGTCGCTGATGATCTGGGGCAACCTCATCGGGCTCGGCTTCGCTATCGTCACCCTCGCCTGCGGCCTCATCAGCGTCCCGCTGCTGCTCGACCGGGACGACGGTGCCGCCATCGCGATCCAGACCTCGATCCGGGCGACGCTGAAGAACCCGCTGGTGATCGCCGTCTGGGGCGTGATGGTCGCGGCCCTGCTGATCCTCGGCTCGCTGCCGTTCCTCGTGGGCCTCGCCATCGTCGTGCCGGTGCTCGGCCACGCCACCTGGCACCTCTATCGCAAGCTCGTCGAACCCGCCGGGAATTAACCTCCCGTTAACCACGCGCGCCCGACAATCAACGGGCTTAAGCAGAGGGCAGGAGTGCACCCGCCAAGGCGGTCCTGCCCTCGCCCAATCGGGCAAGCAAACTTCTCCTTAACCCAGACCCCGCATTCTTCGACCACTGGCCCCGCAACGGGCCGGTCTCCCATTTGTATCGCGTTTCGGAGACCGCTGTGGCATCGCCCAAACTGCTTCTCGCGCTGGTTCTGGCGGCGACTTCGCTGTCCGGCTGCGCCATTTTCCCGCCGTTCGCCAACCTCACACCGCGCGAGTGCCTGATCCGCGCCATGTACTTCGAGTCCAACCGCTCGAGCGAGGAAGGCATGCTGGCCGTCGGCACGGTGGTCATGAACCGCTACAACGACCCGAAATATCCAAAGAGCGTCTGTGGCGTGGTCGGCCAGAAGAACCAGTTCGCCCCCGGCGTCCTCTACAAGCCGATGAAGGAAGGCCGCTCCTACGCGCTCGCAGGGCGCGTCGCCGATGCGGTGCTTGGCGGCGCACGGCACCCCGGCGTACGCGCGGCTCGCCACTTCCACACGGCCGGACTGCGCTTCCCGTACAAGAACATGCACTACGTGCTCGAGGCCGGCGGCCTTGAGTTCTACGAGAAGCGCTGACCGGCCTCAGCCGATCCCGAATACCGTGCGGACGACGAAGAAGGCGGCGAACACCATCGCCCACAGCACGCCCCACACGACGAAGATCGAGACAATCCCGGTCACGAAGCCGAGGACAATCCACACCCCGTCGCGCTCTAGCAGGCCGAGCGACATGATGGCGATGGCGATCGAGGGCAGCATGTTGCCCAAGGGGATGGGCAGGAACAGGATGATCGACAGGATCAGGCACAAGAGCCCGATCACGTAGACCGAAGGCTTTGCCGCAAGGAATGTCATGCGCGGGCGCATGATCCCCTCCGCCCGCGCCAGCCACGGCGTCACCACGGTCACGACCTTTTCAAAATCCACCCGGCTCAGCGAGCGGTCGGTGATGAGCTTCGGCAGCCACGGCTTCATGCCGAGCATGAGCTGGGCGGACAGAAACAGCAGCGGCGCCCCGACCACCGCCGAGACGCCCGGCGGCATTGGAAGCGCCGTGGGCACCGCAAAAATGAACATCAGCGCGCCGAGTGCCCGATGCCGCAGGGCATCGAGCAGATCGCCGATGGAGATACGTTCCCGGTCCTGCGCGCAGGCGATGGAGCTGAGGATGGCTGACAGCCGGTCCGCACCTTCGGCGCGGTCGACATGTTCAAGGTGAATCGGCTGGTGCGGTTCTGTCATCGGGACGGATCATGCCCAGAGCGGCGCGCTCCGGGCAACCCGTCCCTGTTGAACTTGTTGTCAGAAGTCGCCGCCCATGTCGAAATCGCCGCCGCCGCCGTCGAAGCCGCCGAAATCGTCGCTGCCGGCATCCGACCCACTGTCGGCGGTGTTGTCGTCAGCCGGCTGGTCCGCCGGCGCTTCGGAGGCATGGGCCTCGCCGCCGCCGCCGAACATCGAGCCGATGGCATTGCCAAGCAGGACGCCGCCCGCGACGCCCATTGCCGTCTGCGCCGCGCCGGCGAGGAAGCCGCCGCCGCCAGCGCCACGATTGGCGTCGTAGCGGCTCGGCTGGCGATCCCACGGGCCGCCCCTGCCGCGCTCACCGGCGCTGTCGTAGGTACGCTCCTGGCGCTGCGGCGACTGCCGGCCACCGCCGCCGAACAGGCCGCCAAAAATGTCGCTGCCGCGATCCTGCCGGCGCGCCTCATCCTCAAGCTCACGGATTCGGCGCTCCGCGACCTCAAGTGCGTGCTGCTGCACGAGAATAGTCTGCGCCATGTAGTAGGGCGCGGCGGGCTGGCGGGAAATCTCGTCCGCGATCAGCCGCTCGGCCTCGGGATCGCGCGGCGGCGCATTGCGCTCCACGTCATCAAGGCGGTGAAACAGGCCCTCGATGGCCCGGCGATCGTCGTTGTTCAGCATCAGCCTTCTCCGGTGTTGAACGATGAAGGGGAAATGGGAACCGGTGCACCCGCTGACAATGGCAGGGCGTCCGATTTTCTCGCGGCTGAACGCTGCTGAGGGGATGCCGCCGCCGACCCGGGGCCGCTGGCGCGCAACAATGACGGGCGTTCCCGGCCCGCCGGGTCGCTCCCGCCATTGCTGGCGAGAGCGCTGTCATTTCAGGGCACGAAACCTCAGACCCGCGATCTGGTGGACCGGCGGATCGCCCATATCGCCCTCTATCGGCAGCCGGTCAGAGAGTGGGCAGCGGCCCGACGAAGTCGCGCTTGCCGACCGGCACGCCATTGTGGCGCAGGATGTCGTAGGCCGTGGTCACGTGGAAGAAGAAGTTCGGATAGACATTGTGGAAGAGGTAGTTGGGCGCCGTCGCCTGCACGTCCTGCCCGGCGACCTTGAGCGTCACCACCTTTTCATCGAGACCGTCGAGATCGGCCGGCTTGTAAGTCGAAAGGTACTCGACCGCCTTGTTGATGCGGGCGCGCAGGTCGTCAAAGGTCTTCTCGCCATCTTCCCATGACGGCGCATCGCGGCCGGTCACGCGCGACACGAAGAACTTGGCCCGGTCGGTCGCGCTCTGGATCTGGAAGCTGAGCGGATGCATGTCGGGGGCGAGGCGCGCGCCGACCAGCACTTCCGGCTTGATCTTGCGCTCCGCCGCATTCTTCTCGGCCACGTCCAGCACGTGGAGCAGTTGCGTGAACATGCGATTGAAGACCGGCACCGAGGCCGAATAGAGCGAGACAGTCATTTTCATCCTTCGAGAGAAGCGAACCGGACGGCCCGCGGTTGGTGGCCGGGCTACCAGACCCTGGTGCCCGAGCGCGGTGCCCCGGGCTCGCGCGGTGCGGCCGGGAAATTGTATTCGGAGGGATCGATCACGGAAAACCCGAAGGCCGCCAGCTGCTTGTCGCCGGCCATGATTTCAAGGACGTGCCTGCCGAGCGGATCGCCTTCGGCGGCGCACCAGCCGTGAGTGACCCAACCGGTGTCGTCGGTGACCAGCGAAAGCGTCGATTTGGCGCCGGTGCCGTTGTCCTGGATCTCAATCCCATCATTGGGGTTGGTTGCCAGGTTCCCCCAGTCGATTGCGGCCGGCAGCGTCAGCCACTCGGTGACGGCGATCGGCGTGGATGTCTCCTTGAAGCGCTGGTGCCAGTCGTAGCAGGCGTTCTTCGGCAGGAGCGGCACCAGCACATCGTTGCGCACGTAGTCCTTGCCCGCGTGGTTGAAGCTGATCTGCAACTGCCGTTCGGTTACCTCGAACGCCAGCACCGGCGCTGCGAGCGCCAGGAGGCCAAGGGTCGCGATCGCTGCGGCTTTGATCACCCTGTCCCTCCGGAAACCGCCGGACCATAGCACCAGCGGGAAGGCGCCGTGAAGGCGATACGGCCCTGTCTTAAACCTGCGCGCTGGCTCTGATAGCATGGCGAAATACTCGCCGGGGAGTTTCCATGTCCATTTGCCGAGCCGCCCTTCTCACCGCATTGGTATCCTTGATTGCGCTGCCCGCAGCCGGCGCGGAGGACTGGGCCACCTTCGTGCCGCCGACCGATGGAAATTTCACGACCTACGGCGAGAAGCCCCCCGAACTGGGGCTCGTCAAACGCGTTTTCGCGCTGTCCTTCGCGGAGGAATGCAACTGGGCGCTGGGCGGCGCGCCGGGGAGCGGCGCGGAGCCGGCGGTCTACGACATCACCTACAAAGAGAGCTTCGGGCTCCCCACCGACCCCGAGCGGCTCGCCCGCCTCTACCGCTTCTTCTGCGGCGCTGGCGCCTATAACGAGCAGCACGTCTACATGATCTGGGAGAGCAGTTTTGGCCTGAGGCCGGTGCAGTTCGCCGAGCCGCAGATCAAGACCGTGCATGAAAGCGACGAGCTTGAAAGCCCGCTGAAATCGCTGAGCATCACCGGGTTTTCCGCGCGAACCGCACTGACCAATTCGTGGTACGACGCCGATGCAGGGATGATCTACACGCTCGCCTGCTGGCGCGGCATCTGCGACGCCTCCTCGCGGGCGGCCTACACGTTCGCCGACGGCGGCTTTGCGCTCACCACCTACGACGCCGACCCCACCTACGACGACAAGGTGAACGTCTTCCGCATCTTCGACGCCACCGATCCAAAGCCGCTCGATCTCGTGCCGGTGGCCGAGGAGGATCTGCGGGATTATCCCGGTTGGGAATAGCGCCGTCGTGCGCCTGTCACGTGTCGCGGGTAGCGGGAAACAAGCGGGCCGTAGCGCCGTTTCCGGTGCTACGGCCCTGAAGAGCGCCCGCCGCACTGTTGAGGGCTTGGGGGCAGCGGCAGGCTTCTCCTCGCTGTTCGCCGATGCATGGGTCGTTTGCAGTATTCGACGAACTGCATAGAAGATGGATTGCCAATACGCCGGGAAAAGGTCCCTCACCGAAAGGTGATGTTCTGGCCTTTCCTCACCCGAGGTTGCCGAAAGACCGGCAAGTCCGTAACTGTCGGCTGCAAAGCCGGTTTCGGTTCTGCCAATGAGAAGAACATGGACACCATGATGCCCACCCCGCTGCCGCAGCGGGCCTTTACCCAGCCGGAGGCCGCCTGGGAGTACATCGCCGAAATTTACCGCCGGAACACCGGCTTCATCCGCGAGCACCTCGTGGGGCTGAGCAAGGGCAAGGTGCCCAAGGGGCGCGTCCGGGCCTTCTATCCCGAAGTGCAGGTGACCTCGCGCAGCTACGGCAAGACCGACTCCACGCTGCCATACGGGTATCTCCATAGCCCCGGCGTCTATCGCACCACGATTACCGCGCCCGAACTGTTCAGGAATTACCTGATCGACCAGTTCCGGGTGATCCTCGCCAACCACGGCGGGGCCATCGAGGTCGGCGAGTCGACGACCCGCATTCCGCTACATTTCGCCATCGGCCCGAACGATCGGATCGACGGTGAGGCGATCGCCGAACTGCCCATCCCGCTGCGCGACCTGTTCGACGTGCCGGACCTCGCCGACACCGACGACGAGATCGCCAACGGCACGTTCATTCCGCCGGCGGGCGGGCCCTACCCGCTCGCGCACTTCACCGCGCCGCGCGTCGACTATTCGCTGCAGCGGCTGGCGCATTACACCGGGACCGGGCCGGAGCATTTCCAGAATTTCGTGATCTTCACGAACTATGCCTTCTACGTCGATGAGTTCTGCCGCATCGCCCTCGAACACATGGCCGACGGCCATCCGGACTATGAGGAGTTCGTCGAGCCGGGCGGCTTCACCACCCGCAACGTGCGGCTGGGCGGCGGCACCACCGGCACGCGCGCCACGCGCATTCCGCAGATGCCCGCCTATCACCTGAAGCTCGGCGCTAACCGCGGCATCACCTTCGTCAACATCGGCGTCGGCCCGTCCAACGCCAAGACCATCACCGACCACATCGCCGTGCTGCGCCCGCATGCGTGGATCATGCTTGGCCACTGCGCCGGCCTGCGCAATTCGCAGGAACTGGGCGACTACGTGCTTGCCCATGCCTATGTGCGCGAGGACCATGTACTCGATGCCGACGTGCCGGTGACGGTGCCGATCCCGGCGCTCGCCGAGGTGCAGGTGGCGCTTGAACAGGCCGTCGCCGAGATCACCCAGACGCACGGCATCGAGACCAAGCGCATCATGCGCACCGGCACGGTCGCGACCTTCGACAACCGCAACTGGGAATTGCGCGACCAGCGCGAGATCACCCGCCAGCTATCCCAATCGCGAGCCGTGGCGCTCGACATGGAGTCGGCGACGATCGCCGCCAATGGCTTCCGCTTCCGTGTCCCCTACGGCACCCTGCTCTGCGTCTCCGACAAGCCGCTGCACGGCGAACTGAAGCTGCCCGGAATGGCATCGGATTTCTACCGCACCCAGGTCAGCCGCCACCTGCTGATTGGCCTCCGCGCAATGGAGATTTTGCGGGATCAGCCAGCGGAACGCCTGCACTCGCGCAAGCTGCGCAGTTTTGCGGAGACGGCGTTCCAGTAGACTGCGAACCAATGCTGAACCCGCCAGGAAACGACCTCCCCACGGAACGTCAGCGGATCGCAGTCGCTGCATTCGCAGTTGTCTGGGTCGGTATTCTCTTGTGGGGGAACATCAATGGTTTCCTCGCAAGGCAGTCCGCAGAGGCAAGAATCAGCGAAACCGACGAGTACCAATGTATAGAGGCCGCGCTTGGCAAGAAGCCGAGGCTGCAGTGGAGAGGCTCTCGCACCCCTCCCGGCTACCTTGTCGGCACCCTGAGTGAGCAAAAGGGCACGAACTGTATCGAGAGCGGAGTTGCAATCTCATTCGCCCTTCTAGCAGAGGGCCCCGGCAAGGAACTCTCGCTAGTTCGCTTCAAAGGTCGTGAGCCGAAGCTGGACTTCCGTGAAAGCGGGCAGTTGCCGGACGTCACCGACGCTTCCGGGAGGGAGCGGTGGCGCAACGATGGCAGCGGATATCGCCGTATTGCTCCATAGGATAGGAAGCCAACGCCTCAGATCGGCTCGTAGTCGATTTCGAGGAATTTGCTGACGTCGCGTTCCCAGCGGTCCTTCACGAACTTCACGTGCTTGGGGTGCGCGTTGTAGCCGTCGTAGGCGGATTGGTCGGCGAACTCCATCGAGAAGCCAAAGCGGTAGTCGTTCTTTTTCGAGACCTGCTTCAACTGCTCGAACTTCTTCACGCCCGGAATGGCCCCGAGTTCGGCCTTGGCGTCGCGCAGGAACATCTTTTCCTGCAGCGACCCCGGCGCGTGCTTGAGCGTGAAGACCACAGTGTGCCGGATCATGCCGACGTTCCCTCCGATGCGACGGCTTCGCTCGCCGCGATTGCCGTCATATTGACGATTCCGCGGCTGGTGGTCGAGGGGGCGAGGATGTGGGCGGGCGAGCGCGGTCCCATGAGGATGGGGCCGACGGCCAGCGCGTTGTTCATCTCCTTGAGCAGCGTCATGGAAAGGTTGGCGCTGTCGAGATTGGGGAACAGCAGGAGGTTCGCTTCGCCCTTCAGCACCGTATCGGGGATGTAGCGCTCGCGCAGGTCCTGGTTGAGCGCCAGGTCGCCCTGCATTTCGCCCTCGACGATCATGCCGGGCGCGGCTTGCTTCAGCAGCCGGTAGGTCTCCCGCATCTTGAAGGCGCTGTCGCCGTCGCGCGAGCCGAAGTTGGAATAGCTCAGCAGCGCCGCCTTGGCCTCGATGTTGAAGCGCTTGAGGTGATCGCGCGCCTGCAGCGCGATGCCCACCAGTTCGGCCGGCGTCGGGTCCTGGTTCACGTAGGTGTCGGCAAGGAAAAACACGCCGCGCGGCATGATCAGCATGGAGAGCGCCGACACGTCGCTCACCCCATCCTGCACGCCGATCACCGAGCGGATGTCGCGCACGTGCTTGATGTAGCGGCCCTGCAGCCCGCAGATCAGCCCGTCGGCATCGCCGCGCTTCACCGCCAGCGCCGCGATGGTGGTGAAGTTGGTGCGCACAATGGTGCGGGCCGTATCCGGCGTCACCCCGCTGCGGCCGACCAGCGAGTGGAACAGCGCCACGTAATCGCGATAGCGCGGATCGTCCTCGGGGTTGATGATTTCGAGATCGCGCGTGATGTCGAGGTTGAGCCCGAAGCGTTTGATGCGCTGCTCGATGACCGCCGGACGCCCGATCAGGATCGGCCGCGCGATGCGTTCTTCGAGGATCACCTGGCTGGCGCGCAGCACGCGCTCGTCCTCGCCGTCGGTAAAGCAGATGCGTTTGCCGCGGTTCTGCGCCCGGTCGATGATCGGCTTCATCACCATGCCGGAGCGGAAGACGAAGCGGTTGAGCCCGTCGAGATAGGCCGCCCAATCGGTGATCGGGCGCTTCGCCACGCCCGACTCCATCGCCGCCCGCGCCACCGCCGGCGCGATCCTCAGGATCAGCCGCTGGTCGAACGGGTTGGGAATGATGTGATCCGGCCCATACACCGCCGGCTGGCCGGTGGGCGAGACTTCCAGCCCCGGCTCATGCGCTAGCTTGGCGATGGCGCGGACAGCCGCGAGCTTCATCTCCTCGTTGATCGCTGTCGCGCCGACGTCGAGCGCGCCGCGGAAGATG
>DAORUH010000051.1:0-17862 GCA_035433065.1 Devosia sp. | reverse complement strand
TCAGGAAGCTCCTGAGTTCGGCGGTACGAGGCTCCAGCAATGTCTCCCGCGCGGGGCCATCCTCGTGGATGCGGCCCTCGTGCATGAAGATCACGCGGTCGGCGACGTTCTTGGCAAAGTTCATTTCGTGGGTGACGAGCATCATCGTCATGCCCTCTTTGGCGACGCTTTCGAGCACGCGGAGCACTTCGCCCACGAGTTCGGGATCGAGCGCGGAGGTGATCTCGTCGAACAGCATCAGGGTGGGCTGCATGGCGAGCGATCGAGCAATGGCGACGCGCTGCTGCTGGCCGCCCGACAGCTCATCGGGGAAGGCAAGCGGCTTTTCGGCGAGCCCGACCTTGGCCAGCATTTCGTGTGCGATCTTGCGCGCTGCGTCCTTGTCGAGCTTCCGCACCAGCCGTAGCGCCAGCATGATGTTGCGCTCGACGGTGAGGTGGGGAAACAGGTTGTAGCTCTGGAACACCATGCCGGCGCGCTGGCGTAGCACGTTGAGATCGGCGCCCGGCGCCGTCACCTCGATGCCGTCGACCTTGATCGTGCCTGCCTGCACGCGCTCGAGCGCGTTGATGCAGCGCAGCATGGTGGACTTGCCCGATCCCGAACGGCCAATGACCGCGACGATTTCGCCCTTTTCGATCGTGAGCGAAATGCCCTTCAGCACCTCGATCGTGCCGAAGCGCTTGTGGATGTCGCGGAGCTCAACGAGCGGCATGAATTCTCCTCTCCAGCATCTGGCTCAGCTGCGAGAGCGCGAAACAGATGACGAAATAGATTGCCGCGGCACTGAGATAGACGGGCAATGGCGCATAGGTCGCGCCGCTGATGATCTGCGAGGCGCGGGTGAGTTCGATGAAGCCGATGAGTGCGGTGAGCGAGGTGTTCTTCACCAGCTGCACGAGAAAGCCCACTGTCGGCGCGATGCTGACGCGCACCGCCTGCGGCAGGATGACGTTGAACAGCCGCTGCGGGTAGGTGAGGCCAAGCGCGGCGCCGGCTTCCCACTGGCGCTGCGAGATTGATTGGAGGCTCCCCCGCCAGATTTCGCCGAAGAAGGCCGAGGCATAGATCGACAGCGACATGGCGGCGGCGGTCCACGAGTCGACCTTGATGCCGAACAGCGGCAGGCCGAAGAAGAAGACGAAGAGCTGCCCGAGCAACGGCGTGCCCTGGATCAGGTTCACGTAGCCGATCGCGAGCCAGTTGAGCGGTTTGAACGGCACGACGCGCAGCACCGCGACGACGAGCCCGAGGATGCCGCCGCCGATGGTGGCGACGAGTGCGAGCAGCACCGTCCACTGCGCCGCGGTGATGAGATAGAGGATGTCGGCAGCGCTGAACTCGCGGATCATCGGCGGACCCTGCGTACGAAGACGAACCAGTAGATGGCGGCGAAGAGGGCGCGGAAGCCCAGCGTCAGGACGAGATAGGACGCGGTGATCAGCGCATAGGTCTCGAACGAGAGATAGGTGCGCGAGTCGATGAAGGCGGCGGTGTTGAACAGTTCGGTCGCCCCGATCGAGGAGACGACGCTGGTGGCCAGCATGATCAGCACGAACTGACTGGCCAGCGCGGGGTAGATCGCCTTGATCGCGGGGAACAGGACGACGTGCCGGAACGTCTGGCCGGCGGTGAGACCGAGCGAGCGCCCCGCCTCAACCTGGCTGGTGCGGATGGATTCGAACCCGGCGCGCAGGATTTCGGCGCCATAGGCGCCCATGTTGATGGAGAGCGCGATCAGCGCCGCCGTGTTGGCGCTCAGCTTGATGCCGATCGAGGGCAGGCCGAAGAACACGATGAACAGTTGCACCAGCAGCGGCGTATTGCGGATCGCCTCGACATAGATGCGGGCGATGACGCGCAGCGGCTGTATCGGACTGGTCCTCGCCATGGCGACGACCAATCCGATAGCCAGGCCGCAGATCATGGTGACAACCGAGAGTTGCAGCGTCAGCAGCACGCCTTCCAGGATTTGACCCCGGAACCGCCACAGCGCTCCAAATCTGAAATTGTACTCCATGTGTGCAGAGCTCCCCTTCTGCAACGCGGCGAAGATCAGCTATTCCCTTCCCAATCTTCGGGACGGACGCTATCGTCGCTTTATATGTAGCGTCAAGCGTCATTAGTGAAACGACGAGCCATGTCAGACGAAAAGCTTAGCTACAGCGCGCCGGCCCTCGAAAAGGGGCTCGATATCCTCGAATTGCTCGCGTCCAGCGGCCTGCCGATGACCACACGGCAGATCGCCGAAGACCTCGGGCGCTCGAAGAACGAAATCTTCCGGATGGTTCATGTCCTGCTCGGCCGCGGCTATCTGCAGCGCGACGAGGGTGGGGAAGGGCTGGTGCTGTCGAACAAGCTGTTCGGGCTCGGCATGCAGACGGCGCGCGCCCGCGATCTCGTCAGCACCGCAGCGCCGATTGTCGAGGCGTTTGCGGAGGAAGTGCATCAGGCGGCGCACCTCGTCGTCGCGCATCGCGGCGAGACGGTGATTATCGCGGCCGTGTCGGGCGGGGCGGATATGAACTTTTCGCTGAAGCTCGGCTATCGCCGCCCGCTGGCCGATGCGCATTCGGGGCTGGTGCTGATGGCGTTCCAGCCGCCGCACATTCGCGAGCGCATGATCGCCGAGTGCCGCGTGCTGATGCGCGAACCGCCCGATCCGACGGCGCTGTCGGCCGAACTCGATAAGGTCCGCAAGCAGGGCGCGATCATCCACGAGAGCCGCGACATTGTGGGCGTGACGGACGTCGTCTGCCCGATCGTGGTGGCGGACGGCCGGGCGGTGGCCTGCGTGACGGTGGCGGCGGTGAGCCGGCGCAGCAACCCGCCGAACTTCGAGGCCATGCTGGCGCGGCTGAAGATCGCCTGCGCGGAGATCGCGCACGAACTGACGGGCTATCCGGCGCCCGCGGCTTAGCCGATCACCACGAGATCACGGGTGGCGCGGGAGAGCAGTTCCGCGCCGGTTTCGGTGACGATGACATTGTCGATGATGCGGGAGCCCAAGCCTTCGGCCCCGATGAAGACCGGCGGCTCGATGGTCAGCACCATGCCGGCGCGCAGGGTGTGCGGGCTGTCGGCAAGCAGGTGCAGCGGCTCTGCCCAGCTCGGCGGAAAGCCGGCGCCGAGGCTGTAGCCGGAGAGATGCACGCGGTGCGCTTCATGCCCGGCGTCGCCGATGATGGCCTTGGCGGCTAGGTGCGGCACGGTGGCCGCAACGCCGTGGCGGATGGTCGCGATCATCGCGTCGGAGGCGCGGCGGACGAGGTCGTGCAGTTCGATCATCCGCGCGGTGGGCGGGCCGAGCACGAACTGCCGACCGATGGTCGCGGTGTAGCGGCGGAACGTTGCGCCGAACTCGATGTTGATGAAGTCGCCACGCTGCAGCACGCGTTCAGTCGGCGCGCCGTGGCTGTAGGCGGAGCGTGGACCGGAGACGAGGTTGATCGGGCTCGCGGCAATGCCGCTGCCGTTGCGGAGCAGCGTCTCGTAGACGCCGCCCGCGAGCTCAAGCTCCGTTTTTCCGACGGCGAGGTCAGCGGTGAACCGCGCCATGCCGAGATCGGCGAGCGCCGCGGCCATGCGGACATAGCCGAGTTCGGCGGGCGACTTCACCAGTTTCAGGTTGGCGATGAGGTCGGTCGGTTCGGCGATGAGCGTCGGGCCGAGCCAGTCGCGCAGCGCAACGTAGTGGCGGGGGTGGAGGTAGAAGGCGGGGACTTCGAGGCCGACCCGGCAATGGCGCAGGCCGTGCCGCCCGGCGAGCGCCGCGAAGGCCGCGATCGGATCCTCGTTCTCGTTGCCGCCATAGCCGGTGACCTCATCGGCGAGCGAGTCGGTCTCGAACTCGTGTACTTCGCCGTTGCGGGTCAGCACGGCGAGCGGTTCGTCGCGCGCGCCGACCAGCAGGCACTGGAATTCCTGATAGCTCTTGGCGTCGCTGCCGGTCAGCCAGTGGATGTGCGAGGGGTGGATGACCACCAGCCAGTCGAGCCCGGCCGCGCCGATCGCCTCGCGCGTGCGGCGCAGGCGGTGGGCGAACTCGGCGGCGGTGAAATCGTGCTTCGACATCAGTCCCGGGTTACCGCCATCGCCTCGATCTCGACAAGCAGGTTCTCGAACGCGAAGCCCGAGACGCGGATCGCCGTCACCGCCGGGCCTGGGGTGGAGTAGAACTCGGCCTGCACGGCATCGACGGTTTTGCGCGCCGCCTCGATCGCCGCCCAGTCGCCCTCGGCGTGGTAGTAGACATAGAGCTTTGCGACATCGGTCTCGTCCAGCCCGCCTTCAGCCAGCACGTTGCGGATGAACTGGAAGACGTTGCGGGTCTGCGTCGCGAGATCGTCGCCCACCGCCTGCGCCTTGTTGTCGGCGGAAATCTGGCCGCCGATGAAGGCCATCTTCCCGATCTTCCACCCTTGCGTGAACTGGCTGTTCGAGATCGACCAGTCCCAGTGGTCCTCCGGCTGCAGCCGCTGCTTGTCCTCGCCGAGCATGCCGATGCCCTCGACCTGGATCAGTTCTGCGGCATTGGGGAAGCCGGTGATGCGCAGCCCCGCGCCGGCAGCCGACGGCACCGACATGTAGCGGCGGCGGACGTTGGTCATCTTCTCCCAGTACTGGGTGACCTCGCGGCCCTCGCCGAAAAAGCGGAAGTAAGTGTTCTGGCGCATGAGGCTATGCCGGTCGCCGCCGCCCGCGCGCAGCATGGTGTCGAGGTTGCGGAAGGCTTCCTCGGTCTGGATTTCGATATCGCCCGTGCCGAGCACATTGCCGTTCTGGTCGAGCGAACGCTGGCCGCCGACGAACAGCATGTCGCCAACCTTCCAGCCATGGACGAACGGCCCGTGCGTCTTCCACGACCAGTGGTTGGGCGGGCTCAGCAGTTCCTTCTTGCCGCCCACGACCACCCACGCATCGACAAGCAGCAGCGCGCCCTCGCGATCGAGGCCGCAGCGGATTTCCGTCGTCGTGGGGCCGGGGTTGGGGAAGTAGGGAATGCGGACCGCATCGAGGTCGGCGATGAAGCGCTGCACGGCGGCTTCGTCGCCGTCGCACGCGAAGTAGACGTTGTGCTTCACCACATCGGCCATCGTCGCGCCGGTCTCGGCGAGGAGTGCGGCGAGGGCGTCGAAGATGACCTTCGCCTGTTCGCGCACGCCGCCGGCGACGATGCGTCCGCTGGCATCGGTCGCCATCAGCCCGCCGATGAACACGTGATTTCCGGCGCGCACCGCCCGTGTCGCTCCGCTCCGCTTGTCGGCAAACATCTGCATCGTCATGGCTTCATCCTCCGGTTGCACTTACTTACCTAGAAGTAAGGGTTTCGTCAAAGTGGCGGCGCAGCCCCGGCTTGCGTATAGATTTAGCCATGAACGAGACGACCACCCGCCAGGCGATCATGGATCGCGCGCTGGAACTGCTGGTGCGCCACGGCTATCGCGGCGCGAGTTTTGGCGACATCGCCACCGCGCTCGATATGACGCGCGCCAACATCCACTACCATTTCGGCTCCAAGCAGGTGCTGGTCGAGGCCGTGCTCACCGACTATGTGGAAACCACGCTCACGGCGCTGCGCGACATCTGGCTGGAGCGCGACCTGAGCTTTGCCGAGCGCGTCGAGACCATGCTGGCATTCAGCCAGAAGCGCTATCGGCGCTACAACAAGGCGGGCGCTCCCGCGAGCCAATGGAGCCTCATCTCGAGGCTGCGGCAGGATGCTGATCTGCTGACCCCGCAGGGCCGCGATCTCCTCGCCCGGTTTTCACGCGAACTCCGGGCGCTGCTGGCCACCTCGCTGGTGGCCGACGTCGCGCGCGGGCGTTTTGCGGCGGATATGCCGGTCGATCCGGTTGCCGCGCAGGTCGCGGTGATCGCCGACAATGCGTCGGCGATCACGCTCGATGCCGAAGGGGCGGCGCATCTGGGCGAACTCTATCGCGGGCTCGTTGACCTCATCACCCGCGCCTACGGCCGGGGCTGACGCCGTCAGCGAAAGCTCTCGGTCGCCGTCACCAGTTCGTGCAGAATTCCCGGCTCGGTGTGCGTGTGTCCGCCATCGGGCACGACGACGAACGTCGCGTTCGGCCACGCCTTGTGCAACTGCCACGCCGACGACATCGGCGTGCACACATCGTAGCGCCCGTGGATGATGACGCCGGGGATGCTGGCGAGCTTGCCGGCGTTGGCGAGAATCCAGTCGCGCGGGGTGAAGAACCCCTCGTTGAGGAAGTAGTGGCATTCGATCCGCGCCAGGGCCAACGCGAAGTCCGGGTCGACGAATTCCTTCTCGCGCTCCGGATCGGGCAGCAGCGAGATCGTCGTTCCTTCCCACAGGCTCCACGCTCGGGCAGCCGCGTGGCGAGTGGCCACGTCGGGGCCGGTCAGACGGCGATGGTAGGCGGCGATCATGTCGCTGCGCTCCGCGTCCGGGATGAACTCCTGGAACGCCTCGAACGCCTCGGGGAAAAGGTGCGAAGCGCCTTCCTGATAGAACCAGTTCACCTCGGAGCGGCGCGACATGAAGATGCCGCGCACGATCAACTCGGTGACGCGCTCGGGGTGCGATTCCGAATAGGCGAGCGCCAGCGTCGAGCCCCACGATCCGCCCGTGACCTGCCACGTCTCGATGCCGAGATGCTGGCGGATGGCCTCAAGGTCGGCGACGAGGTGCCAGGTTGTGTTGTCGGTCAGCTCGGCATGCGGGGTGGAAAGACCGCAGCCGCGCTGATCGAACAGGATGATCCGGTAGTGCTCGGGGTGGTGGTGCTGCGCCATCTTTGGCGTCGACTTGCCGCCCGGCCCACCGTGGAGGACCACCGCCGGCTTGCCCTTGGGGTTGCCGTATTCGGCGATATGCAACTCGTGCACCGGCGACACGCGCAGCCGGTGCGTTGCGAAGGGCTCGATCGCGGGGAAAACCCCGCGCCGGGTCGATGTTGCCGATGCGGTGTCCATGGTGTCCCGTTCTAGCGCTGGATGTTCTTCAGCATGCGCGGCGAGATCACCTGATCGGAGATCTGGATGTCGAGCAGCATCGCGCCTTCGCCTGCCTCGAACTCCTTGATCAGCGCGGGCAGTTCATCGACGCTGGTGACGGTCGCCGAGCGGAGGCCAAAGCCCTGCGCGATGCGCGCGATCCCGTTGCGGCCATAGACCGCGCCGTGATCGTCCATGCCGTCGACGCGCAGCTTGTGGATTTCCGAACCGAACGCGCCGTCATTGAGAATGCAGAACAGGATTTTCATGCCCTGCCGCTGCACGGTCTCGAGTTCCTGCACGTGCATCATGAAGCCGCCGTCGCCTTCGATGAGGACGGTCGGCCGGTCGGTCCGCGCCGCCGCCATGCCCACCGCGTAGGAGAGGCCATTACCGATTGCGCCGAATTCGCGGATGGTCAGGAAATTTTCGGCCGGGCGGTCGAAGATGTGCACCGAGAAGAACGAGCAGTGGCCCGATCCGTTCACATAGGCCCAGTCCTTCGGCAACTCGCGGTCGAGCACGCGGATGACCTCGCGCGGGTCGGTGGTGCCTGGGGGAACCGGGTAGGGGCGGGTGTCGACGGGTTCCACGCGCATGCGCTTCGCATACTCGGTCACACCCCAATCGGGGTTGGCGAGCTTCCGCGTTTCCAGTTCGCGCACCAGCGCCTCGACGCCGAGCTTCGCGTCGGCGGCGAGATATTGTGCCGCGGGGCGGCGGCCCTGCACGTAGCCGGCCGGCTCGTCATCGATCTGCAGGATGTCCGCATTGGCGAAGAGCTTGCCGGCGTCAGTGGTATAGCCGTTGAGGCCCGCGCCGACGGCAATGACGAGATCGGCGGCCTTGCAGGCCTCGACCGTTGCGGGATGAGCGAAGCCGCCGGCCACGCCGATGTCACGGCTATTGCGGGCAAACAGGCCGCGCACGAGAAGGGTCGTGGCGAGAGCGCCGTTGGTAACCTCGGCGAGCTTCACGCATGCGTCCACCGCGCTGGACAGCTTCGCGCCACGCCCGCCCAGCACCACGACACGCTTTGCCGCCGCGATGCGCTCGACTGCCTTGTCGAGGTAGTCGGGATGGGGGGCGCGCGGCCCGATGTCGGGCATGTAGTGCGACGAGGGAACGTAGTCGGGCACGTTCTCCATCACCGTCTGCTGCAGGTCGTAGGGAATGCCGACGACCACCGGCATGTTGTTGGTGCGGGCGTAGTGGAACGCCTCGGCCACCAGTTGCTGCACGCGCTTGGCGCTGTGGATGGCGATGTAGCGGGCGCCGGTCGCCACGACCATCGGCGCCTGGTCGATCTCCTGGTTGAAGTAGCCGGTGTTGAGCGGGCTTTCGCCGGCGAACACGACCAGCGGAATGCGCGACTGCACGGCCGTGGCGAGCGCCGTCATGGTCTGCGACAGGCCGGGCCCGCAGGTAACAGAGGCGACGCCGACCGTGTCGTTGACGCGCGCATAGGCCGAAGCCATGGCGCAGGCGCAGTGTTCGTGCCGGACGTGGATGGTTCGTGTGCTTGGGGCCTCGGCAAACGCCGCTTCCCAGTACATATTGCCATCGCCGGTGAGAACGAAGACCGTGTCGACGCCCTCCGCGATGAAAGCCTCGGCCAGGACACGATAAAGACGCTTGCTCACTCCGGAGCCCCTCCCACGGAAAACCCACGTAATGGGAGTTTTCGATGGACGAGCCCCCCACAATGCCGCTATCTTTCTACATCATGAAAGAAATGTGTGGCAAGGTAGCGGTCGCGCATTGATGTCATCGAGTGGGGGGAAACGCGGCAGGAAGCCCGCGGTTTTCCCCATAGGGCGCGTTCCCGTGGAGGGGCAACGCGGGGTGGGACAGATACCGAATAGATGAACCAGAAGCCCGAGCTAGTGCCAGCCAGCAACGACCGGATCGGGCGGCGGAGCATGACGAGCATCCCTCGCAAGTTCCGCTCGATCCTGTCGCTCAACGATCTTGAGGACGCCGCCCGCCGCCGCCTGCCGCGGCCGCTCTTTGGTTATGTCCGCGGCGGCGTCGAGGACGAGCGCGCGATGCGCGGCAACATCGCCTCGTTCGAGAACTATGTGTTCGTCCCGCGCTTCTGTGCGGGGGTGAATGGGGTGTCGGCTGCGGTCACGCTGTTCGGCGAGAGCTGGGCGGCCCCCTTCGGCATCGCGCCGATGGGCCTCTGCGCCATGAACGGCTATCGCGCCGATCTGGCGATGGCGAAGGCGGCACGCGACAACGACATCCCGATGATCATCTCGGGGTCGTCGCTGATCCCGCTTGAGGAGATCGTCAAAGAGAACCCGCGCGCCTGGTTCCAGGCCTATGTGCCGCCGACCGCGGACAAGCTGCAGGCGCTGCTCGACCGGGCAAAAGCGGCGGGCGTCGAGACGCTGGTTGTGACGGTGGACTCGCCGGTCGGTTCGAACCGCGAGAACAACCTCCGCGCCGGATTCTCGTCGCCGCTGAAACCGAGCCTGCGGCTGGCCCTTGATGGGCTGGTGCGCCCGCGTTGGCTCGTGGGCACTTTCGCCCGCACCATCCTCAACCACGGCATTCCGCATTTCGAGAACCTCTATGCCTATCGCAGCGTGCCGATCATTTCGGGCACGGTGCAGCGCGAGTTCGGCGGACGGGCGCATTTCAACTGGGACAGCTTCCGGAACATCCGCCAGCTTTGGGCGGGCCGGCTGATCATCAAGGGCATCCTGCATCCGGCCGACGCTGTCGAAGCGGTGAAGGCGGGTGCCGAAGGCATCATCGTTTCCAACCACGGCGGGCGGCAGCTCAACGCGGCGATTGCGCCGCTGCACGTGCTCCCGGCCATCTGCGAGGCGGCCGGCGACGTGCCCGTAATGCTCGACGGCGGCATTCGCCGGGGCACCGATGTGGTGACGGCGCTCGGGCTCGGGGCGAAGTTCGTCTTCGTCGGGCGTCCGTTCAACTATGCGGCGGCCATCGGGGAAGCGGAGGGCGTCGATTACGCCATCTCCATCCTCAAGGGCGAGGTCGTCCGGTCGCTGGCGCAGCTCGGCGTGCGGTCGGTCGATGCGATAGACCCGGCGCAGATCGTGGCGCGCGGCACACTCAATACTTCTGTTTTGGCAAAGGACGCAAAGCGTGAATACCGTGGTCAGCAAGTCGGTCAGTGAAGTCCTCGCCGGGCAATCGGCGCGGATCGCAACGGAGCCGCTGGACGAGCGCGCCTATCATGCGTTCAGCCGCGCCTGCATCGACTTCATCACCTGCGCCGTGCTGGGTACCGGCATGCCGGTGACCGAAGCCTCGCTGCGGTATTTCTCGAAGACCGATCTCGGCCGCCAGTCCTCGGTGATCGGCCGGCGCGAACGGCTGTCGCCCGCGAGCGCGGCGTTCATCACCTCGGCCAGCGCGCACGGGCTTGATCTCGATGATGGGCACACCCGCGCCGGCGGCCATCCGGGCGCGTCGGTGTTCCCGGCGACCTTCGCCATGGCCGAAAACCTTGGCTCGACCTCCGACGAAATCATCCGCGCGGTCGTTGCCGGCTACAACACGATGGTGCGCGTCGCGACGATGATGCACCCCAACACCGCCAAGCGCGGCTGGCACAACACTGCCGTCGCGGGCACCTTCGGCGCCACCTCGGCAGTGTCGGTGCTGCTGAAGCTCGATGACGAGAAGGCGATGCATGCGCTCGGCCTCGCCGGCAGCTTTGCGGGCGGCCTGCTCGAATTCCTCGCCGAAGGACCGGATGTGAAGCGCATCCATCCGGGCATGGCGGCGCGCGACGGCATCGTCTGCGCCGGCCTCGCCGAAGAGGGGCTGACCGGTCCGACACGGGTGTTCGAAGGGCCGCACGGCGTGTTCAACGCCTTCATCAGCGGCACGCAGGACGTCAGCAAGCTCTATGCCGACACGCTTGAGATCGGCGACATCTACTTCAAGCTCTATCCGTGCTGCCGCCACTATCATGCGGCGATCGACGGGGTGCTCGACCTCAAGGCCGAGCACGGGCTCGACCTCACGAATGTCCGCCAGATCCGCCTCGGCCTCTACGGCGTTGCGGTGCGCGGGCACGACCACAAGGATGCCGACACGATGCTCGGCGCGCAGATGAGCGCCCCGATCGCCGCGGCGCTGGCGCTGGTCGATGGCGCGGTGACGGTGCGCGGCTTCGAGCAGGACAGCCTCAGGCGCGCCGACGTGCGCGCCGCTGTGCAGCTTGTCGACGTGAAGGTCGATGAGGAATGCGAGCGCGAATATCCCAAGCGCCGCTCGGGCATGGTCGCCATCGAAACCAATGACGGCCGCGTCTACGAGAAGCGCGTCATGGACCCCAAGGGCGAGGGCAAGAACCCGCTCAGCGACGACGATCTCAACGCAAAGTTCCGCGCCAACTGCACGCCGATCTACGGCGAGGCGGCGACCGAGCGGGCGCTGCAACTGATCTGGAATTTCCACCGCCAGCCGGATTCGCTGAGCCGGCTGCTGGCGGAACTGACGCCCAAGGCGTGACTGAATTCTATCGAGGGGCCGACGGCCAAAGGGAAGCAGATGAGCCTGAATTTCGGAATTATCGGGTATGGCGAGGTCGGGCAGATCTTCGCGCGTGAACTCCTCGCCAACGGCGCGGGTTCGGTGACGGTCTACGACCGCCTGTTCGGCCAGCCGGTCACGGAAGCCCGCATCAAGAAGGCGGGCGAGATCGGCGTGCGCGTCGCCAATTCGGCTGAAGACGCCATCCGGGGCGCCGACTTCATCATCTCGGCGGTGACCGCCGACCAGGCGAAGGCCGTGGCCGTGACGGCGTCGGCGTTCCTGCAGCCCGGCCAGATCTTTCTCGACGTGAACTCGGCCTCGCCCGATACGAAGATCGAGTCCTCAAAGATCGTCGATGCGACCGGCGCGAATTTTGTCGAGGGCGCGGTGATGGCGACAGTGCCGGGCCCGAACCTCGCGGTGCCGATGCTCACGGGCGGCGCCAAGGCCGCCTATGCGGCGAGCGTCCTCAACCCGCTCGGCATGGACCTGACCCCGGTATCCGAGACGACCGGCCGCGCTTCGGCGACGAAGCTCTGCCGCTCCATCATGATCAAGGGCATCGAGGCCCTCATCATCCAGTGCAAGGAATCCTGCGAGAAGTGGGGCGTTGAGGAAGAAGTCTTCGCGAGCCTCACGAAGAGCTATCCGGGCATGGACTGGAAGAAGCTCGCCGTGCAGATGCGCGGCCGCGTGCGCGAGCACGGCGTCCGCCGCAGCGCCGAGATGCGCGAGGCCGGCCAGATGGTCGCGGCGCTCGGCATGGACGAGTCGCTATGCTCGGGCATCGCCGACGTGCAGGCCTCGTTCGCCGGCAAGTAGCCGCGCCCAGAAAACGCCCGGTACTTCGGTACCGGGCGTTTCGTATTGTGCTTCCGCAGGAGCTTACGGGTTCTTGCGGGCGATGTTCCGGTCGGTGAACTTTTCCAGCGGATAGATCGGCCGCGGCGTGTTCTTCCACGGCAGCGTGAAGATGTCGGACTGGCCCGGGCCCTTGGTGTCCACGCGGATCATGCCGGTGCGGTACTGGTCGTAGTAGTGGAAGGCCGTACAGGTCTTCATCACCGCCATGCGGTACTGCGAGACGTCGACGCCGTGCACTTCATAGAGCTCGGGCAGGTTGCCGCCCGCGCCGCGCAGCTCGGTGATCAGCATGGTCACATTGCCGATCTCGAAGATCGCCGACTTGCCCATGTCGATGCTGCCCGACCCCCATGACGGAAGCGAAACCGGCTCGTCCCGGAGTGCGCGGACCACGCCGGTCACTTCCAGCGGGGTGAAGAACTTGGTGGCGATTTCGCCGCCGAGTTTCAGCGTGACGGTGGCGCCTTCGCCGGCCTCGTGCAGCTTCCTCACCGCGCCCGGCGCGATCATCGGCACCAGCGCCTTGTTCTTGAGCCCGACGCGCAGCATCGACTCAAGGATGATATTGCTGTCGCCCGCGGCGCCGCCGAACACCGTGTCGCCGGTGTCGCTGAGGATAGTGAGGCCCTTGGTCTCGGCATCGGCCTTGCGCACGGCGTCATCGGGGCTGATCGCCACGCGCTCGAGGAATGCGTCGCGCATCGACCAGGCGAGATCGGCCAACTCATCCGCCAGCTTTTCGGCCAGCGCCTGATCGTTGTTGGTGCACACGACCGAGGTCCAGCCGCCTTCGGCAACGTCCAGCCACGGCTGGATCGGATAGTTCGAGGCCTGCAGCACCTTGGGGTCCAGCGCTTCCATGGCGCGGGTGCGATCGAACCAGGTCTGCATCGGATGCTTGTCGGTGAAGAACTGTTCCTGGTGCGTGATGAGCGGGATCTTGCGCCACGCGGTGGTCGGCTTGATGTTGTCCTTCAGCACCTTGAGCAGCATGGCCGCGGTGACCTTGCCGGTGTCGTGCGGGTGGTGCGGCTGGGTGCGGTGGCCGGCGATCACGTCGACGCTGTCGACCAGTAGCTTAGTGACGTTGGCGTGGTGATCGAGGCCAAGCGCGATGGTCACGTCGGGGCCGAGGATCTTGCGGCAGAGGGCGGCCTGTTCGCCTTCGACGTCGTCGACGCCTTCGCCAGCGCAGGCGCCGTGCAGCATGAGCAGCAGCGCGTCGAGTTTGCCGGCCTTGGCGAGACCGGTGCGGATTTCTTCGTAGAAGCCTTCGACCGCCGCGCGGTCAATGCGGCCGCCGGGAACGGAGCGGGCGTGGAAGATGGGAACGAAGTCAACCTTCTGCCCCGATTCCTCGATCGCCTCGACGCAACCGCGATACCAGCCGGTGGGGTTCACTTCGGCGATCTCGGCGCCCCGGTGCATGCCCGCAGCCCGGTAGTCATCAAGCGTCGTGAATTCGGGGTTGAAGTCGTTGGTTTCCTGGACGATGGACAGGTAGCCGATACGCATCGCTTTTCCTCATTGGCGCCGCGTGGCGCGACGAAATTCTCACTACCCGGCCAACGGCCAGTCAGTGCTCATGCGTCGGATGCTATCCGAGGTGCGCCCATGCGCCAGTATCGCCCCTTTCGCTGGGTGGAACGGCGCACGCGACTTTTGACGCAGGTCAGCGCGCTAACTGCGCGCGATATTGCGGTCGGTGAACTGTTCGAGCGGATAGATCGGCCGCGGCAGGCGGGTCCAGGGCAGGGTGAAGATGTCGGACTGACCCGGGCCCATCGTATCGACGCGGATCACCTGAGACCGGAAGCGGTCGAAGCGGTGGAACGCCGTCGCGGTCTTCATTACCGCCATCTGGTAGTCGGCGACGTTGACGCCATAGGCCTCGTAGATCTCCGGGAGGTTGCCGCCCGCGCCGCGCAACTCGGTGAGCAGCAGGGTGACATTGCCCACTTCGAAGATTGCCACCTTGCCCATGTCGACGAGACCGGAGCGGAAGGCGGCGACTGGCAGCGGTTTGTCGCCGAGCTTGCGGACTATCCCGGTTACCTCGATCGGGGTGAAGAACTCTGTCGCGATTTCGCCGCCGAGGTTCAAGGTCACCGTCGCGCCTTCGCCGGCCGCGTGGAGCTTTGCCACCGCCGCGGGCGCGATCATCGGCACCAGCGCCTTGCCCTTGATCCTGAGACGCAGCATCGATTCGAGGATGAGGTTGCTGTCGCCCGATGATCCGCCGAACACCGTATCGCCGGTGTCGCTGAGGATCACGAGGCCCCTGGGCGCTGCGTCGGCCTGCCGGACGGCATCGTCCACGGTGACGGCGATGTGCTCCTGGAATTTGTCGCGCAGCGACCAGGCGAGATCGGCCAGTTCGTCGGCCAGCTTCTCGGCCAGCGCCTGATCGTTGTCGGTGCACACCACCGTCGCCCAGCCGCCCTCGGCCACATTGAGCCACGGCTGCATCGGGTAGTTCGAGGCCTGCAGCACCTTCGGGTTCTCTGCCTCGATGGCGCGGGCGCGGTCGAACCATGTCTTCATCGGCGGCCGGTCGGTGAAGAACTGCTCCTGATGGCTGAGCAGCGGAATCTTCCGCCACGCCGTCGCCGGCTTGATGTCGTTGCTCAGTACCCGCAGCAGCATCGCGGTGGTGATGTTGCCGGTGTCGATATGGTCATGTGGCTGGGTGCGGTGCCCGGCGACGGCGTCGACGCTGTCGATCAGCTTGTGCGTGACATTGGCGTGGTGATCGAGACCGAGCGCGATGACCACATCGGCGCCAAGAATCTGCCGGCAGAGCGCAGCCTGCTGGCCCTCGACATCATCGATGCCCTCGCCCGCGCAGGCGCCATGCAGCATGAGCACGAGACCGTCGAGCTTTCCGGCGCTCGCAAGCCCCTCGCGGATGGCGGCTGCAAAATAGTCATACACCTCGCGGCTGATGCGGCCGCCGGCAACGGCGTTGGCGTTGAGGATCGGCACGATCTCGACGTCGAGCCCCGACGCGGCAACGGCTTCGAGGCAGCCGCGATACTTGCCTACCTTGCTCGAAGCGGCGACTTCGGCGCCCTTCTGGATGCTGTTCGACCGGAAGTCGTCGAGCGTCGTGAGCAACGGATTGAAGTCGTTGCTCTCCTGGGTAATGCACAGATAGCCGATACGCATCGTTCCTCGCTGGGCGCCTCGCGCGAGGCGCGATCGATGTTGCGAAAGATCAGTCGCCGACGGGCGGGCGGCCCTTGGTCTGTGCATCGCGGACCAGCGCTGCGAGCCGGAAGGGGGCATGCACCATCTTGGTGTAGGGCAGCGTCAGGTAGAGCGCGAGCACCGAGCCCATATGCAGGATCAGCAGCGGGCGAACCGCCTCCGTTCCGGTCACCCAGTAGAGGATGAGGCCGCTCGCGCCGACGAGCGTCAGCAGGATCACGAAGGCCATCTCGCCGCCCCACACCGCCGGCGCGCCCAGCGACTTCTCGGCGCGCATCTTGAGGCCGATCATAGCGAGGCCGCCCAGCGTCATCAGCAGGCCGCCGGGAATGCCCAGCAGCTTGGGCGGGGACAGCGGCCCATAGGGAGCATGCATGTCGAGCACATAGTGCATGAAGGTGCCCGACAGGGTTGAGGCGAAGCAGAGGAGGAACCCGTACATCACCGCCTGGTGCGCCCAGCGTCGCGCCTGCGTATAACGGTCTTCCTTCTCGTAGTTGCAGCCATCGGCCGCGCCGCCCGAGAGGTTCTTCATCTTGCCGGCGTCGACGAAGGCGTCCCGCAGGTGCTTCAGCGTCACCCGCTCGCCGCCCACTTCACGCCAGTAGCGGTAGAGACCCACCGCGATGAGGATAAAGGGCACGAACGTCGCCGTGGTGAAGATCGACGCCATCATGGTGTGCGAGATGACGGCGTAGAATCCTTCACCGCTCGCCGGGCGAATTGCGTAGGCGATCATGAAGAAGATGGCGATGCCGGCGAGCAGCGCGCCGACGAGCGCAACGCCCTTCTCCTGGAACAGCTTGGCCAGGCCATTGGGCCAGACGAACCTCTCCCAGCTCTCGACGCGGACTTCGGCAAGGGCGCGGGGCAGGTTGAGCTTGAACTCGTGCGGTTCGGTATACTGGCAGGCGTAGTGGCAGCCCCGGCAGTTGTGGCAGAGGTTTGCGAGCTGCGTGATCTCACCGTCGGCAAACGAGCGGTGCAGGGTCATCGCCGGAAACACCGAGCAGAAGCCTTCGCAGTAGCGGCAGGCATTGCAGATCTCGAGCTGACGGCGCGCCTCGTCGATGGCGGCGCTGCTGGCGTCGTCGGCGGCGCCCAGTGTGCTCAGTGCATCAATTGACATGAGCTGCGGCCTCCCTGCCTGCCATACGTCCGAAAACCGTGCCGATCGTCATGCCGAAACCGGCGAGATAGCCTTGCCCGAGGATCGAACCGGCCATGACTTCGCCCGCCGCCCAGATGTTGCGGTAACGGCCGTTCTGCCCGCTGACCCGGGCGGTGTCGTCGACCTTGAGGCCGAGATAGGTGAAGGTGACGCCGGGCCTCAGCGAATAACCGTAGAACGGCGCATCGACGATGGGCCGCGCCCAGTTGGTCTTGGGCGGATCGAGCCCTTCGGTCGCAACACCATCGAGCTCGGTCGGGTGGAACGTGCCCGGGCGGCAGGCCGCGTTGAACTCGGCGATGGTCTTTTCCACCTGCGCCACGGGCAGGCCGAGTTTCGCGGCCAGTTCGCCGATGGTGTTGGCGGTGACGGCCGGGAACACCGACGGCATGAACAGCGTCGAGCTTTTCTTGTCGATGATGGCGTATGCCACCTGGTCGGGCTGGTTGGCGACGAGACGTCCCCAGATCGCGTAGCGCTTGGGCCACACGTCCTCGCCCTCGTTGTAGAAGCGGTGGCCATCCTTGTTCAGCACCACCGAGAACGGCACGCAGTCCAGCCGCGTGACGATACCACCGTCGAACTTCGGCGCGCGTCCGTCGATGGCCACGCAGTGGCACTGGGTCGGATCGCCCACGCTCTCGGCGCCCGAGTCGAGCATGTCGCGCAGCACTTCGCCGCGATTGTACGGCGTGCCGCGAATGAGGAAGTTGCGCGCCGCCGGCCCCCAGGCGCTGGCCAGCCAGTCGAGATCGGCCTGGAAGCCGCCAGACGCGAGCACGACCGCCTTGCCGGCGATCTCCAGCTCCTTGCCGCCGATCGTCACCTGCACGGCCTCGAAGCGATCCTCGTTGATGACGACGTGCCTGACCTTGGCCTCATAGAGGATGGTGACCCCGAGGTCGGTCGCGGTGTTGTAATAGGCATTCACCAGCGCCTTGCCGCCGCCGAGGAAGAAAGCGTTGGTGCGCGACAGCGACAGGGTGCCCGACAGCGACGGCTGGAAGCGCACGCCGTGGGCCTCCATCCAGGGCAGGCACGATTCAGAGGTGCGGATGGCGAGACGGGCGAGATGCTCGTCGGTCTTGCCCTTGGTGACCAGCATCAGGTCC
>DAORUH010000050.1:11394-17882 GCA_035433065.1 Devosia sp. | reverse complement strand
AGCGAATGACCATGCGACAACCGCCAGGCCGCCGCCCCGATGAAGACCACGCCGCCCTTGATGTTGAGCGTCTGGCTGTAGCTGCCATCGGCATCCGGCTGGCCGACGAGGAGGACCTTGAGGTTCTCCGGCACCGCCGCGCCGAGCCGCTCGACCAGCCCCTTGCTCTTGAGGCTGATGGTGCCGTCGAGGTTTGCGCCTTGCACGAGCTTGATGGCGCCGGTGCTCTCCACAAAATCCTCACCCGCTGCGCCGCGCAGGCTCACGAGCTTCAACTCGCCCTGGTTGGCCGCAAAGAAGGCCGGCAGGGTTTCGTTGTAGTTGCGGATATCCGCGGGCAGGCCCGTGAGTTCGGTCTCGGCGGTGAAGCGGCCATCGGCGACGCCGTAGTCGGGCGCCGAAATGCCGGTGAATTCGGTATAGCCGGCGAGCGCTGCGGTGCCGGCGGTGACATTGAGCCGGTCCGGCATGTCGATGATCTGGATCTGCGCCGTGGCGGCGTTCACCAGCGGCTTTTCGCCGAGCACGGTGTCGGTGAGCTTCAGGTTCTCGGCGATGACGGAGATGCGCCCGATGCGCCAGCCTTCGCCGGTGATACCCTTGAAGATGTCGTCGGTGTGGAGGGTCGCGCCGCCCGACTGCGCAGTATAGTCGATCCGCCACGCGCCGCCCGTATAGGCGTCGGCAATGGTCACCGGCCCGAGGCTCGAAAAGATCACCTGAGTGGGGTGATAGGCGAGCACGCTGGCGCGAATGGCCGGGATCTTCGTCGTCACGTCGCGGTCGACGATGGTGACCTCGGCGCATTCGACATCGAAGCGGAACGGGAAGCCCGACACGCTGGTGCGGCCGCAGGTCACCTTTGGCGCGGTTTCGCCATCGGCCCCGCCCAGCGCCGCGATCTGGGCGCGGATCTGGCTCGCGCCCCACAGCCAGAAACCGCTCCAGCCGCCAACGACGAGGACAACGACGACGAAAAGCGCGATGATCTTTTTCATATGGTCTCTGGGACGAAGCGGGTGGCGTTTGGGTGCGGCGGACCCTACCGTCATGAACGCGACGACAACAAGGCCGGGGATGACCGGTGCGGGCAGATTCCAGCCATTGGGTGTTCGGCTACGGCTCGCTGATCTGGCGGCCGGGGTTCCCGTTTGTCAGCTCCGGACTGGCGCTGCTGGCGGGGGCGCACCGGCGGCTGTGCATCTACTCGCACCGCCATCGCGGCACGCCCGAACAGCCGGGGCTGGTGTTCGGGCTGGTGCCCGGCGGCTCCTGCCGCGGGGTTGCGTTCGAGGTGACGGCAGAGCACTGGCCGGGGGTGCGCCAGTATCTCAATGACCGCGAGATGGACGGCGGGGTGTATCGCGAAACGCTGCGGCCCGTCCGGCTGGGCGACGGGCGGACGGTCATGGCGCTGGCCTTCCTCGTCGAGGTGAAGCACCTGCAATATGCCGGCCGGCTCGACCTTCTCGAACAGGTGCGACTGGTGCGTGCGGGCGTCGGCGAGTCCGGCGCGAACCCGGAATATGTGCTGGAAACCGCGCGGCACCTGCTGTCGCTGGGGATACGGGACCGGCATTTGACCGAACTGGTCGAGGCGCTGGGCGGGGTGGATCTGCCGGTGGTGGAGACGGCGTGAGTGGGCGGGTGCATCAATCCCTCAGTCGTCATCCGGCGTGACCCGGCCATCCACTCGGTGTTGGCAGGCATCGAATGGGCCCGCGGGTCGAGCCCGCGGGTGACGTGGTGGGTGGGGTGGGATGGGTGCGTCTCGGCGTGAGCCTGTCTGCCACGCCTCGTGGTTCGACAGGCTCACCACGAAGGTTACTAGAGGCGCCGCTACGCTGCGCTCAACTCCGTGACCGGGGTGGCGGCTTCGAGGTCCCATACCGTTGTCATGCGTTCGACGTCGCTGGCGCCGCTGTCGACGTGGAAGACGCGGTCGGCGGCGGCCAGCGCGAGGCGGAAGCGGGAGCGCGACTGGGGGTCGGAGATCACGTCGGAACCGGAACCGGCCCAGAGCACGAAACTGCCGCGCGCGATCAGGTAGAGTTCGTTGTCCTCAAGCGAGAAATCGGCGAGGCGAACAGGGCTCAGCGCGTAAAAGCGCCCGGAGCGGCCGCGCCAGTTGACCATCCGCGAAACGTTCGGCTGCGACAGCCGCCTCATCAGCATCGGTGCCATTGAACCCGTGTTCCCCCGATTCAACGAAAGAGAACAAACATAGAACGAAATGAATTGGACGTCAAGCGTCAATCCCGACGCCCGTCAAGATGTATGGGTGTGTTCGGATGTTTCGTCAATATGTAGTGGGTTGGCGGCGATCAATACGCTACCGCGTGGCCTTCAGGCTCTCGAGCCGCGTCTGCTGCTGCGGTGTCAGTCCGTGCCCGTGGCCGTGCGCGATGGCGTCGAGCAGCAGCGCGTCGCTGCCGGTCTCGATGCTCTCCTGCAGGGCCGCAAAGAACGCCTCGCCCGAAAGCCCCGGGTCGATCGCCGGCAGGAACCGCGCCCGCGCCGTGCCGGGCCGCAGCAGCAGGCTGCGGCGGCCCCAGTAGAGGCCCGAATCGAGCGCCACCGGCACCACCGGCACATGCAGTTCTTCGTACATGCGCACGATGCCGTATTTGTAGTCGGGCACGGCGAGCGGGGCTTTGCGCGTGCCTTCGGGGAAGATGATGATGCGGCAGCCGCGGTCGAGCGCGGCGCGGGCGTCGCTGAGCATAAGCGGGATGGCGTCGCCGCCCTTCGAGCGGTCGATGCGGATGGTATCGAAGGTCTGCGCCGCCCAGCCGAAGAACGGGATGTCGATCAGCTCCTTCTTGGCGATGAAGGCGGGCTTTTTGCTGTCGGGCAGGAGCGCGAAGATGTCCCAGTCGCTCATGTGCTTGCTGGCGATGATGCACGGGCCATCGGGGATGTTTTCCGCCCCCCGCACATCGGTGCGGATGCCGGCGACCCAGCGCAGCAACCACACGTTGGAGCGCACCCAGTACTGCGCCACGCCCCAGCCGAAATCCGATTTGCCGCGCACCAGTTTTGACTGCGTGCCAAGCACCAGTGCGAGAATGACGGTCTGGCCAAAGTACAGCAGGTAAAAAACCGCGGTACGGATGGCCAGGAGCACGATCATGATGTCTGCGTGAGGAAGCGCCGCACGGTGAAGCGCGAGGTGATGGCGGTCAGCGCCGCGATCACCGGCACCACCGCGGCGATGCCGAGGATGCCGTCTATACCCAGCGAGAACCGGCCGAACAGCACGCCGAGCTGCTGGCTCGCCTCGTTCGGTACGATGCCGCCGACGGCAAAGCCCACCACGATGAAGAACAGGATCGCGGCGACGCCGCCGATGATGCCGCCGCGGAAGCCGATGGCAAGGAACCTGCCCTGGAATTCGCCGGCAATAAAGCTGTTCGAGGCGCCGATGAAATGCAGCACGTCGACGATCTCGCGGTTCGACGCCATTGTGCCGCGGGTCGCAAAGATGATGGCGAGCATGGTTGCGAGCACGATCAGCGCCAGGACCAGCAGGCCCGACAGCACGATGGTGCCGGCCATGACGTTGAGCTGCTGCCGCCAGGCGGCGTGCGTATCGAGGCTCGCCCCCTTCACGGCGGCAAGGTCGCGCTGAAGTTTTGCGATATCTGCCTCGGCCGGATCGGCGAGATGCACGATGACCAGCCGCGGAATCTCGATGGCCGACAGGTCGAGCCCGCTACCCAGCCACGGCTCGAGCAGTTGCATGCTCTCTTCCATGGTGAGCGCGCGCGCCGCGTCGACGCCAGGCGTCTGTTCGGCCAGCGCGACCGCGGTGCGGAGGTTACTTTCCATCACCTCGCCTTCGACGGGGCGGATCTGGATGGTCACCTCGCGCCCGACATCGGACGACCAGGCGATGGCCGATTTCTGCACCAGCACGACGCCGCCAAGCGTCACGCAAGAAAGAAAGGTCATGATGGCGATGAGCAGCACCAGCGTGCGCCCGGCGACCGAGCGCTCGGGAACGATCGGCGCGGTGCGCGGCCGCTGGTTGGTCAGCGCGGCGAAGCTGGGCAGCTTGAATTCAACCACCGAACACCACCTGTCCGTCCCTCAGCTCCATGCGCGGGAACGGGAATTTTTCGAGCAGTTCGAGCTCGTGCGTCGCGAGGATGATCGTCGTGCCCATCTTGTTGAGTTCGGCAAACAGCCGCACGAGCCGCAGCGACAGGTCGGGGTCGACGTTGCCGGTGGGCTCGTCGGCGAGCAGGATGTCCGGGCGCCCGATCACCGCGCGGGCGATGGCGGCGCGCTGCTTTTCGCCGCCCGACAGGAGCGCCGGAAGCGCATCCATGCGCTCGCCAAGGCCTACCCAGTCGAGCAGTTCGGTGACATTGGCGCGGTAGCTGCTCTCGTTCTGGCCGAGCACGCGCAGCGGCAGTGCGACATTCTCGAAGGTCGTCAGGTGACCGAGCAGCCGGAACTCCTGGAACACGATGCCGATATGGCGGCGCATCTGCAGCAGCGAATCCTGGTCGAGCTGGCTGACGTTCTTGCCGAACATGGTCAGTTCGCCCCGGCTCGGCTTCAGCGACAGCAGCAGGAGCCTCAGCAGCGACGTCTTGCCCGAGCCCGAGGGGCCGGTGAGAAAATGAAACGAGCCCGGTTCGATGCGGAAAGTCAGGTCGCGCAGGATTTCCGGCCCGTGGCCGTAGCGCAAGCCGACATTGGAAAACTCGATCACCGCGCCTGCCACTCCGAATCAGTCCTTTCGCATCATAGTCGGGCGGCTGCGCCCCTAAAGCCCAAGATGGGCGAGTTTGAGGAGTTTTAACCGGCGAACACTAGGGTCGCCGCATGACCTCGCCCCTCAGTTCCATGCTCATGATGGCGTGTCCGCATTGCGGCACCCGCTACCGCGTCTCGCCCGAGGCAACCGGCGGCCAGGACCGGCAGTTCGCCTGCGCTCATTGCGGCGCGGCGTCAAAGGTCAGCGTGCCCATGCCCGGCGACGGCCTGCCGCTCGACAGCGAAGCCGAACGCGCGCTCGACGCTGCGTTCGAGGCGGCGGAACTGGCTCACCGGACGCCTGATTCGGAGCTGGTCCGCTCACCGCCCACATCCATTGGCGTTGGGGCGGCTTCGGTCAGCCCCGCTGCCACCCCGCAAGCAACAGGTTCCTGATCCATGCCCCGCATTCTCCTCGCTGAAGACGACGACAACGTCCGCGAGTTCGTCTCCCGCGCGCTGGCCTATGCCGGGCACGACGTGGTGGTGGCCGAAGACGGCGGCATTGCGTCGGAAATCGTCGCCGAGGAGGAGGGGCGGTTCGACCTGCTGCTCTCCGACATCAAGATGCCGGTAATGGACGGCATCGCGCTGGCCTTCGATGTGGCAAAGACCCATCCGGACCTGACGATCCTGCTGATGACCGGCTTCGCCGACCAGCGCGAGCGGGCGCACGGGTTGGACGAGCTGATCTACGACGTGATCGCAAAGCCCTTCACGCTGCAGGCGCTGATGGACAAGGTGAGTGACGCACTTGCCGGCAAGCCGGTCGAGGTGGCGTCAATGGCCCGCAGCGCGCTGGCGCATTGAGCGCAGCGCGTCGCCCGCGATAGGGGCTGGCAGCATTCCCGATGTACGCAGGTCTCAGTTGCGCGGCCTTGGCCGCAAATCTGTGGGTTGCTCAGCGGAGTGTCAGCCTGGCGGGCTTCCGCACCCCGCTGAGCAGGCGCATTCCGGCGGTGCACGAGCAATCGTGCGGCCGGGTTACGACTTGCGGCACGGAGGTTCCGGCGGTGGCACATAGGGCGTCACCGAGCCCGAAAGACTGGAACACAGGTGCGGATTGGCCAGCGAACATGCTGCGGCCGGAGATGCGATGGCCAGCACGACGCCAAGCGCGACAATAGCAGCAATGACTTTCATGATTTGAGCCCCTTCAGTGACGGGAAAAATACTGCCCGCGCAAGCAAAACTAGAACTTTTGACAATAACTCCGAATAGGGACTTCGGTCGCCATGCCGAGCGCGGGGTGGGTTTGACGGCCGAGTGGGTGGTACGTGGGGGCGGTGCCGGATCCTGGCTGCGCTGGGCTGTGCGCTCCACACCATCCCACCCACAACGTCACCCCCGGGCGTGACCCGGGGGCCCACTCGATGCCGCAGGGTACTTCGAAGCATCGAGTGGATGGCCGGGTCGAGCCCGGCCATGACGACTGAGGGGGTTGTGCGTGGGACGCGGTTGGGGATGGCGCCGGGTCTTGGCTGCGCTGGCCGGCTCCGGCGTACCTCACAACCTGCGGTTCCCCGTGCGCTCCAAACTACCCCACCCACTACGTCACCCCCGGGCGTGACCCGGGGGCCCACTCGATGCCGCAGGGTACGTCGAAGCATCGAGTGGATGGCCGGGTCGAGCCCGGCCATGACGACTGAGAGGGTGGTGCGTGAGGCGCGGTTGGGGATGGCGCCGGGTCTTGGCTGCGCTGGCCGGCTCCGGCGTACCTC
>DAORUH010000050.1:0-11294 GCA_035433065.1 Devosia sp. | reverse complement strand
TACCCCACCCACTACGTCACCCCCGGGCGTGACCCGGGGGCCCACTCGATGCCGCGGGGTACGTCGAAGCATCGAGTGGGTGGCCGGGTCGAGCCCGGCCATGACGACTGAGGGGTTGGTGCGTGGGGCGCGGTTGGGGGTGGCACTGAGCCACGCCCTGACGGCTGAGAGATGGGCGGTCTCGGCCGCGCAGACCCCCGGCTAGATCCAGTCCGGGACGCTATCCAGCGCGATCAACTGCTCCACCGAGGGCCGCGCGCGGATGACGTGCCACTTGCTGCCATCCACCAGCACTTCGGGGATCAGGGGCCGCGAATTGTAGGTCGAGGCCATGACCGCGCCATAGGCGCCGGCGCTCATCACCGAGAGCAGGTCGCCTTCCTTCACGCCCTCGATTTTGCGATCTTTGGCGATGTAGTCGCCTGTCTCGCAGACCGGGCCGACGATGTCGGCCTTGATGCGCGGCAGGTTGGAATGGACCACCGGCTGGATGTCGTGATGCGCTTCGTAGAGCGTGGGGCGGATCAGGTCGTTCATTGCCGCGTCGACGATGACGAAGGTCTTCTCGCCTTCCTTCACGTACTCGACTTTGGTGACGAGGATGCCGGCATTGCCGACGATCAGCCGGCCGGGTTCGAGCACCAGCGAGCAGCCGAGCGGGCCGACGTGCCTCTTCACCACCTCGGCATAAGCCATTGGGTCGGGCGGGGCGGCTTCGTCGTGGTGATAGGGAATGCCGAGGCCCCCGCCGACATCGACATGCTTGATGGCGTGCCCATCGGCGCGCAGGTCGTTGACCAGCTGCGCGAGCAGCGCGAAGGCGTTGTCGAACGGCGTCATGTCGGTGATCTGGCTGCCGATATGCATATCGACGCCAACCGCCTTCACGCCCTTCAACTCGCGGATGCGCTGGTAGACTTCATGCGCCCGGGCGAACGGAATGCCGAACTTGTTTTCCTTCTTGCCGGTCGAAATTTTCGCATGCGTGCCGGCATCGACATCGGGGTTGATGCGGACCGAGACCGGCGCGACCTTCTTCATCTGTAGGGCGACATCGCTCAGGCGTTCGAGCTCGGGCTCGCTTTCGAGGTTGAAGCAGTGGATGCCCAGTTCCAGCGCGCGGCGCATTTCGGCGACGGTCTTGCCGACGCCTGAAAACACGATCTTGCTCGGGGGAATGCCGGCGGCGATGGCGCGCTCGAGTTCGCCGCCCGACACCACGTCGGCGCCAGCGCCTTCCTTGCCGAGCAGCTTCAGCACCGCCTGGTTGGAATTGGCCTTCATCGCGTAGGCGAGGAGCGTCGGGATGCCGTCAAAAGCCTCGCGCATCACCCGCACATGGCGGCGGAGCGTCGCGGCGGAATAGACGTAGAAGGGCGTGCCCACCGTGCCGGCGAGCGCCGTCAGGTCCACGTCCTCGGCGAACATGCGGCCGTCGCGATACTCGAAATGGTGAACCAAGGTGTGACGCCCCGAAATTGTCGGCGTCACCTCTATGCCACCGGGCGCAAAAACGAAAGTCAGTCGTGTCGATCGGCGGGATAGGCCGCATCGATCCGCTCGGCCACCAGCGCCTGCAGCCGCCAGAGCCTGCGGTCGTGGATGCCCAGTTCCTCGAACTTGCGGACGGTCGAGTACAGGTATTCCGCCATCGACCCCCGGAAACCCACTGCCGTCGCCAGGACGTCCGCCAGCGCCTCATCGCTGAGCCCTGCAACATAGCGGGGCGACTTGCGGTCCATCGCGAAGCTCAGGGCCCGCTTCCTGCCGCCGGCAGCCACCACATCGATGAACCGCCACGGAAACGCCGAAGGCACCATGCTCATCTCGCGCCGGATCAGCTTGTGCAACTCGTCCTCGAGCCCGGCCTCGGGCAGCCGGTAGATCACGCCCCGGCACTGCCCGCCACGGTCGAGCGCCATCATCAGCCCGGGGGCCTGCCGGCTGCCGCGAAAGCGATAGTCCCAGCCGAGGCAGAACCGGCGGTGCCATCCGGGCGCCACCGCCTGCATGGCTTCTACGAACGCCGTTTCCGGCTTCCAGATCAGCGAACTGATGCCGAACAGCCAGAGTGGCCCCGCCGGCCGCGTGCGCAGCATTTCGTCGACGATCAGCGCGTAGTCCGCGTCGGTCGCCGGCCGGAAGCCGTCGATGAGTTGCGGGCCAGGATCGGGAATTTCGCGCCGCAGCAGGTCCACATGCCGTTCTGTCAGTCGCATGGTTTTCGCCACCGGATGACCTCACAAGCTCGGATATAGCTGGTGGGGATTTTACTCCGAAATGCCGCCGTCGCCATGCCCGCCGTGACCGTGCCCGCGCTTTTTCACGGGCTCGGTCTTTTCGCCGGTGAGGGCTTCCTTCCAGCGGGCGGCCTGCGCGCGCACGTTGTCGGGGGCGGTGCCGCCGTAGCTCACGCGGCTCCTCACCGAGTTCTCGGGGCCCAGCACCTTGTGGATGCGGCTGTCGATGCGCTCGTCCACCGACTTGAAGTCCTCGATGGTGAGGCCCTCGAGCCCGATGCCGCGGCCCTCGGCCAGCGCCACAAGGCGGCCGGTGATGTGGTGAGCATCGCGGAACGGTACGTTGACCACCCGCACCAGCCAGTCGGCGATGTCGGTGGCGGTGGAGAACCCGGCGCCAGCGGCGGCCGCCATCTTCTCGCGGTTGACGGTGAGGTCGCCGACCATGCCGGTCATCGCCGCGAGCGCGAGGCTCAGCGAGCCCATCGCGTCGAAGGCGACTTCCTTGTCTTCCTGCATGTCCTTCGAATAGGCCAGCGGCAGGCCCTTCATCACCACCATCAGCGAGGTCAACGCGCCGAGGATGCGGCCGACCTTGGCGCGCGTCAGCTCCGCAGCGTCCGGGTTGCGCTTCTGCGGCATGATGGACGAGCCGGTCGAGAACTTGTCGCTCAAACGCACGAAGGCGAATTGCGAGGTTGACCAGATCACCAGTTCTTCCGAGAACCGGCTGAGGTGGACGGCGCAGATCGACGCGGCAGCGAGCGTTTCGAGGATGAAGTCGCGGTCCGAAACGGCATCGAGCGAGTTGGCCATCGGCCGGTCGAAGCCGAGCGCCTCGGCGGTCATGTGCCGGTCGATGGGGAAGCTCGTGCCGGCGAGCGCGGCCGCGCCCAGCGGATTCTCGTTGAGGCGGCGCCGCGCATCCTCAAACCGCGACACATCGCGGCCGAGCATTTCGACATAGGCCATGAGGTGATGGCCGAAGGTCACGGGCTGCGCACTCTGCAGATGCGTGAAGCCGGGCATGATGGTGCCGGCTTCTTCCTCGGCGCGCTTCACCAGCGCGACCTGCAGCGTCTTCAGCTGCACGATGAAGGTGTCGATCGCGTCGCGGACGTAGAGGCGGAAATCGGTCGCCACCTGGTCGTTGCGCGAGCGGGCCGTGTGGAGGCGTCCGGCAGCGTCGCCGATCAGTTCCCTGAGCCGGCTTTCCACGTTCATGTGGATGTCTTCGAGGGCGCGCGAAAAGTTGAACTTGCCTGCGGCAATCTCGTCCTCGACGGCGCTCAAACCCTTGACGATGGCGTCCTTGTCGGCCTCCGTCAGGATGCCGGCCGCGGCCAGCATGCGGGCGTGGGCGATTGACCCGGCAATGTCCTGCCGGTACAGCCGGTGATCGAAGCCGATGGAGGCGTTGATCTCCTCCATGATGGCGTCGGGGCCCGCCGAAAAGCGTCCGCCCCACATACGATTGCTCATCACTACCTCTCGGGGACCCGATGACCGACCCACGGCCGACCACGGGCCCAAAACTCAGGCCACGCCGGGTGCTTGTGCTCGCGGCCGCCAGTGCGGCGGTAGCACTAGCGATTACCCTGTGGATTGGCAATCCGACGGGCCCCAAGGCGACAGAATGCCCGCCGCAGGTCGAGCGCGCCGCGCTCATCGATGCGGCGGCTGTCGGCATGCTCGCGGCGCTCAACGGCACCGGCACGGGGCGCTCCTATGCCGACATTTCGTTCAATGATGCCGACGGCAAGGCGCACACCATCGCCGACTTCAAGGGCAAGAAGCTGCTGGTCAATTTCTGGGCCAGCTGGTGCATTCCCTGTCGCGCGGAAATGCCGGCGCTCGATGCGATCGCCGCAAAGTTACACTCCGACCAGTTCATGGTGCTGCCGCTCAACACCGGCGATCCGCAGATCGAGAAGGGCAAAGCGTTCCTCGCCGATGGCCTGCCCAACCTGCCGTTCTTCGAGAACTTTGGCCTGTTCAAGACGCTGCAGCAGATGGGCGTGATCACCGGCCTGCCGGGCACCGTGCTGCTTGACGAGAACGGGTGCGAACTGGGCAATCTTCCGGGGCCGGCGGAGTGGAATTCTCCCGACGGCGAGAACGTCGTCAAGGCATTGCTCGGAGCCTGATCCCAATGTCGCGTATCCTGTGCGTCGGCGCCTTCGCGATGGATACGATCTTCCGGCTGGAGACATTGCCCGTCACCGCCGGAAAGTTCCTGCCGCTCGAAGCGGTCGAAGTCGCGCAGGGCATGGCCGCCGCGCAGGCGGTCGCCATCGCGAAACTCGGCGGCCGTGTAACGCTCTGGGCCAGTTGCGGCGATGACCCGATCGGCGACCGTATGGTGGCCCAGATCGCCGAGGCCGGCGTCGATACCTCCGTCATCCGCCGGGTGCGGGGCGCGCGTTCGGGCTTTGCCTCGATCTTCATGGACCGGCGCGGCGAGCGCATCATCGTGCCGCAATACGATCCGGCGGTGCGCTCTGCGCCCGATGCGGTGCCCGATCTCACCGGTGTCACTGTTGTCAGCACCGATGTGCGCTGGCCCGATGCCGCCGAGATGGCGCTGCAGGCGGCGCGTGAACGTGGCCTCATCGGGCTGCTCGATCTCGACACCGGCCCGCGCGATGTTCTGGAACGGCTGTTGCCGCACGCTTCGCATGTCGTCGCGTCCGAGGGTGGGGCGGCGGTGGTGACGGGCGAGGCTGATCCGGCGCGCGCCACGGCCGCTCTGGCGCAGAGGCATTCCGGCTTCGTCGCCGTCACCGCGGGCGAGCACGGCTGCAACTGGTTCGACCGCGCCGCGAATGCGGTCCGTCACCTCCCTGCGCCGCTGGTCGAGGCGGTCGATACGCTGGCGGCGGGCGATGTGTTCCACGGCGGCTTCGCATTCGGGCTCAGCGAAGGCTGGCCCATCGAGCGCATCATCCCGTTTGCCTCAGCAGCGGCGGCACTGAAGTGCACGAAATTCGGCGGACGGCTGGGCGCCCCCACCCGCGCCGAAGTCGAGGCTTTCCTCTAGCCCGAATTCGGGTCGCTCGCGGCCCGGCGGACGACGCGGCAGGGCGAGCCGACGGCGAGCATGCCTGCCGGGATGTCGCGGGTGACGACGCTGCCCGCGCCGATGGTCGTGCCATCGCCGATGGTGACGCCGCCGAGGATGAGGCAGCCCGCCCCGATCCAGCAATCCTTGCCCACGGTGATGGGCCGGTTGACGCAGTAGCCGCCGATGCGTTTGCCGGTGGCGTGGTCGTGGCGCGTGCGGTCCTCCGGATCGACCGGATGCCCGGCGGTGAGGAATTGCACCCGCGGCCCGACCAGCGTGCCATCGCCGATAACGATGTCGGCGCCATCGAGAAACACGCAGTCGAAATTGATGAGCACGCGGTCGCCGAGGTGGATGTGCCGGCCGTATTCCCAGGTCACGGGCGAGACGACGACCGAGTTGCCGAAACTGCCCAGCTGCTGGCGCAGCAGGGTGGCGCGCAGGGCCATGTCGGTGGTGGCGTTGAGCTTTGCGAGATCGCTGGCGGCGAGCACCTGCATCGCAATCAGGTCCCAGTCCGGCGCGGCATAGAATTCGCCCGCGCGCATCAGTTCGTATCCGGTCTTGGCGGTCATGGTCATCTCCCATCCCCCCGCCAGTGTGTCTCAGCCGGATGGTGTTTTAGCCGGCGGCCGGAGCCGATCAAGCGAGGTTTTGTGCCGTGCGGTGCGATTGGCGGGAAATGGTTCAGCGGGCGTTCAGCAAGGGTGGGCCGGGGTGACGCACTCTCAGTCGTCATGGCCGGGCGTGACCCGGCCATCCACTCGATCGCACCGCCCATCGCGGCATCGAGTGGGCCCGCGGGTCGAGCCCGCGGGTGACGCGGTGGGTGGGGCCCTCACCGCCCGCCGAACAGCGGTACGTCGCGGCGTTTCATCAGGACCGCGAGAATCGCGCCGGCGATGACGCCGCCGATGTGGGCCCACCAGGCCACCGGCTCGTCCGATCCGACCAGCGCATAGAACACCTGCGTGGCGATCCATACGGCCAGCATCCACAGCGCCGGGACAGGCAGCGGGATGGGGATGACGATGCGGAACAGCACGAAGACGCGGGCGTGCGGATAGAGCACGAGATAGGCGCCGAGCACCCCGGCGACGGCGCCCGAGGCGCCGATCAGCGGGGCATTGCCGTTGAGGTTGAACGCCATGTGCGCAAGCCCGCCGAAGACGGCGCAGGCGAGGTAGAAAATCAGGAACTTCACGTGCCCCAGCGCGTCCTCGACGTTGTCGCCAAAGACCCACAGGAACAGCATGTTGGACAAGAGGTGCAGCCAGTCGGCATGCAGGAATGCGTAGGTGACGAGGTTCGCCCAGTCGGGCAGCCAGGCGACCGGTTGCTGGACCACGTCGCGCACCACCAGCGGGATCATGCCGTATTCGACGGTGAACCACTCGAAGCCGTAATTCGGCATCGCCAGTTGCACGAGGAACACCACGGTCGTGACCGCCATCAGCCCATAGCTGACATAGGGAAACTTGATGTGGCGGAGAGGGTTCTGGTCGTGGAGCGGCAGGAAGACCACCCGGCTACTCCGGCCGGCTTTCGCCGGTGAACCGCCCCGGTTCCCAAAGCACGTCAGTCGCGCCGTTGGTGTTGGCGACGCGGCCCAGCACGAACAGCAGGTCCGACAGGCGGTTGAGGTAGATGCCCGTGGCGGTGCTGGTGTCGGGTTCTTTCTCGATGAGCGCGACCACGTCGCGCTCGGCGCGGCGCACCACGGTACGCGCCACATGCAGCGTCGCGGCAAGCTGGGTGCCGCCGGGAAGGATGAAGCTCTTCAGCGGCTTCAGGTCTTCGTTGAAGCGGTCGATCATTTTCTCGAGCCACTCGGTCTGCGCGGGCGTGATGCGCAGCGATGGCTGCCCACCTTCGGGATCAACTCCGGGCGTCGCAAGATCGGAGCCGAGGTCGAACAGGTCGTTCTGCACGCGCGCCAGCAGCCGGTCGATCGTCGGCATCGAGCCGGTAAAGGTGCGGGCCACCCCGATGTGCGAATTGGCCTCGTCCACCGTGCCGTAGCATTCGACGCGCAGGTCGTGCTTCACGCGCCGCGGGCCGCGCACGAGGCCGGTCGTGCCATCGTCGCCGGTCTTGGTGTAGATCTTGTTCAGCTTGACCATTTCGACAGGCGCTCGCGTTGCATCTGGAGGGCGGGTGAGGTGTCAGGCCGGCGGGCCGCCGCGGCCGAAGAAATAGAGCGCGCCGAGGATCACGACGATCGCCACGAACTGGGCGATGACGCGGGCGCGCATCAGCATCTGGCTGCGGTTGCCCGACCCTTCGCCGCCCTTGAACATGTTCCACAGGCCCGCGAACAGAATCAGCGCCACGACGGCGACGGCGACAATGCTGACAACAGCGGTGATGTTCATCGGGAGAGTGCGCTCCTTGGCGCCTGAAACGGCGGCGCGAAGACGCGGGAAAGCGTTTCGCCGAGGCGGTCATAGATGGCACGAATGCGCCGGCTGGTGAAGAGTTCCCGGTGCGTGGTGAGCCAGACCTCAAGCGGAGGCGGCGAAACCTCCGGCAGGATGGCGACCATGCCAGGGGTGGTCGCGACCAGCACCGTCTGCGCAAAGCCGATGCCGAGCCCGGCCTTCAGCATTTCCCACGCCGCGGTCTGGCTGTCGGTGCGCAGCACGAAGTCGTCGCGCTTGAGCGGAAAGCCCAGCTCGCGCGACGCGTTGACGATGATGTCGGTGCGATCGAAGCCGATGAGATCGTGGTCGAGCAATCCCGCCACCGACTGCGGCGCGCCGCGGTGATCGAGATAGTTTTGGTGCGCGCAGACGCAGAGGGGCGAGACCGCGACCTTTTTCGCGATCAGTTCGAGCTGCGTCGGGCGGAACATGCGCACCGCGATGTCGGCTTCGCGCAGCAGCAGGTTCTGCACCGAATTGGAGGACGCGAGTTCGATGGCGATGCCGGGGTAGGTCTCGCGCAGGTCGCCGAGCAGCACCGGCAGGACGTAGTGCGAGGTCACCTCGCTCGAGGTGATGCGTACCGTGCCCTCGAGCGCCGATCCGGCCCCTTCGGCCCGCAGCATGGCTTCGGCGAGCGCCAGCTGCGCCTGTTGCACCGGCTCGAACAGGCGGAGCGCCGTGTCGGTCGGCGTCAGCCCCTGCTGGGTGCGGTCGAACAGCCGCGCCCCGACCACCGCCTCCAGCGCCTCGACATGCCGCCCAAGCGTCGGCTGCGTCAGCCCGAGCCGCCTTGCGGCGGCCGAGAGCGAGCCGGTTTCCACCACGGCGGCAAAGCTGCGCCAGAGCGACCAGTCGGGATCGGTGTCGTGTGCCATACATTTTCGTATATCGATATTCCGAAGATCGTCAATTCATAAACGATTTCGTTTGCCCAACCTTAGCCGGGCAACGAAGGAGATTTTGAAATGACGCAGGGCAAGGTCACGATCCTCGGGATCAACGGACATCTGGGCAACGCGGCCGCAGCGGCGTTCGCTGCGGCGGGCTGGGAGGTCACCGGCTTCGGCCGCGCCAACCGCCGTCCCATTCCCGGCGTGCGGTTCGTGGCGGGCGACGCCCGGAACGTCGAGGAGATGCGCGCCGCGATCGGCGACAGCGACGTCGTCGTCAATGCGCTGAACCTGCCCTATGACGCCTGGACCGAGGGCCGGTCGGAGGCGCAGCTCGCCGCGGTGATCGAGGCGGTGGGCGGCAATCGCACGCTGATGTTCCCGGGCAATATCTACAACTATTCCGCCACCGACCGGGTCATCACGCCCGATCTGAAGCAGGTGCCGCAAACGCCGCGCGGCGCCATCCGCGTGCGGCTCGAAAAGATGCTTGAGGCAGCGAGCCGGCAGCATCAGGGGCTCAAGGTCGTCATCGTGCGCGCTGGTGATTTCTTCGGCCCGCACAATGCCGGCGACTGGTTCGATCAGGTGATCCTGCGCGAAGCGGGGAAGGGCAAGGCAGCGCTGACCGGCACGCCGGGCATTGGGCACGCCTGGGCCTATCTGCCCGACCTTGGGCGCGCCTTCGAAGTGCTGGCCTTTCAGCGCGCCGGGTTCGCGGCGTTCGAGACCTTCCACTTCGCCGGTTACTTCGCCACGCAGGAGGAACTGGGCGCGGCGCTGCAGGCGGGCTCGCCCGTGCCGCTCAAGCTGTCACGCTTCCCGCACTTCATGCTGACGCTGGTTGGCCTCACCAATCCGATCATGCGCGACATCGCGAAGATGGTCTACCTCTGGCGCAATCCGATGGAACTGCGCGACGCCCGGCTCGACGCCATCCTCGGCGACAACTTTGCCACGCCCTTTGACGAGGCGGTCGCCAGCGTCGTGGCCCAGTACGTCCCCAGCGCGAAGGCCGCAGCCTAGTCGGCCAGCCCAACCCGGCGCTTGACCGCTTCGGCGGTCCAGCCCGATTCGCGCAGCAGGCGCAGCGGCGAGGCGCCGGCGGATTTCGCCAGCTTGTCGAGGCCGTCGGTCACCAGCCCATGATGCGCATAGACCGGCGAATGAAAGCCGAGCAGGGCCTGCAGCAGCACGTGGATGTCGGTGGCGGCGAGCAGGTCCATGCCGCGCGTCACATGCGTCACGCCCTGCGCCGCGTCATCGACGACGACGCTGAGGTGGTAGGAGGTCGGGGTGTCCTTGCGCACGAGCACGACATCGCCCCAGCGCCCCGGCTCGATGGCGCGGGGCTTTTCGTCGCGAAAGTGCACGTCGCGGTCATCGACCGGGCATTCGCGCACGATCAGCATGTCGCCGATCTCTTCCTGCGCCTCGTCGTTCTTCAGCCGCCACTGCACCGGATCGCCCGCCGCCAGCCGACGCTCAACCTCGGCCTGCGGCAGGTGTTTGCAGGTGCCCGGATAGATCGGCGCCCCATCGGGGTCGGTCTCGGTCGCATCAGCGGCGATCTCCTGGCGCGAACAGAAGCACGGATAGAGCAGATCCGACTTCTTGAGCTTCGCCGCGGTCTTTTCGTATTCCGCGAAGCGATCCTTCTGGTGCAGGACAGGCTCGGGCCAACGGTAGTCCAGCCACCGAAGATCAGCGAGGATAGCCGCGTCATATTCGGGTTTACATCTTGCTATATCGATGTCCTCGATCCGCAAAAGCGTAATCCCCCCAACAGCCTGCGCCGCCCGCTGGGTAAAAAGGGCCGAATAGGCATGGCCCAGATGCAGGTACCCGTTCGGACTGGGCGCGAACCGGAAAATCGGCTGAGATGGCAAGATCTTCTCCTCGGAAACCCTCCTCTAGCATGGCCGCAGAAAAACTCGACTCCGCCGATGCACTTGCCGCACATCTGAGCGCATTGCTGCAGCGCGACCGCCGGCTTGTGGCGGTTGCGCAGAGGGCTGGCGCGTTCGAGATTCGCAAGACAGACCCGGGGTTTTCCGGGCTCGCCCGGCTGGTCTGCGGGCAGCAGTTTTCGGTGCAAAGCGCCGCCGCGATCTGGGGCCGGTTCGCCGCGCTGCCGGGTGCGTTGACGCCCGAAGGCTACCTCGGTCTCACCGAGGCGGAGGTGCGCGGCGTGGGGTTCTCGCTGGGCAAATACCGGACGGTGCGCGCGGTCGCCGAAGCGGTGGTGGCGAAAAGGCTCGATTTCGCGGCGCTTGAGGACCTGCCGGCAGCGGACGCGGTGGCGGCGCTGTGCTCAATCAGTGGGGTCGGGCCGTGGACGGCCGAGCTCTACCTGATGTTCTGTGCTGGCCACCCCGACATTTTCCCGGTCGGCGACCTTGCGTTGCAGAAGGCGGTGGCGCATGCGCTGGGGCTCGATGAGCGGCCGCTGGGCGCGGCGCTCGCCGAAATCGCGGCGGTCTGGTCGCCGCACCGGGCAACGGCGGCGCTGCTGTTCTGGCGCTATTACGCCGCGCTCGGGCTCAGCAAGGGAGTGCCTGTGTGATTTCCGGACCCGCCGTATCGCCGCGTTCCGGTGGCGCCCCGAAACAACTGGTCGTGCTGCTGCACGGCTATGGCGCCTACGGCGCGAGCGTGGAGCCAGTCTTCAGCA